>JBGTSH010000117.1:0-27858 GCA_041940405.1 Polyangiaceae bacterium
GAAAGCCGGTCGAGAAGGGCGACCTCAACGACAAGCCGCGGCCGGCGCAGTTGGTCGGGAAAACCCTCGTGGTCGAGACGTCGAATCACCTACAGACCGTCGCGGTCGTCGACGTCTTCATCCGCGACAAGGTAGAAGCGGGGACTCCCATCCCGCTCGCCGACGCAGGCGGGGTCGCCCGGACGGAAGAGATCGTCGGGGTCACCGATCAGATCCGCGAGCTCGAGCACCGAATCAACGGGTGGGAGACCGACAAGAACGTCAACCCCAAGGACCTGTCGGCTCGAAAGGCCGAGCTCGAGACGCTGCGACGCAAGAAGTCGAGCCTCGAGGCCGAGGCGCCGCCGCCGCCGAGCGGCAGCTACTTCCGCTACAAGCTGGTCGAGGTCCGCGAGAAGCTCGGCGCCGACAAGGCCGTCGCCGACGTCATCAGCACCTATTACAAGCGGGTCAACGACCACAACAAGAAGGCCTTCGAATCCCGCAAGCCCGAGCCCGCAGCAGAAGGCCAAGCGTCGTTCATGGGAGTGGATGCGTGCACGAGCTGCCACGAGCAGGAGCGAGCGGTATGGAACAAGACCGCCCACGCGCACGCCTACGCGACGCTCGAGAAACAGTTCGTCGAGTTCAACCTCGACTGCGTCGGGTGCCACGTGACCGGCTACGAGAAGCCGGGCGGGAGCACGGTGACCCACGTCGAGAAGCTGAAGGACGTCGGCTGCGAGACCTGCCACGGCCCCGGGTCGCTCCACGCGAACGACCCCAAGAAGAAGGGCCTCATCGTGGTAAAGCCCGACCCCAAATCATGCGTCACCGAATGCCACCACCCGCCCCACGTCGAAGGCTTCGATCCGGTGGCCAAGATGCAGTTGGTGCTCGGCCCCGGCCACGGGATGTAGTCTGAGCCCGACCATGATCTGGGCGCGAACATGATCGTCATCGCCCGCGACGACGAGAACCTGCACGGCCTCTTGGGAGCGTCGTTCCCGAGCGAGATCACGCCGGGAATCAGCTACCGCCCCGAGCAGACGCTCGGCAAAGGCGGCGGGTCGGTCGCGTTCCTCGCACGTCGCCTCTCGCCCGAGGGCGAGGCTCCCGTGGTGGTCAAGGTCCTCCGGCCCCTCTTCGTGAAGAAGCTCGGCCCCAAGGCGCACCTCTTGATACGCAAAGAGGCAGTGGCGCTGGGCCGGCTCAACGAGCGCGTGCCGCCGACGCCGTTCGTCATTCGTCTCGTCGACACGTCGACGGTCAAGGTGAAGCGCGCGGATGCCGAGATCGATCTGCCGTGGGTGGCGATCGAGTACGTCCACGGCGGCGCGCTCGGGACGACGCTCGCGCAGCGCGTGCGGCGCAGCCTCCGCGACACCGGGTACGCGTTCGATCCGGCGCGCGCCGCGCACGCGATCGACTGCATCGCGCAAGGCCTCTCGGCCGTGCACGAAGTCGGCGTCATCCACCGCGATCTGACGCCGAACAACATCCTCTGCACGGGCCGAGGCCTGGAAGAGATCTTCAAGATCGCCGACTTCGGCGTAGCGCGACCGAGCGGGGTCTCGGGCACCCTGTCCGGCGCGCTGGTCGGCACACCCGGCTTCGCCGCGCCCGAGCTGACGACGGGGGACGAGGTGGGCACGTACACCGACGTCTTCAGCTTCGCGAGCATGATCTTCTACATCCTGACGGGCGAGCCGCTCTTCACGTCGATGGCGGAGGTGATGCGCGCGCTCGAGACGGGCAAGCGCCGGAGCCTGATGGAGATGCCCGGGCTCTCGCCGGAGCTGCGCAAGAACGAGAAGGCCGTCCGCGCGATCGACCTCGTCCTCGGCTGGGCATCGGCGCCTCGCGCCGACAGCCGCCTCGCCGAAGCGCTCGCCGTCTCGTCGATGGTGTTGCCTCACCTGCCTCGCCGCCGCGAGCAGACCTTCTCGACGTTCCCGCGCGGGCCGGACACGAGCATCGTCGAGCCCGAGAAGTTCACGTGGAGCGTGCTCCACCAGCCGGGATCGAGCCTCGTCATTCGATCGGTCGCGTGGGACGGTCACGGTCGAGCGATCGCGGCGACACCGCAGGGCCTGTCGTTCTGGAACGGAACGACGTGGCGCGTCGCGACGACCGAAGGCCTGCGCCTCTCCGGCGGCGTTCGTTTCGTGCAGCGCGTCGGCGCAGGCCGCTGGATCCTGGGCGGCGACAGCGCGGAGATCGCGATCTACACGACGGGCGGCGCGGTCGAGACGGTGAGCGGCCCCAAAGGCGCGATGAAGGTCGAGGCGTTCGGCGGCGACCTCGAGGACATCAGCGTCCTCGCGACCGTCGACGAGAACGGCATTCCTTGCCTCAACACGTTCGCGACCAAAAGGTGGCTGCGCCCGCTCAAGCTTCCGGGTGTCGCGTCGGTCTCCAACGTCACGCGCTTCGACGACGCACGGTGGCTCGTCTCGGGCCGCAAAGAGGGCGGCGCGTTCGCGGCTCTCTACAACGCGCTCGATTGGGAGCTCGAAGAGCTCGACGCGCCGCGCGCCGCGCGCGCGTTCATCTGCGGCGCCTCGCGACCGCGGAAGACGATCGGCTATTTGGGTGGGACGGACGGCGTCGTCTTCGTTCGAGACGGCGACACCCAAGCGGTCGAGACCGTGCCCGACAAGCCGTTGATCAGCGCAATCGGCATCGATCCCTTCGGGCGACCGTGGGCCGCCAGCAGCGGGCGCGTCCTGATCCGGGACGACCTGCGCGGCTGGAGCACCGTCTGGCAATCGCAGGAGATGACCGTGCCGATCGTGTCGCTGTTCCTAGACGCAGGGCTGTGTATCGCGATGACGGCGGATGGTGCGATCGTCGAGGGACGGAGCATTACGCGATCGGGGAGCGAGCTGCCGGCGCCGCCGAGCATGCCGAAATTTTGAAAAAGTCGGGCGCGTCAACGTGAACGGTTTCCGTGAACGTGAACGGCTCCTCGTGAACGTCGACGTGAACGCATCCACGTCAATGGTCGACGAGCCCGTGGACGAGCCCGAGCCCGTGTACGAGCCCGATGACGACGACGGGAAACGATGCTCGAGAAACGTCGCGGGCACGGGCAGCGCATGGCCGTCTCGTTGGGCGCTGGATGGCGCGGCCATCCGCGCCCGGTGTCCGGCGGAAGGGACGAGCTGCCGTGCTCGGCCTCGTGCTCGGGTGCGTCGACGGGCTCGTACTCGCGCTCGGGCTCGTACACGGGCTCGTAGGCCCTGCACGTGGATGCGTGCTCGTTCACGTTCACGTTCGCTCGTTCACGTGCACGTGTCTTCCTGTCATGTCCGGGGTAGTAACTCAGGGGTGAGTTGCGGTAGGGTGCGCCATGTCTCGCGGCGCTGGGCTGGTGTTCGTTCTCGTCGTCGCTGCGCCGGGATGCAGCGATGACGGCGCGGGCACAGGTGGCGGCGCGGCGTCGGGTGGCGCAACGACGTCCGCCACCGGGGCCGGAGGCGCTGGCGGCGGGAGCACGGCGCAGCAGCTGTGCCGGGGCGCGCCGCTCGATGTCGGCGACGCAAACCTCATCGACGGGCGCGGGGTGCTCGTCGAGTGCGGCGCGGTGTCGCTCGAGGCTTCGATGCATGACCGCGGGGTGGCGAGGCTTCGGTACGTGCCGGCCGGGGAATCGGCGCCCGCGCGCGCTTCGTATGCGGTGATCTCCCCGCCGGCAGACGGCCTTGCCGTCGCGGTGGGGGCGGACGCCACGACGGCGCGCGTTTGCACCGACGAGCTCTTGATCGAGATCGACCGCGCGAGCTGCAAGGCGCGCGTGCTCGACGCCGCGGGCGCGCCCATCAGCGACGACCCGGAAGATGGCGGTTTCGCCATGGGCGGCGAGCTCGGTGATGGCTCGCGCAAGCTGGTGCGCACGATCGCCGAGGGCGAGCGCTTCTACGGCTTCGGCGAGCGCACCGGACCGCTCGACAAGCGCGGCCGCACGATGACCTTCTGGAACACCGACGCGTACGTGCCCGAGCACGGGGGGTACCCGCCGGACGCGGACCCGCTGTACCAGTCGATCCCCTTCTTCATCGGCCTGCGCGACGGCGCGGCGTACGGCGTGCTGCTCGACAACACGCACCGCCTGTCGTTCGACATGGGCTCGTCGAACCCGGACGCGTACGCGATGACCGCGGCGGGCGGCGTGATGGATGAATGGATCGTCGCAGGACCGTCGATGCGCGACGTGACGAGCCGCTATGCATCGCTCACCGGCGCCGCGACCTTGCCGCCCCGCTGGACGCTCGGCTACCACCAGTCGCGCTGGGGCTACCCCGATGCGTCGACGATCCTCGCGATCGCCGACGAGCTGCGCGCGCGGGATCTACCGGCCGATGCGGTGTGGCTCGACATCCAGCACATGGAGGGCTTCCGATCCTTCACCTGGGACGACGCGACCTTCGGCGATCCGTCGGCCCTCGTGTCGGCGCTCGCCGATCGAGGCATGAAGGCGGTCGCGATCATCGATCCGGGCATCAAGGTCGACGATGCGTGGGACGTCTACACCTCGCTCCGAGACGGCGGCCTCTTCCTCGAACAGAACGGCGCTCCGTACGTCGGGCAGGTCTGGCCGGGCGATGCGTCGTTCCCCGACTTCTCCAACCCCGACGCCCGCGCTCTCTGGGGCACGTTCTTGCCGCGCATCACCGACCACGGCGTTCGCGGGCTTTGGATCGACATGAACGAGCCGTCCGACTTCGTCGGTCCGGGCGGGACGGTACCCAACGATCTTGCGTCGGCAGGCGACGGCGCTCCGTCGACGATGGCCGAGATGCACAACGTCTACGGCCACAACGAAGCGCGTGCGACCTTCGAAGGGATGCTCGCCGCCGAGCCCGACAGGCGGCCGTTCGTCCTCTCGCGCGCCGGGTATGCCGGCATCCAGCGATACGCGGCGGTGTGGACGGGAGATGCGCCGAGCACCTGGCCGACGTTGCGAACGACGCTGCCGATGTTGCTCGGGATGGGCCTCTCCGGTGTTCCCTTCGTCGGCAGCGACGTCGGCGGCTACTCGGGCGGGGCGTCGCCCGAGCTCTTCGCGCGCTGGATGCAGCTCGGATCGATCTCGCCGTTCTTTCGAGGGCACGTCGTCAATACGTCGGCGCCGCAAGAGCCGTGGCAGTTCGGCACCGAGGCCGAGGACATCAGCCGCAACGTGATGCGGGCGCGCTACGAGCTCCTTCCCACGCTCTACAGCTTGTTCGATGAAGCGCGTCGAACCGGCGCGCCGATCCTTCGGCCGCTGGTGTTCGAGCAACAGGACGACCCTGCGACGTACGCAATCGACGATCAAGCGATGCTCGGATCGGGCCTGATGGTCGCGCCGATCCTGGAGCAGGGCGCGACCACGCGCACGGTGTACTTCCCGGAGGGTCGGTGGTTCGAGGTGCGGTCCGGCGCGGCGTACGAGGGTCCGGCGACCGAGACGATCGGCCTGACGCTCGGCGCGCTCCCGATGTTCGCCCGAGAAGGCGCGATCATCGCGCGCGGGCCGACCGTGGAGTTTTCCGAAGAGGCGCCGCTCGCGCCACTCTTTCTCGATGTCTATCCGGGCGACGCGCCGTCGAGCTTCACGCTCTACGAAGACGATGGGGACTCGCTCGCCTACGCAGGCGGCGCGTTCTCGCGCGTCACGTACACCGTCGAGCCCACGGCGTCGGGCGCCGTGCTGCGCGCCGGAGGGCGCGAGGGCTCGTACACGCCGCCGGGTCGCACCATCCTCGTCCGCATCCGACGCGCGGATCACGGCGCCGAGGGCGCGCTCCTCGACGGCTCGGCGCTCGCCGAGCACGACGACCTCGAGTCGCTCCTCGTCTCGGGCGAGGGCTTCTTCTACGACCACCGCGACTTGTCGGTCGTCGTCGGCTTCACCGACACCGATGCCTTCGAGCTCGAGCTCGTCTACCACCGCGAGCTCGTCGAGCTCAGGCCGCCGGTAGAGATGACGTTTCACGTTACGCTCCCGGCCGGCACACCCCCGGACACGGCCGTCCACATCGCGTCGTCGGCGAACGGCTGGATGCACGTACCCCTCGGCTGGGGCCCGGGCCCCCAAGAGGCCACCGGCACGCTCCTCGTCCCGCGCGGCGAGTGGCTCGAGTACAAGTACACGCGCGGCGACTGGGCAACGGTCGAAAAATGGCCCGGCTGTGTCGAGGCGACAAATCGCTACGAGCTGGGCGCTGCGCACCCCGTGAAGATCGACACCGTCTTCGCCTGGGCGGATCTGTGCGACTGACGCCAGGTTTGCGACATCCCGGTTCGGATGTGCTACTCGCCTGGGACGAATGGCGGAAATCGCAGTCGATCTGCCGAAGACGAACGTCGTCACCTCGGGTAGGCCGCACAAGGTAATCCTTCGGCTGGCGCTCCCGACCCTCGCTGCGATGCTCTCGCAGAGCCTCGTCAACGAGATCGATATCGTCCTCTTCGCTCGCTTGCCCGAGGCCGAAGCCTCGAACGCGCAGGCCGCGCTCTTTCCTTCGCTGGTGCTGCTCTGGGCCTTCGGCGGGTCGCTGTCGGCCATCTCGGTCGGCACCCAAGCGATGACCGCGCGGCGCTTCGCCGAGGACGAGCACGAGCGCGCCGGTGCTGTGCTCTTCAACGCGCTGGTCTTCACGCTGCTGGGCGGTGCGCTGTTCGTCGGCCTCGGCTACGCGGCGCAGACGGCGCTGCTCAACGTCCTCATCAAGGTCGAGGGCGCGCGCGAGAGCGCGCACGCCTACCTCGACTGGCGCATGCTCGGAATCCTGAGCATGGCGGTCACCGCCGCGTTCAAGGCGTTCTTCGACGGGATCGGCAAGACGACGGTGCACTTCGTCTCGGCGATCGTGATGAACGTCATCAACATCGTCTTCTGCCTGCTCCTCATCTTCGGCAACGAGACGCTGGGCATCCCCAAGATGGGTATCGCCGGCGCCGGGCTCGCGGCGGTCATCGCGACGTACATCGGCTTGGCGATCATGGTCGGCTACGCGCTGTTGCCCGCCTATCGCCAGCGCTACCGTCCCTTCGACCTGAAGAAGCTCTCGCCTTCTCTGCTCTGGTCGCTCCTCAGGGTCTCGATCCCCGGCGCCATCGCGACGATCGCGGTCATGACGGGTTTCGCCCTCTTCGCGATGATCGCCAGCGAGCTCGACAAGATCGACCAAGCCGCCGGCGCAGCGACCACCGAGCCGGTCAACAGCGCGGCGGTCGCCAACATCGTCGCGATCCTCAAGCTGACATTCACGGCCTGCCTCGCCTTCGGCACCGCCACCGCCACCCTGGTCTCGCAGTCCCTCGGCGAGAAAGAGCCCTCGAAGGCAGAGCGGTTCGGCTGGGCGAGCGTCAAGCTCGGCCTCCTGATCTTCGGCGTCGTCGGCGTGGCCGAGGTCGTGTTCTCCAGGCAGATCCTCGGCTTCATGGCCTCGAGCGACGCCGTTCGATCGGCGGCGCTCACCCCGCTCGTGATCATGGGCGTCTGCACGCCGCTGATCGCCACCGCGATGATCCTCACCCAGGCGCTCTTCGGCGCCGGCGCGACCAAGTTCGTCATGGTGGTCGAGCTCATCCTCCACTTCCTCTGCCTCGTCCCGCTCGCGTGGCTCTTCAGCGTCACGCTCGGCATGGGCCAGCTCGGCCTGTGGATCGCCGCCGTCTGCTACATCATCGCGCTGGCCATTGCGATGGTCGCCAAGTTCAAGCTCGGCAGCTGGAAACAGATCAAGCTCTGAGCGATTTGGGCAGCGCTTCGAGCAATGCCCGCAGGCGCGGCGATCCGCGGAGCTCGGTGCGATGTACCGCCCACGCCGAGAGCGGCCGTGAAGACCAATCGGGCAAGACTCGCTTGAGCCTTCCTTCGGCGATATCCGGAGCGACCAGCCAATCCGGTAGGTACGCGATCCCGGCGCCCTCGACGGCGAGGTCCCGGAGCGCGCTCGGGGTATTCGATCGGAGCGGCCCGCGGACCTCTACCGTTCGATCCTCGGCCTCGCGCGAGAGCTCCCAACGCACGACGGTGCCACGAGGCGTCACCTGGACCAGGCACGGCCGGCGCGCGAGCTCTCCGATCGACTTCGGCGCGCCGTGCTTGCGCAGCCAGCGCGGCGCCGCGACGAGGAGACGCTTCATGGAGAAGATGGGATGAGCGACGTACGCCGTGCTGTCGGGCGGCGGCGTCCCTGCGCGTATCGCGACGTCCACGCCCTCGCCTACGAGGTCGACGAGCCGATCCTCGAGCCGGAGATCGACGTTGAGGTGCGGGTGCTTCACGACGAGCTTCGCGAGGCACGGCACGAGGAGCGCGGGCCCCAACGTGAACGACGCGCTGACGACGAGGGTGCCGCGGACGACCTTCGTGCTTCGCACCTCGTCCCGCGCCTCCTCCACGTCGCGGAGGATTCGGAGGCAGTGCTCGTACCAGCGGCGCCCTGCGTCGGTGACGTGCAGCTGCCTCGTCGATCGAACCACCAGCGTGACCCCGAGCTCCGCTTCGAGCGCCCGGAGCTGACGGCTCACCGCGGGCAGCGACAAGCGCTGCGCCCGGGCAGCCGAGGACAGGCTGCTGCCCTCGACGACACGAACGAAGGTGGCCATCTGCGCGAGGAGATCCACGAGGCCGAAGGTGGGTGATTCTTGCGTCGCACGCAAGGCTGACTTGTGCGGTGGGCGTCTACAGCGACCGAGGTGGACGACGCAAAGTGGCTCGCGAGGTGAGAACCATGAAGATCAAAGACTCGGTGGTGGTCGTGACCGGAGCGAACCGCGGGCTCGGTGCGGCGCTCGTCCAGGCGGCGGTCGAACGAGGAGCGCGACGCGTCTACGCGGGCGCTCGCGATCCGAAGAGGCTCGAAGACCTCGCGAGGCGTTCGCCCGACAAAGTCGTCCCGCTCGCTCTGGACATCACGAACCCCGCGTCGCTCGCGGAAGCGGCGAGACTGGCTGCGGACGCTACGATCGTCATCAACAACGCGGGCGTGCTCGCGTCGTACAACGTGCTCACGAGCAGCGACGATCAGATCGCACAGGACTTCGCGACGAATTTCTTCGGGACCCTCGCGTCGACCAAGGCCTTCTTGCCGGCGCTCGAGCGCGCGGGAGCGAAGGGCGGCGCCGCGCTGGTGAACGTGCTCTCGGTCGTGTCGCTGGCGAACATGCCTGCGCTCGGCGCGTACTCGGCGTCGAAGGCTGCCGCGTTCTCGATCACCCAGGCCCTCCGAGGCGACCTCGCGAAGAAGGGAATCAGCGTGCATGCCGCGCTCCCCGGCGCGATCGACACCGACATGGTCAGGAGCTTCGAGATGCCGAAGACGAGCCCCGAGGCCGTCGCGGCAGGGATCCTCGACGGCGTCGAAGCGAGTGAGGAAGACATCGCACCCGATCCGATGTCGCGCGACCTCTTCGCGAGCTGGCGACGAGACCCGAAGGACCTCGAGCGCCGCCTCGCTGCGATGTAGTCAATTCCTTCGAGAAGCAGGCGCATCCTCGGAGGCTTTCGCTACTGGCACACGCCGTGCTAAGCCTCGCGCCGAGCATGGGTGCGGAAGGCGCCGTCGAAGAGATCTCTGGCAGCGAAGCGGCCGATTCATCGGCCGCTTCTTCGGGGGCGGCGCCCGCCGCGGCCGAGCCGAGCGCGACGTCGGCGGACGAAAGCGCGTCAAAGCGTGCCAAACGCGCGCTCGAGCTCGCCGGTCGCGCCCTCGATTCGAAGGCCCGGGGCGGCCCCGACCTCGAGCTCGCGCGCGTGCTTCTTCGCAGGGCGATGCTCTGGTCGGCAAAGGCCGTCACGCCGGCCGAGCCTGTGCCGGGCACCGTGACCGAGGCGTGGGATCGGCTCGAGCGCGCGGGCGGGATCGGTCAGCTGGGCGAGAGGAGCGACGGCGCGCGCGCGGAGCTCGAGGCTCTCGAGACGACGCCCGCGTCGAGCGAGATCCAAAAGCTCGAGCGGCTCGTCGCCGACATCGTGCGTGGAGCAGCCGAGATCGACCGCATGACGCGAGCGAGGAAGGTGCGGCGCTTCGGCGTCATCGGCTTGCTGGCCGCCACGGCGCTCTCGATCCTCCTTTTTACCTATCTTCGGTTTCCCTCCGACTCGTACGCGTTCGTCGCCTCGTCGGCGCACAAGGGTTTCTATACAGAGGGCAGGCTCGGCAGCGTCTACGCCTACGGCCTCGTGCTCCACACCCGCCAAGAGAGGGAGCCGTGGGTCGAGATCGATCTCCAGAAGACCCGGACGGTCAAGGGGCTGACGCTCAGGAACCGACCGGACTGCTGCAGCGAACGCGGAATACCGATGATCGTGGAGCTCGCGGGAGAGGACAAAGCTTGGCGCGTCGTTGCCGAGCGGAACAAACCGTTCGACACCTGGGTCGTCAAGTTCCCGCCGCAGGAAGCGCGCTGGGCCCGCATCCGGTCCACGGCCACGACGGTGCTTCATTTCCGCGAGATCAAGGTGCGCTGACGCGTGCGCGCGTCAGCCGAAGCACGCCATCAACGTATAGCTGGCGACGACCCCGAACGCCGCGAGCAGCCCCAGCGCGATGGGCTTGCTCCACCAGCGAAAGCTCCACGCGGCCGAGACCGCGAGCCCGAATAGACCAAACAGCGGACCGGCGGCGAAGACCATGTAATGGGCTTTGATCATCCCCTCTTCGTCGAATGGATAGCGGATCGAAAAGTGGAGCTGCCCGGCGACCGCGAGGAGAGGAAAGCCGAGGAGAAGGAAGGCCAGCGCATCGCGTGCGCGAAAGGATCGCCACGCGACGACGACCATTGCCGCCAGGGTAGCAAAGACGATGGGTACCCCTGCGATGACAGAAGCTCGGAGCCAGGCGAAGAGCGGCACCGGATGCTCGACGGAGATCACCGACGCGTCCTCACCCGGTCGCATCGGTCCGCCGAAGTGGTAGTTGAGGTAATCGCCGAAGGTGGACGCGATCAGGATGGGCCAGAAGCGTGATGGCTCGCTGGGATAGACCGGTCGCATCCAGAATCGCTCGTCGCCCGCGCCGACCAGGTAACCGAGCGTGCGCCGCTCCAGGTAGGGAGTCTCTTCGAGCTCCTCGAGCTCCTCCTGGTAGTAAGGCATGCACTCGAAGCCTGTCGCGAGGATGCTCGGGCTCGTTCGGTGGTGGTGGACATAGACGGGCACCGAGATCGCCAGGGCCACCGCGAGCGCGCCGATCGGAATTGCCGCGCTCCGCGCTCTCTCGGCGAGCCGACCACCCCGCGCGAACGACTGCACGAGCGCGACGACGGCCACCAGCGGGACCAGGATCACGCACGAGATCTTGGTGAGCAGCGCGGCGCCGAGCGCGACGGCAAACGCCGCTGCGTGGCCGAGCCGGGCCCGGCCCTGCGAGGTGAGCATCTTGATCCCGAGGACCAGCGCGAGCGTGCCGAAGAGCGCATTCAGCGACTCGTTCGTGACCATTCCGTCCCCGTGAAGCGCGCACGGAAGCACGCCGGCGAGCGCGAGCGCGACGCACCTGGCGAGACGATGCGAGGGCAGGACGATGCGGAAACCGATGAAGGTGATGACCAGACGCGCGATCCCCGCACCGATCGAGAGCGCCTGAATCCCCTGTGGACCCGCGCCGCTCTTCATCAGCAAGGCGCCGATCCAATAGTAGAGCGGCGGGTGGTAGGCGGCGGTGTTGAGGGAGGGATCGGGCACTTCACCCGTGGTGAAGACGTGCTCGAGATACCCCCAATGAGGATGCCAGTCGTAGCCCCACGTGGGCTCGTAGATCGAGCCGAAGCGGATGCGCAGCGCAATGCCCGCCAAGAGGAGGCCCAGCTCCGGCCCCACCGTACGCAGCCGGGACTGGAGGCTCGACGTCAATCGGCTGCTCTCGCGAGCGGCCTCGCCTGGAAATCGACCTTGAGCTTCGAAATGCTCGCCATCCGCTTTCCTGTGGCGACCAGATCCACGCTGTCGACGAACTGAACCTCGACCTCGATGTCGCCCAGGTACCGGCGGAGCTGCGTGAGGATCTCCTGCAATGCCTCGTCCGAGAAGCGCCCGCCCTTCACGATTCGGAAATGGATGTGGCCCGACCGCTCCTGCTCGATCTGAAAGAGCCGAACCGCGTGATCGTACTCCTTGAGGAGGTGCGCGAAGAAGGTGCCCGGTACGTAGCGGCCGTCGGCCCCAACGATGATCGACTGGACGCGCCCTTCGATCGCACCGATGAGCGGCAACCCGCGACCGCAGGGGCACGGCACGCCGAGGTCGCTGGCCACTGCCAGGTCGCCGATGCGGTAGCGGATGAAGGGCAGACAATAGTTGTTCAGATCGGTGATGACGACCTCGCCCGCTTCGCCCGGCTTGGCCGGCTGGCCGCCCTTGAGGATCTCGACGATGTAGCCCTCACCCACCACATGATGGCCGGTATGCGCCTCGCACTCGTAGGCGATGCCGCTGAACTCGCGCGAGCCGTACTTGTCGAACACCTTGCAGCCGAACGCTTCCTCGATGATGCGGCGGCTCGCTTCGGGGAGCGTCTGCGCGCTCGTCATGATCGCCTTGGGAGCGACCTTCAAGCCGTCGGGCCGCCGTTTCAGGTAGTGCGCGATGAAGTCGAGCGCCTCGGCGTACCCGTCGAGGAGGACGGGCTGTGCCCGCTCGATGGTGCGGATCATTTTCTCGAGGCTCGCGTCGTTCATCTCGAAGACCGGGATGAACGTGCGCCGCGCGGCGATTGCATCGAGGCGCTCGCGCATCTGCCGCGACGGGTCGAGGCCGATCGTCTGGTGCCACAGACGCACGCAGGGGTCGCCGAACCGGTACCCCGTCCACTCCTGCGATCGCAGCGTCGCAGCCCAACGGAACTCGAGCTGCGCTCGGTCTGCGTAGCAGACGAACGGCTCGCCGGTCGATCCGCTCGTAGTGATCTTGAGGACGGCGTCCTTGTCGTGGTTCTGGCTGAGGATGTCGAAATGGAGGTGCTCGCGAACGTCGTTTTTGGTGAGGTAAGGGAGCTTGTGGAGATCCGCCTGCCCGCGGATGTCATCGGGCCGAATGCCGGCCGCCCGCATTTTCTCGCGGTAGTAAGGGACTTCACGGTACGCGTGGCGAATCAGCCGCGAGAGCTTCTCGTCCTGGAGCTCGCGCACGTCCGACGGACTGAGCCATTGCGTGCGGTTCAAGAGCTCGTAGTAGCGCTCGACGTCGCGGGTGATCATCCAATGGGTCTGATCGAAGACCGAGAGGTACGCCTTCCAATAGGCGCGCCGCGAAAGCGGTGGTGAAATCGACCGATCGATCACCGGCTTCGTCTTCAAGAAGCGCTCGGAAATATCGGCCGCTCGCCGCCCGAACCTGTATTCGCCGGCGGCGGTGGCGAGATCGATCAAGGAGCGCGCCGAGGCGCGGTACGCTTGGCCGTCGAGGAAGCTGGTCCCGGCGCGGCGGTCCTCGAAGAGCGTCTCGACCTCCTTGTAGGTGTAGCCCTTGGCGTGGGCGCTCACCATGATGAAGGACTGCCAGTAGTAGTAGGACCCCTTGTACGAGAGCAGATCCTCCATCACCTCTTTCGAGGACATGACGAAGCCGCTCTTGTTGTCGCGCAGCTTCATGTTGAAGGTGCGGTTCAACAGGAAATTGAGCCCTCGGCTCAGGTTGTAGCGGGCGTCGCGCGCGCGACCGACGGGGCTGCGAAAGCCCTGCACCACGTCCACGCTGTGCTCCAGGAGCTCGCGGCGCAGGCGGAGCAGATCCTCGGGTTGGTATTGGAGGTCGGCGTCGATGACGGCGACGAGCGGGGCGCGCGCAGCGGCGACTCCCGTCTTCCACGCGTACGCCATGCCACGGTTTCTTCCGTGAAACCTGCCGACGACGCGCCCCGGATAGAGCACCTCGAGCTCTTTGATGCGAAGGGCGGTATCGTCGCTCGATCCGTCGTCGACGAGGATGAGCTCACCCTCGATCCCTCCACGATCGAATGTCGCGATGACGCGCCTGGAGAGCTCGGAGAGGTTGAGCGCTTCGTTGTAGCAAGGCGCAACGACCGAAAGGTGGAGCTCCGACACGCCTTCACCTCGCGGGAGCGACCCGCCTCAGACGCGCGAACGCACGCTTCGTCAAACGAACGAAGAACCTGGCGACCTGCGTGGCGAGGAGCACGAGCAGGATGACGTAGAACGGATCGACGTCGAAGCGATACCGGCTGAAATCGCCGTACGACACCAGCGTGGTGCCGAGCCCGGCATACAGGATCGTGAGCAGCAGGAACGCGATCGCGACCACCGACGAGCGCTCGGACGCGAGGCGCGCGCGCGTTCGCACCAGGCGATAGACGCCGTACGCCAAGGCGAGGGGCACGAGGATCATCACTGCCAGGATCTGGCCGGTGGGACGGAGCCCCGCGAGCTTGTTGAGCTTCGTGTCGAGGCGGCCGAGGCGTTTGTAGTTGGCGAACCGCGGCAGGACGATGTCCCGAGTCGGCGACGACATGTACCAATCGGTGATCGCCCACCTGACTGCGTTGGCGTACGCAATCGGGTAGTTTTTCAGAAGATACTTGCCGTCCGGCTTGTAGTACCGGTCGGCGACCATCAAATGCTCGAGCGAGTGCGTGTTCGACCGCCCGGTCGCGGTCTTCTTCACGTCGAGCAGCGGAACACCCGTCTCGGCCACCTCGACCGCGAGGAGCGGGACGGAATCGGGATCGCTGTACGGCTCGTGGTTCACCGCGTCGGATACCAGGCCCTCTTCGACCAGCCTCTCGCGCTCGGCGACGGGGAGCTCGCCCCAGATCTTGGTGACCATGTTGGTCCAGATCAACGCGTCCCCGAAGCCGCGGCCAATCAAGAGCGAGGTCTTCAGGTTGTTCGCGTAGACGAGGAGGACCGGGACGATGAGCGCCTTGAGGATGGTCCTGCGGATGCGCACCCCCGGCTGGGACGCGATCGGCGGCGCGATCAGGAGGACGGCCGCGGCGACGACCATCCACAGCACGCCATAGATGTTTCGAACGAGCGCAATCAGCGCGAGCAGGGAGAAAAAGAGCAGCGCCGCACGGAAGGTCCCCCGCCGATAGAAGTAGAGGAGAGCGACGAGCGAGCAGCACATCAGCGCCGCGATCGGCACGTGGTAAAAGAGCCAGCATTCGTAGATGACGAACTCCGGCGTGGCCACGAACGCGCACGCGACGACGAGCGCGAACAGCCGGTTGACGCCCAGCCGCTCGAGCGCGGCGATCATCGCAAAGCCGAGCGTCGCACCGAACGCCAGGAACATGCCGTCCAAGAAGGTGATCGAGTCGACGGGCCCGAGGGCCAGCCAAGCGGCGCCTACGACGAAGTTCGGGAGCGGCGCTTGATGGTGCAGATAGAGGATGCTCCGAACGAAATCGTTCTCGAAGAACCAGGGGTCGACCCACTGGATGAAATAGAAGAGCGGGCTCGGGTCGAAGCGCACGCCGAGCTCGCCGCGATAGATCATGCGTGAGGTCGCGAACACGATCGCGAAGACGAAGTACGGCCACCCCGGGAGCCAGGGCCGTACACGCACGAGGAGCGACTTGATTCGTGCTTTCACCGGATCTGGATGTCCGAGAGGTGGAGGATCGTCGTCGCCGTCGAGCGGATGCGCACCCAGCGCGCCTCATGCGGCTTGGTGAACCGAAGGTCCCACTTGTCGAACGCCACGGTGCGCTCACCGACCTCGACCCAAGCTTTGTCCTCGCCCGCGACCTCGACGATCATCGGCAGACCGCGGTCTTTGCAGCAGTCGGCGCGCTGCCGAAGGATGATGCGAGACACCGTCCGCGTCTCGAACAGGTCGATCTCGACCCACGGACCGTCTTCGGTCGTGGTGTGGAAGAGCAGGTTGTAAGACTGGAGCTGACTGAGGCGGCCCTGGGCGACGAACCCCGCTTCTGCCGACGAGGCTTTGAATGCGTACGAACGCCAGGGAAAGCGCGCTGCTTCGAACGCACCCAGCGCACCGACGACGAGGACGATCAGCCCGGCGTACATCCAGGGGCGGCGGCGAGCGGCTCGGCGCGTCTTGTCGTGCCCCTCGGTCGCGTCGACCACCTGCCGCACGAACAGCTCGAGCGCGGGCATGTCCGCAGGGGGCGGGGTCGCCGTCAGACCTGTCAGGATCTCTTTCGCGCGTTCGGTGCTGCCGGCGGCCCGGGAGAGCGCGCCCGAAGCTGTCAGTCGCGCGATGGCCGCCTCGACACGCGACTCGCCCACGTCGTCGGTCGCGGGTGCCGTCGAGTCGGCGGCGGCGAAGACGAGCGCGTCGCACAAGAGCTCTTGCGCGAGAACCGGGTCGGGCCCGCCCCGAGCGTTCGGATCCAAGCTCTCGCCCGCGAGCTCGAGCACGCGACGGGCGCGTGTGGGAACCTGCGCTAGAGCCATGACGAACGCGGCCACGCCTACCACGCGTCGCTGCGCACCGCTACATCAGCGCCCACGAGCCTCCAATCCACGGGTCCGGCCCCAGGCACCCCGCGTGCCAGCACGACGCCGCGGCGATCCGGGGTCCTTCGTCGTGCTGCGTGCCGAGGTGTGTCATCTCCCCTGACCGACGGATCGCGCCTTGCTCGTTGGTGACCTCACGGGCATTCCTCTAACGTCACGCGAATGCGCATCGACGGCTCGAGCATCGTCGTCACGGGAGGGGCCGGCTTCATCGGGTCGCACCTCGTCCGAGCGCTCCTCGCGCGAGGCGCTGGCCGCGTGACCGTCATCGACAGCCTGCGCTACGGCGACGTCGCCAACCTGGGCGAGCAGAAGGGCGTTCGCCTCATCGAGCACGAGATTGGCTTCGATCCGCCCGGCGAGCTCGAAGGCGCGATCAGCGGCGCCGACTACCTCTTTCACCTCGCGGCGGAGAAGCACAACCAGAGCAAAGACTCTCCCGCGCGGGTCCTCGCGAGCAACGTCTCCGGCACGCTGACGCTCTACGAGGCCGCCGTTCGTGCGGGCGTGAAGAAGGTGGTGTTTACGTCGTCGCTCTACGCGTACGGCCGGATGAACGGCGGCGCCTTCGTCGAGACCGAGCGCTGCGAGCCGCGCACCATCTACGGCATCAGCAAGCTGACGGGCGAGCACTTGCTCGCCTACACCAGCCAGACCTCGGGCGTCCCCTACGTCGTCTTGCGGTACCTCTTCGTCTACGGACCGAAGCAGTTTGCCGGGATGGGATACAAGAGCGTCATCATGAGG
Organism: Polyangiaceae bacterium; assembly: GCA_041940405.1. GTDB lineage: Bacteria > Myxococcota_A > Polyangia > Polyangiales > Polyangiaceae > Xiheicaenibacterium. The sequence continues at coordinate 17,173 of JBGTSH010000117.1, forward strand.
AGCTTCGAGCGGCTCCTTGCAGGAAAAGCGCCGGTCGTCTTCGGAGATGGCGCGCAGTCGCTCGACTACGTCTACGTCGACGACGCGGTCGAGGCGACGATCCTGGCGATGGAGAAGGACATCTCGGGTGAGGTGCTCAACGTGGCGAGCGGCCTACCGACGAGCGTTCGCGACTTGATGGCAAAGATCATCGCCGTGAGCGGTCGAGCGATCACCCCCGACAGCGGCCCCGCCGATTGGACGGCGGGGACCGAGCGCTTCGGCAACCCCGAAAAGACCGCACGCGTCTTGGGTTGGCGAGCGACGACGCCGCTCGAGGAAGGGCTCCGCCGCACCTACGAATGGCTCGCCGCCGGGCCGTCCTGATCGCACCCCGCGGGCGGCGTGTCGTCGAGGCGATAGCTTCCGAGCAGCGTCGTCTTCGCCGCGGGCAAAGGCACCGTGAGCAAGGCGGTGTCCGTCACTGCCTCGCGCGGTGGCGGGGCGAGCGCGGCTATCTTTGCGAGCGTCTTGACGGCTCGCAGCATCGCCCTTGCGCTGGGAAAGCGTTCGGCCGGCGCGCGGCTCAGAGCGCGACCGAGGACGCCGTGCCACCCCTCGCCCACGATGGATTCGGGCGATAGCGACGGGTGCGGTGCCGAGACGTCCTCGACCGCGGCGTCTGAAGCTTGGCGCGGCGACTCGCCGGTCAGGAAGAACGACGCGAGGAGCGCCGCAACGTAGAGGTCCGTCCGCTCGTCGATCGGTCCGGCGCCGCGTTGCTCCGGCGCAGCCCAAGCCCCCGTCCACCCGCGCCTCGCGCCCTCGACGGTCGGCGCGGCGCGCGACGCCGCGCCGTCGAAGCCGCGAACGAGGTAGCGCCCGTCGCTCGCGCGGCCGATGCGCCAAGGCGTCAGGCGCCCATGGATGACGCCTGCGTCATGACAGACACTGAGGATCCCGAGGAGGCTCGTCAGGAACCCGAGCACGTGAGCCGGCGACGCCGGGATCAGCGCAGCGGGCCCCACGACGAGATCCTCGACGACGACGACGCCTCCTGCCCGGTGCTCGACGTGCTTGAGGCGCGCCGTACCGGCATGGGAGAGCTCTCGACTTATCTCTCCGAAGCGAGCCGCGCGCGCGTCGGAGGCTCCGGGCCATACCTTGATGCACACCGGCCCCTCCGGCCCTTCACCCGAGAAGGCGGGTCGGCCGTGGGCTGCCGGGATCCGCGCAATGACTCGGTACCGACCGCCGACCGTCAAACCTTCCCCAAAGCGCATCCGAGCGGACCGGGCTGCAGGCTATATGCCACGCAGTTTGTGGCTCGCTCCGCCGGGTCTGTCGATCGCCAGGCGACGTATGCTTGGACTCGGCGTCCACCAAGCGGCCGCGCCCCCGCTTCAGAGGACTTCGGGATCGGTCTTCTTCAGCGCCTCGACCGCGAGGCGGACGTCCTGTGCCCGCGCTCGGGGCACCACGAGGAGCGCATCGTCCGTATCGATGACGACCAGGTCTTCGACGCCGACGAGCGCCACGACCTTCTTGGGGGAGCCGGGCGTTCTGGCGTCGACGACGAGGTTGCCCCTCGACTCGACGTAGGTCGCGCCGACAGCGGTAGCGTTCTCGAGGGCGTCGTGTGGCACGAGCTCCCACGCCGCCTGCCAGCTGCCGATGTCGCTCCAGCCGAAGTCTCCGGGGACGACGGCGAGGCGATCGAGCTTCTCCATCACGCCGACGTCGATGCTGACGCTGGGCATCTGTCCGAAGCGCTGGTCGAGCACCTCGGCTTCACGGCCGGCCTTCGCCGCGTCATCGAGGGCACGCGTGGCGTCCGCGACGGCGGGCAGGTGCGCCTCGACGGCGCGCATCATGTCGCGCGCGCGGTAGATGAACATGCCCGCGTTCCAGAGGAAGCGCCCGCTCGCGACGAACTCCTTGGCGCGCTCGAGGTCGGGCTTCTCCACGAAGCGGCGAACAGAGACCACCTCACCCGCAAGGCCGTCCTCGATTTCGATGTAGCCGAAGCCCGTCTCCGGCCGCGTCGGCTTGATGCCGATCGTCGTCACGACCCCCGACTCGGCCGAGGAGACGGCGAGCTCGAGCGCGCGCCGAAAACCTTCCGGGTCCGCAACGTGATGGTCGCTCGGGAGCACGATGACGATGTCGTCAGGATTCGAGCGCGCGACGGTGGCGGTCGCCCAGGCGATGCACGGCGCGGTGTTTCGCGGCACCGGCTCGACCAAGAGGTTCTCTCGGGGCAGCTCGGGGAGCACCCCGCGCGTGCCCTCTTCGACGAGGCGTCCGCCGGCGACGAGCACGTCCTGCCACCCGCGGAGCATCGGCATGACCCGGGCGATCGTTTCGCGGATCATCGGGGCGCCGCCGGTCAGCGGGAGCAGCTGCTTCGGACGACGGGCTCGGGACGCGGGCCAGAAGCGAGTCCCCGAGCCACCTGCGAGGACCACGACGCGGATCGAACGGCTCACGCGTCGGGGCATACCACGGCTCATCGAAGGGCGTACGCGTAGGCGAGGAGCGCGGCGCCGAAGATGCTCAGGTACGCCGCACCGATGCGGGCGATGCGCTCGGGCCCGAGGCGGAGCATCCGCGCGCCTGCCGCAGCCCCGACGACCGCGAGGACGGCGCCCACGGCCAGCTCGAGCGGCGAGACGCCCTGCGCCGAGATGCCGCCCGCCGTCCAGGCCGCGCGCGCCTCGAAGGGTGCAGCCCAAAGGGCCGCGGCAGGCGCCGGGATCCTCCTGCCCGACCAAGCGCGCGCCGTGAGGGCGCATGCGATCGGGGATGCGCCCGGGGCGCCCGAGAGCGCCAAGGTCGCCGCCGCGAGCGCGGTCTCGCGGATCGGCGAGCGACGCTCGAGATTGCGCGGCGCGACACCGAGGGCGACGAGCATCGCCGCCGTGCCGAGCACGCCTACGGCAACCGTCAGGACCGATCCACGCACATCGGCCGACAGAAACCGGAGAGCTTCGGCTCCGGCGAGCCCGAGCACCAAGGGCACCAGCGGGATCTCGCGAAACGAGCTTCGGCCCACGATTGCGAGCGCGCACGCGGCGGCGGCGTGAACGAGGGTCGAGAACACCGGCGGCGGCTCGAGCCCGGGGAGCAGCACCGCGGCCGTGGCGAGGTGCGCTTCGCCGGAGAGCGGCAGCGCGGCGGCGAAAGCCGACCACACCAGGGCGAGCAAGAGCCAGGGCGACACGCCGGAGAGTTTCGTCAAGACGCGCGTGTTTGGCGAGTCACACTCTCGCCGGGTCCGACGATGAGGGGATGACGGCGCGCGAGAGCGCGGCGGGATTCGCCCCCGAGACGGCGCGAATCAGGGACTAACCAGGGCTACCGAGGCTCGCGGCGCGCGCCCCTCTCGACGCGCGCCGGCCTCGGATCCCCCGACGATCGCCTGCCTTCGCGCGGGCGGGAGGTCTTCATGCGCGCGCAATCGAACGCGCGGAGCCAGAGGCTCCGCACGATGGCCGTGGTGTGTCTCGCGATCGCGACGGCGATCGGATTCTTCTCCGTCTGGCGGTCCGGCGCCTCTCCGAAGGTGGCGCAAGCCGCGACCGCGACCGAACCGGAAGAGGCGCCGGTCGCAGCGCGCGAGCCGAGCGCGAGCCCCCCGGCGCCGCCGGCCCCAAAGCCCTCACTTCCGGTCCTGACCATGCTCCACGGAATGGGATCGCACGTCGAAGGAACGTGCGAGCGCGTCGCGAGCGCGAAGGACGCAGGGTTTGTCGTCGTGTGTCCGACGGGCAACGTCGACTACGGCGACGGCCGCGCCGATTGGAAGGGCGACGGAGAAGAGAAGGCGCAGCACATCGACGCCGCGCTCGAGGCGGCGCTCGCTCCTCTATCGCTCGAGCCGAGCGCCGAGCGCGGCGACGTCTTGATGGGCTTTTCGCGCGGTGCGTTCGTCGCGCGCGACGTGGCGTACGCGCGCGCGAACAAGTGGCGTGGCCTCGTCTTGATCGGCGCCGCGCTGACGCCCGACGCGGCGCGCCTTCGAGCGAACGGCATTCGCCGCGTGGTCCTCGCCTCCGGCGACTTCGACGGCGCGAAGAAGACGATGGTGGCGGCGCGCGCGAAGCTCTGCGCCCAGGGCATGCCGGCGCGTTTCGTGAGCCTCGGGCCCGTCTGGCACGCGCTGCCCGAGGATTCGATGAAGCGACTCGCCGACGCGATCGCGTGGGCGCACGGCGAAGGCGAGGACAAAACGCCCGGCTGCTCCGTCCCCAAGAGCTGAGGTAACGTTCGCGACCGATGCTCGCGCTCGTCCTCGACGGATCCGCACGTATGTCGTCCGATCAGCCGGAGCCGGTGCGCACACTGGGCGAGGCGCTCGTCCGCGTGCGCGTGGCCGGCGTCTGCGACACCGATCTGCAGCTCGCGCGCGGGTACATGGGTTTTCGCGGCGTGCCGGGTCACGAGATGGTCGGTGAGGTCGTCGCTGCGGACGCGCCCGACTGGATCGGCAAGCGCGTCGTCGCCGACATCAACGCCGGATGCGGCGCTTGCGAAGACTGCATCGAGCGTGACGGTCACCATTGTGAGCGGCGCACCGTGCTCGGGATCCTCGGGCGCGCGGGTGCGTTCGCCGAGCTCGTCGCGGTTCCCGAGCGGTGCCTCGTCGCCGTGCCCGACCGGCTCGTCGACGACCGCGCCGTCTTCGCCGAGCCGCTCGCGGCGGCGCTGCACGTGCTCGACGAGATCGATCCTGCTTCGCCGCAATCGCGGGCCGTCGTCCTGGGCGACGGCAAGCTCGGCCAGCTCATCGCGCTCGCGCTCGCCGGCTCCGGGATCGCGACCACGCTCGTCGGCCATTACGAGCACAAGCTCGCGAACGTGCGGCCCGCCGGGGTCGACGCCGTCCTCGAGTCCGCGATGCCCTCGTCGCTGAAGGGCGCGCCCCTGGTCGTCGAAGCAACCGGAAGCGAAGGCGGCTTCGCGCGCGCCCTCGAGCTCGTCGCGCCGCGCGGCACCGTGGTGCTCAAGACCACCGTCGCCGCGAAGCTCACTGTCGACCTCGCGCCCATCGTGATCAACGAGGTGCGCGTCGTCGGCTCGCGCTGCGGCGACATGAAGCGAGCCGTCGACGTGCTCGCTGCGGGGGGCGTCGATCCTTCCGGGCTCGTCGAGGCGCGTTATCCGCTCGCCCGCGCCGATGAAGCGTTCGCGCACGCGGGCCGGCGCGGCGCGATGAAGATCCTGGTCGACGCCTCGTAAGAGGGGCTACTGCCCAGGGGCAGCGAGCTTCTTGAAGCGCTGCTCTGGACCCGGCGGGGTGTACAGCTGGATCGCCGTCACCGGCAGCTCGGTCGGAACGAACGCGTGGAGGGTGCCCTTCGGAATTGCGACGAGCGAGCCTGGTCGAACTTCGATCCTCTTCGCTTCGGTGCCCTTGCCCAGCGACATGGTGCCGGCACCCGAAAGGATCGCGAGCATCTCCCATTCATTTTCGTGCACGTGCGCGGCCACACCCGTCGGCGATCCGATGCCGAGGAACGTCACGCTCGCGACCGCACGCTGGAGGATCGGATCCTGCTCGACGGCGATGCGCGCGCCGAAGCTGTTGTCGGCCCAGGCGAGGTTGGTTCCGCCGGCCAGGGTGAACGTCGAGGCGCGGCCATCGGAGGGCGGGGGCTTCGCGCCGCGCATGCTCTCGGGATGATCGACCCCGACGACGAGGACGCGCGTGTCCTCTTTGGCTTTGAACGAAAAGCGACGCTCGTAGAAGCTGACGCCGTCGAGCGGTTGAGAAAACGCCGGAGCTACCCGGTCCGTCGCATCCTTTTCCCATTCGACCGAGCCGCTGAGCAGGACCAAGACGACGCTCGCGTTGGGCGTCGCCGGCACGACGAGCTTCGATCCCTTCGAGATCTCGTGCTCCCACATGCGCGCGGGAGGGTCGCCTGGACCACCTGTGAGGAGCGCGGGGTGGACGATGCACGAGGGACCGCCGCACGTCTGCTGTCGTTCGAACGTGGGAATCGTCGCGGGCGCTTGAAACGGCCCGACGACCACAGCCAGTCCCGCGCTGCTCGACGCCGTTGCGCTCGGCACGGCCGAGACCTCAGGCGCCGCCGAAGGAACCTCCGGCGCGGCCGCCGACGGCTCCGACGTCGCCTCTGGCTTGGGTCCGCACGCGACCAGCCCCAAGAGCAGAGCCGCTAAAACTTTACAGCACATCTTTCAGCAGTCGCTCGAGCGACGCCTCGTCGACGAACCCGCTCGTCCGGTGAACGATGCGACCCTCCCGGTCGATGATGATCAGGCTCGGGAGCTTCGAGACGCCGTACTCACGCTGCGTGATGCCGGTCTCGTCGACGACGATCGGGTACGAGAGCCCCTTTTGTGCGGCGTACCGGGCCGCCGCCACCGCGTCGTCATCGAGGACGTCGACCCCGACCACCCGAAGGCCGCGCTCGCGGTGACGTCGCGAAAGGCGATCGAGCACCGGCGTTTGCATGGCGCACGGCTGGCACCACGTCGCCCAGAAGTCGACGATCACCGCGTGACCCTTCAGATCGGCGAGCGAGAGCCGGGAGCCGGCGTCGCCGTTGTGGATCACGGGCAACACGAAGGCCGGGGCGGGAAGGTTTTTGGCCTCGTCGCGGGAGAAAGAGAGGCGCGGGAGCAGGATGAGCCCCACGAGCGCCACCGCGGCGATGAGGAGAGCCGACGGCACAAACCCCTTCGCGGGGGCAGGCGCCTTGTTCGATGTGGCCGGCATGGCTGGCAAGCCTAGTCCTCCAGGGTGCCTGGGTCGACCTCCGGTCTTGTCGGAGGAAAGGCTCAGAAGGTACGTTGTCGGCCGCCATGGCCCAATTCCCCCCGGACGACGACCTCTCCCAGATGGCCCCAGGGCCCAAGGCCCAAGCCGCAGAGGACGGTAACTTTCGGCGCGGCCGGTTCAATCCGATCTTCATCGTGATCGCGCTCATCACCGTCCTCGGTGGTGCAGCGGCGCTCTACTTCGGCTTCAAGAAGGACAAGGAGCGCATGCTGCCGGAGCAGATCGCGAAGGAGAAGATGAACATCTTCGTCCTTCCCGAGGCTGACCAGGTGCCGAAGTGGCGCTCGTGGACCTCTTCGGAGGAAGAGGACATGGTGCAAGAGGCGCTCATCCAGCTCGGGCACCTCGAAGATCCCGAGGCGATCAAGCTCGCGATCGCTGCGCTCGGCCGAAAGAACCACGCGATCAACGGCGTCGCTGCGCAGGTGCTCGCGCACTTCGGATCGCCCGCCGCCGATGAAGGCAAGCCCGCCCTCCTCGAGGCGCTGAAGACCGCCGACGACTCCGATCGCCCGCAGATCATCTGGGCGCTCGTCACGCTCAAAGAGCCGAGCGTCTTCAAGGAGGCGATGGACCTCTACCGCACCGCGAAGCTCGCCAAGGTGCAGCGCCTCGGCGGCGGCAACGCCTTCGATCCCGAGAAGCTCGCCGCGCTCGTTTCGAACGACGAGCTCGCCGCCATGGCAGGCGACTCGAGCAACGCCGTCCGCCAGCTCGTCGCGACCGTCATCGCCCGCACCGGCGACGCGAAGTACACCGACGTGCTCATCAAGCTCGTCAACGACGAGGACATCGACGTCGCCGGCCAGGCGGCCAACGGCCTCGGAAAGATCGGCGACGAGAAGGCGCGCGATCCGCTGCTCAAGAAGCTCGCCGAGGCGAGCAAAGAGAACCGCCAGAAGTTCCTCGTCGCGCTCCGCGACGGCATCGGCGGCGAAGGGCTCGTCCTCGCGCTGTCGGGCGTCGCCAAGGAGCCCGAGGAGCGCAACTGGTTCCAGACCGAGCAGATCTTCAAGATGCTCGAAGAGCTCGCCGATCCGCGCGCGGCCGAAGCGCTCGTGAAGTGGGCCGAGGCGAGCAAGGAGCCGCACTGGCGCGCCGAGGTCGGCATGCGCCTCGCCGAGATCGGCGACATCCGCGGCGCCAAGTACCTCGCCGATCGCATGTCGATCGATCCCGAGACGACCTACCCGAAGGAGAAGTTCTGGCAGCACGACGCCGGCGGCCACCTCTCCAAGACCGACAACCAGCGCGTCTGGGCCGCCCGCATGCTCGCCGACCTCGCGGTCATGCAGCCCGACAAGAAGGACGAGCTCAAGGTAGGCGAGAAGGCGGTCATGAAGTGGCTGACCGACAAGCCGCAGCCGCACGCCAACGGCCTCCGCTTCCTCGCCAACATCCAGAGCGACGAGGCCAGGAGCAAGCTCCGCGAGTGGGCGTTCCCCGACGCTCCGCTCCCGAAGGAAGGCGCTCAGCCCCCGTTCCCCACCGAGTTCGAGACCGCGCAGTCGGCGCTCCGCTACCTCGGCAAGATGAAGGACGAGGAGTCCTTCGACAAGATGGTGAAGCAGTTCGAGCGCAAGAAAGACAAGAAGATGGACATCACCAACGAGGGCCTGATGGGCGCTGGCCTCGCGATGTTGGGGATGGCGCTTCGCGCAGTCGCGTACGGCGCCGCGCAAGGTCTCGGCGAGTGGGGCGACAAGCGCGCCGTCAAGCCGATGATGGAGCTCATCGAGGACGAGACCTGGCACGAAGAGGCTCGACTCGCCGCCTGCGAAGCGCTCGCCTGGTGCGCGACGCCGGAAGACATGAAAGAGATCGCGAAGCGCGCGATCAAGTTCGGCGGCGAGAAGACGCCCCGCAAGCAGTTCATCGGCGCCTGCTACGCCACGACGCTCTCGCTCCGCCCGATGCCCGAGGTCGTGAGCGAGCTCGAAGCCCTGCTCACCCCCGAGCTCGATCCGAGCCTGCGCTTCGCGTTCGCCGTAGCCATCGGCGCGACCAAGATCGACGACGCGACGCGCGACAAGCTGCTCGAGAAGGTGAAGAACCCCGAGCTCCGCAACGCGGCCGCGCTGGCGCTCATCCGCGGCGGCGACACCAGCACCGCGACCCGCACCGTCGCGATGTACGGCGACTTCGGCAAGGACGCGATGAACGATCTCAAGGACGCGTACTTCCGCTCGTACGGGTTCTGGAGCGACGTCGACTTCAAAGAGGGCAACCTGTACCGCTGGGTCGAGAACGCCGAAGCGATCGCCCGCGTGAAGGTGTTCGAGGCGCCGCAGCTCTGGGCCATCGAGCGCCTCCAGGCGCAGTTCGACAACCTCCGCTTCGACAACGGCCCGCACTCCGAGACGCGCGTCGTCCTCCGCTGGCGCCTCCTCAACGCCGCGAAGACCGGCGACGACAAGCAGAAGGCGCACGCGATCCGCACCCTCAAGTTCATGAAGGAGAAGGGCAGCCTCATGGCCCTGCGCGGCGAGAAGGGTGCGACCGGCGAGCTCGCGAAGAAGGCGTTCTACGAGCTCATGAACCCGAAGCCGATCCAGCCCGAGGACCTCAAGACCCTGCAGGCCGAGCAACAGGCCAAGATGAAGGCTGACTGACATGCCGAATTGGCGAGACGAGCTCAACGACGCCGTCAAAACGAAGACGGAGCGCGAAGCGGAAGAGGCGGCAAAGCAGCGCCAGCGCGTGCACGAGGCGCTCGCGTCGGCGCAGGGCGCGCTCACCCTCGGGATCGACGCGCTGAAGTTCGCGGCCGAGCGAATCATCGAGAAGGGGCAACCTGCCAAGCTCGGCGAGCTCGAGAGCGGCGCCCGCCTCGACCTCGGCGCGCTCTCGATCGTCCTCGAGCTCGACCGTCAGACCGCGGTCATCAAGGTGACCTTCCTCGAGGGCAAGCCGCGCGAGTTCGACTTCGCGCGCGATCGCCATATCGCCGCGGCCGACGTCGAGGAGTACGTCGGCCGGCGCACCGTCGAGCTCGTGCGCAACGCTCAGAAGGCGCAGCCGTGGTGACGCGTGCGGGCGGGCTCTCGATCGTCTTGATCAACGCCCCGCCCGACGACGCACCCCGGATCGCGCGCGCACTGGTCGAGCAGAAGCTGGCGGCGTGCGTCAACGTCATTCCCGGCGTGAAGAGCTTCTACTTCTGGGACGGCGCGCTCCAAGAAGATGGCGAGAGCACGCTCGTGGTGAAGACGACGGACGCCGCGGTCGGCGATTTGACGGCGGCCGTAAAGAAGCTTCACCCCTACTCGGTCCCCGAGGTGATCGCGCTGCCGCTCTCCGACGCAGGCAATCCGGAGTACCTGTCGTGGGTAAAGAGCTCCGTTCGCGGCTGATCTCGCGGGGCACGCGGCCGCTCGGGTTGCTCTTCGGAGCGCTGCTCGCGATCGCCTGCTCCGACGCGAAGCCCGCCGCCGGCGACACGACGAACGCGAGGCGGGCGAGCCCGCCTTCCGCTTCGGCGCAAGCGGCGGCGTCCGCGCCGCCCTCGGCCGCTGATGGAGAGATCCCTCCTCTGCGCGCCGAACAGCGCGGGCTCGCGGTTCAAATCCGCTCGGCGGCGGCGCCGTCGAAGGCGGACCAAGCCGCGGTCGAGAAAGAGATCAAGGCTGCGCTGCCGGATCTACCGCTTGGCGGCGCGGGGCTACCGAGCGCCAAGGTCGCGTTCTATGCCGCGAGCGAGATGCCCGAGATTCCGCCCGAGTATCTCCAACGGAGCGACGCGGACGCGCAGAAGGCAGTGCGGGCGCGGGCGGGGATCCTCTTCGCTGCGGCGCTCGACGACGACAAAGGCCTGAAGCGGCTGCGCGCATTCGAGGCCCTCACGCTCCAGATGGCGAAAAGGCACGGCGGCGCGGTCTGGGACGAATCGACGCACG
>JBGTSH010000118.1:0-27725 GCA_041940405.1 Polyangiaceae bacterium
CAGATCGAGGCGATGACGATGGCTGACAGGATCGTCGTCTTGCACAAGGGCGTGCTCCAGCAGGTGGGGACCCCCGAAGAGCTCTATCTCTCGCCGAAGAATACCTTCGTCGCGCGCTTCATCGGCTCGCCGTCGATGTCGCTCGTCCGTGGCGACGTCGAGGCGGGCACCTTCAAGAGCGGCGAGCTCATGGTGCCGCTCGGGGTCCGGGCGGGCGCGACGATCGTCGGGCTCCGCGCAGAGGACGTCTTGGTCTCGCCCGACGGCCCGCTCTCCGGCGTCGTGAAGTCGGTCGAGCCGGTCGGAGAGACGGGGTACCTCCACCTCGAGGTCGCGGGCATGCGTCTCGATCCGGCGAGCCTCGGCGCTCCGGGCTCGGCCACCGAGACGCCGCGCGCGCCTCTCTTGGCCGCGAGCATTCCCGGCCGCGACGCCTTCGCCTGTCGCGAAGGCACCGTCGTCCGCTTTTCTATCCGCGAGGGCCGCGCGCACGCCTTCGATCCCGATTCGGGTGAGGCGCTCGCCCGCGAGGCCTCCGCGCGGGCGAGCTCGTGAGCGGCCGGCTCATCCTCGCCGTGGTCGGGGTGATCGCGCTCTTGGCGATCCTCGTCCGTCCGGTCGTGACCGCGCTCTCGCCCGCGCCGGCAGGCGTGCGCGTCGTCCTCTGGCATTCGCAGCGCGGCGCCGAGAAGGAGACGCTCGAGGCGCTGCTTCGCGAGTTCAACCTGCAGCACGAAGGAAGGGTCTACGTCGAGCCGCTCGCGGTGCCCGACGGCTCGTTCAAGGACAAGGTCCTGCGCACGGTGCCGCGAGGCGCGGGGCCGGACGTGTTCCTCCGTCCCCACAACGAGCTCGGCGAGTACCTCCAAGAGGACGTCGTGCGGGAGGTCGGCTCCCTTCCCTTCGCCGAAGGCGCGTACCTGCCCGGCCTCATCGATGGGGTCTCGACAGGCGGGCGCCGCTATGGCGTTCCGCTCACCTACAAGAGCCTCCTCGTCTTCTACAACACGTCGCTCCTCCCTTCGGGGCCTCCGATGGATCTCGAGGGCGTCCGTGCGCTCCACAAGACCCTTCCCGAGGGAGTCTTTCCGCTCGCCTACGAAGCCAACCTCTTCTTCTTCAATGCGCCGTTCTTTCTCGCGTACGGCGGCAAGATCTTCGACGGCCCCGAGGAGCGGTTCGCAATCTTCGACGACCCGCGCGCGTTCCGGTTGCCCGGTGAGCTCCGGCGCGAAGGCTCCTTGCCCCCCGAGCCCAGCTACAACGAGGCGATTCGTCTCTTCGAGGCCGGGCAGGCGGCGATGATCCTCTGCGGGCCCTGGTATCTGCCGAGCGGCCCGATCGCCGAGAAAGGGACCTGGGACGTCGCGCCGATCTTCTCGATCGACGGGCGGCCCGGCGGCTCGTTCGTCACCGTCGAGTCGGCGTTCATCACGAGCAGCTCCAAGCACGTCGCCGAAGCCGAAGAGGTCGCGCGCTTTCTCGCGGGGCCGCGCGGGCAGGCCGCTCGCTACGCCTCGCTCTCGCTCCCGCCGGTGAACGCCGCCGCGTACGACGATCTCGCAGCGCTCGGCACGCCGAAGCAGACGCTGGCGCCGAAGCTCGCGGCGGTCCAGCGAACGTCGCTCGAAGCGGGCCTCGTGACACCGTCGTCCACGAAGATGGGCGCAGTATGGCGGCCAGGCGACGACGTCCTCCGAGCGAGCGTTGCAGGGCGCGACGTCGATGCCGCGATCGAAGCTGCCGAGTACGGGCTCTCGCGCGTCTCGGGGAAGCGTGCCGAGCCCGCGGGCTCACGTTTCTACGGGATCCTGCTCGCTGCCTTGCTCCTTCTGGGGACGATGCTCGTGGTGCGTCGCGTTCGCGCCGACGCGCAGAGCCCTGTCGCGGCACGCGCGCGCCTCACCGGATGGTGGGGCGCCGCAGCGCTCCCGTACCTGGGACCGGGTGTGCTCGCTTCGCTGCTGCTCGTCTTGGCACCCGTCGTGACCGGCGCCGCAATGAGTCTCTTCGAGTACGAGTCGGGAGAGTTCGTGTTCGTCGGGACCCAGAACTTCCGGGAGATCTTGTTCCCACCGCTCGAGCGCGCGTTCGAGGCGCGTTCGTTCTACTTCGCCCTCGGGGTGACGGTGCTCTGGACGGTCCTCAACGTGATCCTGCACGTCTCGATAGGCGTCGCGGTGGCCCTCTTGCTCCGCCCGTCGTACCTGCGATTCCGGACGGCCTATCGATTGGTGCTGATCCTTCCGTGGGCCATTCCGAACTACATCACCGCGCTGATGTGGAAGGGGATGTTCAATGCCCAAGTGGGCGCCATCAATGCGCTGCTCTCGCCCTTCGGGTTCGAGGGCAAGGCGTGGTTCGACGAGTTCGGGACGGCGTTCTTCGCCAATCTCGTGACCAATACGTGGCTCGGCTTCCCGTTCATGATGGTCGTGACCCTCGGCGCGTTGTCGTCGATTCCGCGCGAGATCGAGGAGGCGAGCGTGCTCGACGGCGCTTCGCGCTGGCAGCGCCTGATCCACATCGTCCTTCCGCACGTGCGGCCCGCGCTGATGCCCGCCGTCATCCTCGGGAGCGTCTGGACCTTCAACATGTTCAATGTCGTGTACCTGGTGAGCGGCGGTGAGCCCGGCTCGCAGACCGACATCCTCGTCAGCGAGGCGTACCGTTGGGCTTTCGAGCGAGGGCAGCGCTACGGCTACGCCGCCGCCTATTCGGTCCTCATCTTTGCCTTCCTCCTTCTCTATGGCCGGCTGACCCGCCGCCTCGATCCGGAGGCTGCATGAGCGCAAAGGTCGTCGAAGGAGGCATCTCGCCGCGACCGCTCGAGGTCGTGCTCACCCATGTGGCGCTCCTCGCCATCTCGAGCGCCGTGCTCTATCCGATCCTCTGGGTGCTCCGCCTCGCGCTCTCGCCCGGAGGGCGCCTCGCGCCGTCGGGACCGCTTCCGATCCCCGACGAGGTGAGCTTCGAGAGCTTCCGCGAGTTCGTCTTCGCCGAGGATTTCTACGGCCGGCCGATCTTCTTCCTCCAGCTCGGCAACTCGCTCCTGGTGTCCGGCGCGGCGACGGTGATCGGCGTCCTCTTCGCGCTCTCGGCGGCCTACGGCTTCTCGCGCTTCGCGTTTCCGCTGCGCGAGGCCGGAATGAAGGCGATGCTCCTCTCGCAGATGTTTCCGGCGGTCGTGACCGCTGTTCCGCTCCTCTTCTTGCTCGATGCGCTCGGTCTCTTCGGCACGACGGCGGGGCTCGTCCTCATCTACGCCACGACCACGGTGCCCTTCAGCATCTGGATGCTCAAGGGCTACTTCGACGTCCTGCCGCGCGATCTCGACGAGTCGGCGCGCCTCGACGGCGCATCCTCGTGGACCATCTTCTGGAAGATCCTGCTCCCGCTCGTGCGTCCGGGGATCGGGATCACCGCGCTCTTCTCGTTCATGAACGCGTACAACGAGTTCATCATGGCGAGCGTGTTCCTCGACGACGTCACGCGTTACACGTTGCCGGTGACATTGCAGCAATCGGTCGGCGGCTTCGATCCGGACTGGGGCGTCTTCGCCGCGGGATCGCTCCTCCTCAGCATTCCGGTGGTCCTGGTGTTCTTCTTCGTCCAGAAGCAGATGGTCCAGGGCCTGACGGCGGGAGCCGTCAAAGGATGATCGACGAGGTCGCCGCGCTGCTTCGCGAGGCCGAGAGCGTCCTCTTCATCACGGGCGCGGGGATGAGCGCCGACTCGGGCCTGCCGACCTATCGAGGCATCGGCGGCCTCTACGAGGATGCGCCGACCGAGGAGGGGATCCCGATCGAGGTAGCGCTCAGCGGACCGATGTTCGCGAAGAGGCCGGAGCTTACCTGGCGCCACATCGCCGGCATCGAGCGAGCGTGCCGCGGGGCAGCGCCCAACGACGGACATCGCGCCCTCGTCGAGGTCGAAGCGAAGATTCCGCGGACGGTCGTCTTGACCCAGAACGTCGACGGGCTTCATCGCGTCGCGGGGAGCAAAGCGCTGATCGAGATCCACGGGACGGTGCACACCTTGATGTGCACGCGCTGCCCCGCGCGCCGAGAGGTTCGCGACTACGCCGATCTCGCGCCGCTACCGCTCTGCGCCAGCTGCGGCGCCGTGGAACGGCCCGACGTCGTCCTCTTCGGAGAGGCGCTCCCGCGCCACGCCGTCGACCGTTATGCAGAGGAGCTCGAGCGCGGCTTCGATCTGGTGTTCAGCGTCGGGACAACGAGCGTCTTCCCGTACATCGCCGAGCCGGTCGTGCTCGCGCGTCGGCTCGGCCTTCCGGCCATCGAGATCAACCCGGGCGAGACCGAGGTGAGCGCCATTGCGTCGCACCGGATCCGCGGCGGCGCGGCCGAAGCGCTTCGCGCGATCGTGAAGCAGGCATTCGGCTGAACGTCACTCTCCGACGGGAGCCGGTTTTGGCGTCAAGAGCGCGGTGAGGAGCGGCTCGACGCAAGCTCGTGAAGCCGCTTCGCTCGTGTCGCCGCCGCCGATCGACAAGAGGCGCCTGCCCGACGACACGACGGGCGAGCGCCACGAGCTACTGTCGCCCATCAGCCTTGCGCGATCGGCTGCCGCTTGCGCAGTGGTCATTTCGAACCAGGTGACGTTGAGCAAGCAGTTGTCCTTGGCAGCGTCGATGAACATGCCTTCCGGACCCAAGCTCTTCTCGACGGTGACGGTGTAGCCCGCGCGCTCGACACGCTCGCGGATGCGGGACCGCTCGAGATGAGCCAGCGATGCCTGCCTCCGTGGATCCTTCTCGAAACCGCCCGCGGGAAATGGCGGGACCAGCGTCCTGAGATCGCCGATTACGGTCGCCTGCTCGGATGTCGTGACCGTGGAGCCGGCCGCCGACGGGCTGGCCGAGGACGACGCCTCGGCCGCCGGCCGATCTTCGGTCGGCTCGGGGCGTGGGGTCTCGAGGAAGAACGCGCCGAACGCTGCGAACCCGAGCGCAGCGGCCCCCGCAGCGACGAGCCACGCAATCGGAGCGGGCCGATCTGGACCTCGTCGTCGGCTCAGCGCAGGCGTCGCCTCGGTGGGCGCCATGACGAAGGCCTGTCGCCCTTCCGATGGCATGACATCGCCGGGCGGCGCCTGGAGCGCCAGTCGCTCGATCGCGCGGAGCATCTCTTCGGCCGAAGAGAAGCGAGCCGAGGGGTCGGCTCTCGTGGCGCGCGCGAGCACCGGCCCGAGCGCCGAGGCGAGCACCTCGGGGTCGAGCTCGACCTGCGTTCCGGTCGAGTGAGCCGCGAGGATTTCCATGGCGTTCTCGCTTCGCACGACAGGGCGGCCGGTGAGCATCTCGGAGAGCGTCAGCCCGAGAGAGAACAGGTCCGCTGCGGGCCCGACCGAGCCCGCGGCAACTTGCTCGGGCGCCATGTAGCGAGGTGTTCCCATCACGTGGCTCGCGCTCGTGAGCCCGCCATCGATCTCGTCTGCCGCCGCGGCCGCAGCGCGCCGAGAGAGGGGCGCGCCGTCTGCCAGCTCCTTGGCGATCCCGAAGTCGAGCAGCTTCACGAAGAGCGGCTCGCCTGCATGCGCGGTGAGGAAGATGTTCGCCGGCTTGATGTCGCGATGGATCACGCTCGCGCCGTGGGCCTCCATCAGCGCCTTGAGGACCTGGATGCCGACTCGAGCCGTGCGCTCCTCGCTCTGCGACCCGGCGCGTGCGATGCACGCGGCGAGCGACTCGCCGCGCAAGAGCTCCATCGCGATGAACGGAACGCCCTCGTCGGAGATCCCGTGGTCGAAGAGCCGCACCGTGTGCGGGTGCTCCAGGCGCTGCACGAGGTTCGCTTCGTTCCTGAACCGAGCCAGGTTCTCGGCAGACATCCTCGCCGCTGCCGGGAGCACCTTGAGGGCCACCCGGCGATCGAGCCCCAGCTGCGTCGCGACGTAGACCTGTCCGAAGCCGCCTGCACCGAGGGCCGCCTCGAGCCGGTACTTCCCTGCGACGATGGTACCCAGCTCGAGCCAGGCTCCGCCCGCCGGCGCAGGCAGCGTCGAGTCGGGCGTGGCATCGGAAGGGCCAGCGGTCATTGGATTCGCGAGAATCTACCAAAAAGTCGAGGTTAGAAGCCTTGCCCGCAGGCCGAACCTCCGCCATCGTGGAGCCCAGGCCCCGCAACGAATGAAGAAAACCGTCACGCTGAGCGCCCTGGGTCTCGCGGGCGTCGCGATCGTGGTCGCGGCGGCGGTGTTCCGTTTCGGTGCCGGCCAGGCGGTCTCGGCGACGGCGCTTCCCTCTGCGTCGGGCTCGGGCGCGAAGCCTGCGGCCGAGGTCGTGGTGGCGAACGGCGTGAAGGTAAAGGGGCGCCCCGTGGCGCTCAAGACGACGGCGGTGGGCACCCTGGTCGCGAACGAGTCGGTCGAGATCGCGCCCGAGCTTTCGCGTCGCGTCGTGAAGGTCTACGCGAAGGACGGCGTCCGCGCGAAGAAGGGTGAGATCCTCTTCAAGCTCGACGACGCCGATCTCGTCGCGCAAGCCGCAGAGCTATCGGTGAAGAAGAAGCTCGCGGCAGACGTCGAGGCTCGCCAGAAGAAGCTCCGCGCCGAGGGCTTCTCGACGGAAGCGGACTACGAGCGCGCGCGCACGGATCTCGAGCTCGTCGCTGCGCAGATCGCTTCGCTCGGCGTGACGATCGCTCGAACGAGCATCCGGGCCCCGTTCGACGGGCGGCTCGGGCTTCGCGCCGTCAGCGAGGGTGCGATGGTCACGCCGCAGACGACGCTCGTGACGCTCCAGGACGACGCGACGCTCAAGGTCGATTTCACGCTGCCGGAGCGGCACGGGCCGCTCGTGAAGCAGGGCACGGCGTTCTCCTTCCGGGTCGAAGGGCAGCCGGATCTCGTCGAGGCCAAGGTCGTCGCGGTGGAGCCGCAGGTCGACTCCGAGACGCGCAGCGTGCGCGTCCGTGGCCTCACCGACAACAGCGCGGGCAAGCTCATGCCGGGCAGCTTCGTGAACGTAGAGTTCCCGCTCAGCCAAGAGGCCGGCGGGCTCGTCGTTCCGACCGAGGCGGTCGTCCCGTCGCTCGGCGGGCACGGCGTGTACCGATTGACCGACGGCAAGGCCGAGCTCGTCGTCGTCGAGCTCGGCGTTCGGATGCCGGCCGAGGTTCAGATCACCCGCGGCCTCTCCGAGGGTGACGTCGTGCTCACGTCGAACATCCTCCGGCTCCGTCCCGGGATGCCGGTCAAGCTCGGGACGGTCGACTGATGGTCGGCGGCCGCGGATGACGCTCGCCGAGCTCTCGATCCGGCGGCCGGTGCTCGCGACGGTGATGTCGCTGGTGATCGTCATCTTCGGCGTCGTCGGCTTCCTCTTCCTCGGCGTGCGCGAGTACCCCGCCGTGGACCCGCCCGTCGTAACCGTGACGACGACGTACGCCGGTGCGAACCCGGACGTCATCGACTCGCAGATCACCGAGCCGCTGGAGCAGGCGCTCTCCGGGATCCCGGGCATCCGCACGATGTCGAGCACGTCGCGCGACGGCACGAGCTCGATCCGGCTCGAGTTCCACCTCGAGATCGACCTCGAGGCAGCGGCGAACGACGTCCGCGACAAAGTCTCCGGCGCGGTGCGCAGGCTTCCAACCGACGCCGATCCGCCGGTCGTCGAGAAGGCGGACGCCGACAGCTCGCCGGTCGTGTTCTTGACCGTGCGGAGCGACACCAAAGACATCCTCGAGGTGTCGAACGTCGCCAACACGCTCATCAAGGAGCGCGTCCAGACGATCCCGGGGGTGTCGACGGTTCGCATCTTCGGCGAGAAGCGGTACTCGATGCGCCTCTGGCTCGACGCCGAGCGGATGGCTGCCCACCGGATCACGCCGCAGGACATCCAGCGCGCCGTCGGCGACCAGAACGTCGATCTTCCCTCCGGTCGGATCGAGGGCAGCTCGACCGAGCTCGGCGTCCGCACGTCGGCACGCCTCTCGACCCCGCAGGAGTTCAATCGCATCACCGTTCGCGACGAGGGCAACCGCCCGATCCGGTTCGAGGACGTCGGCATCGCCGAGCTCGGCCCGCTCAACACGCGGTTCGGCCTCAAAGGGCAGGGCAGGCGGATGATCGGCGTCGCGGTCGTGCCACAGCCCAACACCAACGCGATCGCGATCGCCGACGAGTTCTATCGCCGCTACGAGGCTATCAAGAAAGAGATCCCCGAGGATTACACGGTCGAGATCGGGTACGACTTCACCAAGTACGTCCGCAAGAGCGTGGCAGAAGTCGAAGAGACGCTGGTCATCGCGTTCATCCTCGTCGCCCTGATCATCTATCTCTTCTTGCGCGACTGGCGCTCGACGCTGATCCCGGTCATCGCCATCCCGGTCAGCATCGTCTCCTCGTTCTTCCTCGTTTGGGCGCTCGGCTTCTCGATCAACATCCTGACCCTGGTCGGGATCGTCCTCTCGATCGGGCTCGTGTGCGACGACGCGATCGTCGTGCTCGAGAACATCTATACGAAGGTCGAGGAGGGCATGACGCCGCTCAAAGCGGCGATCGACGGCTCGAAGGAGATCTTCTTCGCCATCGTCTCGACGACCATCACCCTCGCCGTCGTCTTCGTCCCGATCATCTTCATGCAGGGCCTCACCGGCCGGCTCTTCCGCGAGTTCGCGGTCGTCGTCGTCGGCAGCGTGCTCATCAGCGGCTTCGTCGCGCTCACGCTGTCGCCGATGATGTGCCGGTACCTCCTTCGGCACGGCAAGCCGGGCTTCTTCTATCGCATCACCGAGCCGCTCTTTCGCGGCATGACGAGCGCGTACTCTTGGATGCTCCGCGGGTTCTTGCGCGGGCGCTTCCTTGCGATCCCGATCCTCGGGGCGATCGTCGCGAGCGCCTACTTCCTCTACAAGGCGCTGCCGACCGAGCTCGCGCCGCTCGAGGACCGTTCGAACGTGCGCATCAACGTGCGCGCACAAGAGGGCGCGACGGTCGCGTACACCGAGCACCAGCTCGATCAGATCGATACTTGGGTGACCGACAACATCCCCGAGGTCTTTCGCACCTACTCGATCCTCGGTGGTTTTGGAGGTAGCGGCGGCGTCAACAGCGGAGTGCAGAACGTCTACCTCGTCGACGGCGACAAGCGCACGCGCACCCAAGAAGAGATCTACCAACAGATCGCCAAGGGCATGGGCCAGTTCACCGGCGTCCGCTCGTTCCCGGCGCAGCCGCCGACGATCGGCGCGCGCTTCGCCGGCCAGCCGGTGCAGTTCGTCCTTCAAGCCCCGAGCTCGAAGGATCTCGTCGAGGTGCTGCCAAAGTTCCTCGAGAAGGCGCAGCAACGGCCGGAGCTCCGGTTCGTCGACGCCGATCTCAAGGTAAACAAGCCCGAGCTCGCTTACGAGGTCGATCGCGATCGCGCGGCGGCTCTCGGCGTCTCGGTGCTCGACGTCGCGCGCACCCTCCAGCTCGGTCTGGGCGGCGTGCGCTACGGTTACTTCATCAAAGAAGGAAAACAGTACGAGATCGTCGGTCAGATGCGCGAAGCCGACCGTGACGATCCGAGCGATGTGCGGGCGCTCTTCGTCCGCGCGACCTCGGGCGAGATGATCCCGCTCGACGCCGTCCTGCGCGAGCGTGAGGGCGCGACGGCCGGTGCGCTGTACCGCTTCGATCGCTACCCGTCGGCGACGGTGTCCGCCGGCCTCGCGCCGGGCAGGACCCTGGGCGACGGCGTCCGCGCGATGAACGAGGTCGCGGCCGAGGTATTGCCGCCGAGCTTTCAAACCGCGCTCTCGGGCGAGTCGCGCGATTTCGCCGACAGCTCGGCAAGCACGATGCTCGCGTTCTTGTTCGCGCTCGTGCTCGTCTACTTGATCCTTGCGGCGCAGTTCGAGAGCTTCATCGACCCGGTGATCATCCTGGTCACCGTGCCGCTCTCGATCGCCGGCGCGCTGGGCTCGTTGTGGCTCGCCAAGCAGAGCCTCAACGTCTTTTCCCAGATCGGAATCGTCATGCTCGTCGGGCTGGTGACCAAGAACGGCATCTTGGTCGTCGAGTTCGCGAACCACAAGAAGCGTGACGGCGCCGACCTGGTCAAGGCGGCGCTCGACGCTTCCGTCTCGCGCTTCCGTCCGATCTTGATGACCAACCTCGCTTCGGTGCTCGGGGTTCTTCCTATCGCGCTCTCGCTCGGAGGCGCGGCGGGCAGCCGGCGGTCGCTCGGCATCGCCGTCGCCGGGGGCCTCACTTTCTCGCTACTTCTGACGCTCTTCTTGGTGCCCGCGGTCTACGTGCTTCTGTCGAGGAAGCATCGCGCCATTGCAGAAGAGCCTCACGCAGACACGATCGCCGCACCTGCCGCGGAAGAATGAATTCCTGAAACTCGTCGCCGGCTTGCGACTCCGCTCATGGATCGCATGCTTAGGGCCGAATGACCTCGGTCCGCCCTCCGGCCGTCGCCGGGACGCTGTACCCAGCCGATCCCATGGTCCTCGCGAGGGATGTGGACGATCTTCTCTCCGGAGCGAAGCTGCCCGAGAACGACGAAGTGCCGAAGGCGCTCGTCGTGCCCCACGCAGGCTACGTCTACTCCGGGCCGATCGCCGCGAGCGCTTATCGCGCGCTCGCGCGCTGGGCGAGGGGCCGCGATGACGACGCCCGCATCGTGCTGCTCGGCCCGGCGCATCGCGCGCGCGCCGTCGGCCTCGTCCTTCCTGCCGCCGACATCCTGACAACACCGCTAGGAAGCATCCCTGTCGATCGTCGGGCGCTGGCCGACTTGACGATGCTGCCCCAGGTGTCGGTGAGCGCGATGGTGCACGAGCGGGAGCACTCGCTCGAGGTACACCTGCCGTTCTTGCAACGCCTCCTTCACCGGTTCACGATCGTCCCTCTCGCCGTGGGGGACGCGACGCCGCTGGAGGTGGCAGAAGTGCTCGATCTGATCTGGGGCGGCGACGAGACGAAGATCATCGTCAGCTCGGATCTCTCGCGGGACTTGCCGTACGCGACCGCGAGGCGTGTGGACCTCGAGACGGCCGACGCCATCGAGCGCGGTGAGCGGCTCGATCAGGAGCAAGCGTGCGGGGCGCGGGCAATGAACGGCCTCGCCGAGATCGCGCGGCGCCGCGGGCTCTCGATCAGCAGGCTCGACCTTCGCAGCTCCGGCGACACCGCCGGCTGGCGGCACGAGGTGGTCGGCTACGGTGCCTTCGCGTACTACGAGCCCACGGTCTGAGCGGAGGGGCGCCGGGATCTGGTGGATCGCACCCGGGTGCCGAGGGCGATCCCGGGGATCCACCCGGGACATGATAGGCTCCGGCCCACCCAGGCATGCGATCCACGATTGCCATCGCGCTCGCGATCGCGATCCTTTCAGCGCCCGCCACGGCGTTCGGGCAGGGCAAGCCGCCCGCCGCTGCCGAGACCGCCGTCGAGCACTCGGCCAAGGCGCGCGCCGCGTACGAGCGGGGCGACTTTCGGGAGGCCATCGATCGCTACGAGCAGGCGTACGCGATCGAGAAGAACCCGACCCTGCTTTTCAATCTCGGGCGGTGTTACGAGGCGCTCGCGACGGAAGCCGACCTTCGCGTCGCGGTGGAAAAGTACGACGCCTACCTTGCGGGCTCGAAAGAGGCCGCGGATCGCGCAGCGGTCGAGCGACGCATCGAAGCGCTTCGAGAGCAGATCCGCCTCTTGGAGGCCGCGCGCAGCAGGCCGCCCGCACCGCCGCCTCCCGTCGCTTCGAAAGAGGAAACGCCGCCAAAGCGCGCACCCATGATCGCTCCCTGGGTCATCGCGGGCGTCGGCGGAGCGGGCGTGACGGCGGCAATCGCGCTCGGCGTCGTTGCCAAAGGGAAGAACGACGACGCTCAGGCGACGAGCTCGGGACAAGAAGCCATGGACCTCGAGGACGACGCAGGCGGATTTGCGATCGCCAGCAACGTCGCGTTCGGAGTCGGCGGCGCGGCGCTCTTGGCGGGAGCAATCTGGGGGATCGTGGATCTCGCCCATGTAGCGCGTGTCGATCGCGAGCGCTCGCGCATCCTTCGGCTCGAGGTGGGGCTGGGCACGTTGGGAATCTCCGGCGAGCTATAGCGTAGAGCGCGTCGCTGGTAGACTTGCCGGTCAGCGCTTTCTCGAGCGAGAGCTGCATGCTTCGGAAGATCGGTCGGTACGAAGTCCTCGGTGAGCTCGCCGTCGGCGGAATGGCAGAGATCCTGCTCGGCCGCTTGGTCGGCCCGAGCGGCTTCGAGCGCGTCGTCGTCATCAAACGAATTCTGCCGCACCTCGGCAAGCGGCCCGAGTTCGTCGACATGTTCCTCGACGAGGCCCGCACGGTCGCTCGGCTCAATCATCCGAACATCGTCCAAGTGCACGAGCTCGGCGACGATGGGGGCGAGCTCTATCTGGTGATGGAGTACCTCGAAGGCGAGAGCCTCGCCGGTCTGCTCCGCCGGCTCA
Organism: Polyangiaceae bacterium; assembly: GCA_041940405.1. Taxonomy (GTDB): domain Bacteria; phylum Myxococcota_A; class Polyangia; order Polyangiales; family Polyangiaceae; genus Xiheicaenibacterium. The sequence goes on from JBGTSH010000118.1 coordinate 12,439, forward strand.
TCACCCGTGGCGAGCGGCTCGATTCGCACCTCGCCGTCCACATCGTCGCCGAAGCGTGCCGGGGCCTGCACGCCGCGCACGATCTCACCGATGACGGCATTCCTCTCGATCTCGTGCACCGGGACGTCTCGCCGCAGAATCTCTTCGTCACCTATGCGGGCGCGGTAAAGGTCCTCGATTTCGGTATCGCAAAGGCGGCCGATCGGATCGCCAAGACCGAGGCCGGGCAGGTAAAAGGCAAGTTCGCGTACATGTCCCCCGAGCAGTGCGCAGGCAAAGCGCTCGATCGACGCTCCGACATCTTCGCGCTCGGGACCGTGCTCTGGGAGGCGCTCACGCTGACGCAGCTCTTTCGGCGACCGTCGGAGCTCGCGACGCTCAAGGCGATCTGCGAGCTGCCGATCCCACGCCCGTCGTCCGTCGTTCCCGGTGTCCCGCTCGCGATCGACGAAGCTGTCATGCGCGCGCTCGCGCGCCGTCGCGAGGATCGCTACGACAGCGCGGCCAGTCTCCGAAAGGACCTGACGCTGGCGCTTCGCGAGCAGCGTCACGTGCTCGAGCCCGAAGAGGAGCTCGGCAGCGTGATGCGGCGACTGTTCGCCGACCGCATCGAAGAGAAATCCGAGATGCTCCGGCGTGCGCGCAGCGCGAGCGGGGTGACGTCGATCCCCAGCGCAGAGTGCGACCTCACCGTGACGATGCCGATGGCGGTCGAGGCTGCCGACTCGACAGGGGTGAGCTCGGTGTCCGTCGAGGCCGCCCCCGCCCGTCCCGCCCGCTCCCGCGCTCCTCTCTTCCTCGCGATCGGAGCAGGGGTTTCTCTCCTCGGAGGTGGAGCGACATTCTGGGCGCTCGCGAGTGGGAGGACGACTGCCGAAGTGGGGACGACCGGCTCGGCTGCATCATCTTCAGCCGCCGCGCCGTCCGCTTCGGTGATCGCGCCAGATGTTTCGCCCACGGCATCGCCGGCCGCCGAGGTTGCGCTGCACGTCGAGTCGACTCCGTCGGGCGCCAAGGTCATGCGCGGGCGCGAGGAGCTGGGCATCACGCCGCTCGACACGAAGATTCCGCGCGAGGCTGGAGAGGTCGAGATCGTCCTCGTCCTCGCCGGGCATCTGCCGCTCAAGCTCCGGCTGCGTCCGGAGATCGATCAGCGCTTGGTCGCAACCTTGCAACCGGCTCCGCGGACCGGACGCCCGCCGCCACCCCGTCCGACCGGTGGCGGGATCGAGAAGCTGCCATGAGGACCGCCGCTGTTTCGTTCGCCGCCGCGCTGATCGCCTGCGTGTCCGCCTGCGTGCTGGTCGACATCGACTACACGGGCAAGACGTGCCCTTGCCCGGCGGAGTACGAGTGCGACTCCGCGACGAACACCTGCCGCGAGGCCGGCGCCGGGACGAAGAGCATGGGGGGCGGTGTCGACTGCGTTCCGACGGCGATCTCATCGACGTTTCGCATCGGATGGGCCACGCCGAACACGATCCTCTGGCAATGGGATCCACCCCAGGACCTCGCGCTCTTGAATTCGTATCGCCTCATCGTCGCGACGACCGAGGAAGCGGTCATGAGCGAAACCGGAGCGCTCATCTTCACCTCTGCCGAGAACGCCGAGCTCGGCGAGCCTTACCTCATCGGTGACAGCGACGACGATGCCGTACAGAGCACGATAACCGACGGCCTCGAGCCCGATACGACGTACTTCGCGAGGCTCGCGACGAAGGACAACGCGGGCTGTGAGCACTTCTCGAACGTGCTCTCCGAGAAGACCGCCCGCGCGTTCCGAAAGCAGCTGACCCTCTTCGAAGACACGCCCCGTCCCGGAAGCGAGCCTTCGGTGGACGTTGGTGCGATCGGCTACGAAAGCTGCCCGGCGACGGGCTCCAACTGCATCCAGTGGACGAATGGCGCGACCGAGGTCTGGGAGAACGTGCGCATGAGGTTCTCGCCCGGCCTCTCCGTGGCCGACGAGCTGGTCGACCCGCCCGACGAGATGAGCGCTGGGGACTTCGCGAGCACTGCCTACTACGAGATCAGCGTGGGGACCGATTCGCAGACCGGCCCCACATGGGCCGAGCTCAGGATTTCCACGGGCGGAAACTTCTTCGTGGTGTCGCGGCTCGTGTTCCGCGCCGACGGGGCCATGCACTCGTATCAAATCCCCCTCAACCGGCTCACCCTCCAGAATGGCGACCCGCGGCCGATGAATCACGACGACGTGCTGGCCGGGCTCGCCGAGTTCAGCGCCGGCTCGGGTTGGACCCCGAACGCGCACGTCTGGATCGACGACGTCTACCTTCGCTGGTGAGGGGCGATCCCGTGGATCGCCTCCCCGTACCGTGTACGCCGAATCCGCTTCGGCCCGAAACCTGCTTCGAGGTGCATATGCTTTCGTCCACGACGCTCAAAGGGCTCTTGGCATTGGTGGTTGTCGGCTCGGCCGCGTGCGGCGACGACGCTGCAGGTAGCGGCGGCGATGCTACGACCGGCGGAGCGACGGCTGGATCGGGGCAGGGGCCGGGGACGAGCGGGACGATGAGCACGTCGTCGAGCCCGACGACCTCCACCTCCACCTCGACGTCGACTTCGATGTCGACGTCGACGGGCATGCAATCGGCCACGTTTGCCGAGATGTGCGCCCAGGCCGGCGTCTTCTTCTGCGACGGCTTCGAGGGCGCGTGGGATCCCACCTGGATGGAGGACGGCGGCGACGTCGCGATCATCCCGGGCGCCGCCGTCCCGAACGAAGGAGGGAGCGTCATTCAGCTCTCGACCTACGAGAACATCCAGAGCTCCAAGCTCTTGCGTACGTTCCCGGACGTCGATCGCATCTACATCCGGTTCGACGTCCAGTACGACGCGGCGTACGACAACTCCGGCGGCAGCCACGGTCTCATCCTCGGGGGCTCGGACGATCCCCCTTGGGGGATGTTCGGAACCGCGGGCATCCACCCGAACGGCAGCGACTTCTTCGTGCTGAACTTCGAGCCGTGGGGCACCGTCGGTGACGACGGCGAGTTCGGCTTCTATGCGTACTTCGTCAACATGCAGCCCGACGGCAACGGCGACTACTGGGGCAACGTCTTCACGACGACGCAGCCCACACCCGCGCTGGTCACGCCGGGAGCCTGGCAGTGCGCCGAGTACAGCCTCACCCTCAACGACCCGGGCAGCCAGAACGGCAGCGCCGACTTCTGGCTCGAGGGCGTGCACCAAGGGACGTTCGCGGACATCGAGTGGCGCACCGATCCCAACCTGCGGATCACGACCTTCGCCCTCGACAGCTACAACCACATGAACGACGGCCCGATTCCGGCCGGCTCGCCGAACCGCGTCTACTATGACAATTTCGTCATGTCGACCGAGCCGGTGGGCTGCCTCGACTGAGACCTGCAGTCAGCTCGCGGGGGGCTGCTCGCGCGCCCGCTTCACCAGCGCCACCATCGCGCGCCGCACCTCGTCGCTCGTGGTCACCGGCTCGTCGAAGGCGAGCCTCGCAGCGCGCGGGCCCTCGGGGGTCGTCGCAGCGATCTCGAAGCCGTAGCGATCGACCGCGGTCATGGTCGCCGCCGTAGCGGTGGGAATCCCTGCGAGCGCAGTCGCATACGCGAGGACCGCCGAGGCGTGGTCGTCGTTCATGTGGCGCAAGACGCCTTGCGCCATCGCTGCGAGAGGATCGGGCTCTGCGGTGCGGTAGTCGTCGGCCGAGACCCAGGACATGCGCCCGAAGCCGCCGACATAGCGGAGGGCGATCGGCTCGAGGCGATAGAACGCGAAGTCACCGAAGTCGACGTAGTAGGACGCGCTCGGCTGCTGAGCGAGGAACGCTTCCCTGACGCTCGCCTTCTCATCCTCGGGGACGGCCGCGCATTTTCCGAGGATCGTGACTCGGCCCAAGGCCAGCGGCTGATCGTGCCCGCCGAGGGGCTCGGTCAGGAGCGCCGAGGCATCGGGACAGGCCAGGAGGTTCGTCGTGTGCTCGGCGAGCGTCGAGAGCAGAAACAACGGCCGCCCGCGATCGTCCACGGCGACCGTCACCAGCGACCCGTACGGGAAGCCGGCCGGATCGCGGGCGATGGTCGAGAGCGTCGCCGACTTGGCGCCGAGGACGAGCGTGCGGCAACGCTCCGCGTGCGTCGGAGCGCGGACCGCGGCCATCGCACGCTCGTCCTTGGAAGCAGGGCGCTGGTGATCGTTGGGCACGGAGGAGACGTAGCACGCCTCACCGCCGACGATGGACCATCATCGGGCCGCGCTCGATCTTGGTCGCGAGCGCCTCGCGTTGGCCGCTATCGAGGAGCGGCACCACGATCTCGAGCGCTTCGAAGAACGGGGGCCGAGGCGGAGCCGCGGGGGGTGCGGGGAGGTCGGCGCTGTCGAAATCGTCGGACGCGAAGGCGTCGAGCACATCATCCATCTGCGCTCGCAGCGCGGCGCGCATCTTGGCGTCCGGCGGCGGGAGCTTGATCTCGAAGCGGGTCGACTCGAGCGCCGTCTCGATCTCGTCACGCTTCTCGTCGTCGAGACCGATGTCATCGAGGAGGAACCCGAGCGGACCATGGGGCGGTCCACCGCGCTCACCCGGAGGTGCCCCGGGAGGCGGCGGCGGAGGCTCGGGCATCCGGCCTTCGCGTTCGCGGAGCCGCGCGACGACAAGAGCGCGCTGCTCGGCATCGAGGACGCGATGTGCTGTCTGGAGCGCTGAGGCGAACCGCGTATGCATCTCCTCTCTCGAGCGCTGCTCCTCCTCGGCCGATGGAGCGAGCTTCGACGCGTCGAACGAGCCGGACCGGATGGCGGCAGCGAGCGCGGCGGCCTTCTCCGGGCGCGGCGTGGGCCGCATCGCGCGCTCGGCTGCCTCGAGCTTCGCGCGCTGATCGGCGGTCAACCGGGGGGCCTGCAGCGCCTCGAAGAAGAGCGTCGGCGGCCCGAACATCACACCCGCGCGAGGCGCGGCGGCTCCGTCGCCGATCGCGGCGGAGTCGGACTCGACGTCCTCTTCGCCGATGCGCGCGTCGGCGGCGCAGCCCAGGGCGGAGGCGGTGGTGGCGAGGGTCACGGATAGCAGGAAGGAGCGACGTAGGTTCGGCATGCGGACCATCCTGCGCCCCTCGATTGGCGCCTCTTTGAAGCGTTCGTTTGCGAATGTGAAGCACCCTGGCGCGCCTCGCTAACAATCGTTAACCCAGGCTCGATGCTAGCCTCTCCTCGGATGACCTCGACCGACACCGAGCCGACGTCGATCGTGTACATCGAGGATGACGAGAAGCTCGCTCGGCTCACCGCCAAGTACTTCGAATCGCACGGCGTGCGCGTCACGCTCGCTTCCGATCCGCGCGAAGGCATCGCCTGCGTGCTGAGGACGCGTCCCGACGTCGTGCTCCTCGACCTCATGCTCCCCACGATGGATGGCTTCGAGGTCTGCCGGCAGCTCCGCGCTCGAACCGACACGCCGATCCTGATGGTGACTGCGCGCGGCGAGGAAGCAGACCGCGTGATGGGGCTCGAGGGCGGCGCGGACGACTACATCGCCAAGCCCTTCTCGGCTCGCGAGCTCCTGGCGCGGGTGCGCGCGCACGCTCGCCGCGCGCGGGGGCGCGTGGGACCTGCGCTCGGCGTCGTGAGAGCGGGCGCGCTCGAGATCGATCCAGCGTCCCGGAAGGTCACGCTGCGTGGTGTGGACCTCGCCGTCACGACCTACGAGTTCGACCTGCTGCGCGCGCTGGCCGAGCGCGCCGGCCGGGTGCTGACGCGCGAGCAGCTCGTGGACATCGTGCGCGGGAGCGCCGATGAAGCCTTCGATCGATCCATCGACGTCCATGTCTCGCACCTCCGCAAGAAGCTCGGCGACGATCCGAGGAACCCGAGGATCCTGAAGACCGTGCGCGGCGTCGGCTACCTCTTTGCCACCGACGGGATGTAGCGTGCGGCTCCGCGGGGTGCTTCCGCCGCGTCTCGCGCTCCGAATCGCGTTCGTCGGCGTGGCGCAGATGGTCGTCATCGCCCTTGGGTTCTGGGCCATCGTCGAGGCGACGCGCCCGAGCCCTCGCGGTCCGATCGAGGTGAGCGCCCGCGAGGTCGCGATCGCGATCGAGCCGGCCCTCGGTGATCAAGAAAGGCTCCTGGAGCGGCTCAGCGAGCTCGCTGGGGACCGCGCGACCATCACCGTCGTCGATCCGCGCGGTGCAGTCGTCGCCTCGACCCACGGCGAGGCGCCCCGGTGTACCGGGCGCGTTCACCCGATGTTCAGCGCTCCGCCCAACGCGATCCCGCCGCCGCCGCCGATGGGGCCGCCTCCACCGCTGCGGGATGGGTTCGGACCACCCGGGCGGCCGCACGGGCCGCCGCCCGGCCCAGCCATGCTCTGCGCCATCGTTCCGATCGCGTTCGGTACGGGCGACGGGCAACTGCACTACCTGGCGAGCCCTCCGCCGCCGCCGCCCGCGCTCGCTCCGCGAATCATCGCGCTCGTCCTCTTCGTGGTGGGCGTCTCGTCGGTGCTCCTCGCGTGGTCGCTGGTGCGCCCGCTTCGGAAGCTCTCGTCGGCCGCGCGGGCGTTCGGAGCGGGTGACGTCACCGCGCGCGCAGGCATCGAGCGCGGCGACGAGCTCGGCGACGTCTCGCGCGCCTTCGATGACATGGCCGAGCGGGTGACGCAGCTCCTCCGGGCGGAAAAGGAGCTCATCGCCAACATCTCGCATGAGCTTCGAACGCCCCTCGCGCGCATCCGCGTGGCTGTCGACATCGCTGCCGAGGGCGACGCCGCGGTGGCCCGTGAGGCGCTCGTCGAGATCGCCGAGGACCTCGACGAGCTCGAGCGGCTGATCGCCGACGTGCTCACCGCGGCGCGGCTCGATCTCGCCGCGAGCGGACCGTCGAGCGGTGCGCCGCCTCTGCGGAGCGAGGCCTTCGACGCGCGCGAGATCGTCCGCCAGGCGGCCGCCCGCTTCGAGGCCGCGCACCCGGAGCGGCCTTTGATCGTGAACGTGACCGACGACGACGGGATGCTCGAGGGCGACAAGGTGCTGCTCCGCCGCGTCATCGACAACCTCCTCGAGAATGCGCACAAGTATACCGACGAGGGCGGAGCGCCGATCGACCTCACGATGTCCAGGGCGGGCCACGCCGTCGTGATCGAGGTGAAGGACCACGGCATTGGCATCGGCGCGTCGGACCTGCCGAACGTCTTTCGGCCGTTCTTCCGGGCCGACAAGAGCCGCACGCGCGCGACGGGAGGGCTCGGTCTCGGGCTCGCGCTCGCCAAGCGCATCGTCGACGCCCATGGTGGATCGCTCGAGCTCGAGAGCCGCGAAGGTGAGGGGACGCTGGCGCGCGTGACGCTGCCGCTCCGTGAGCCGAAGGCCGCCTCGAGCACCGGCAGCAGTTAACAAACGCAAACAGGACTTTCTCGGATGCTTCACGGTCCGGAAGCATCTTGATGGAAATGAGCCCGATGCACGACGACTCGCACGACCAAGGCCTTTCTCGCGACCTCGACCTCTTTGCACGCGTCGCTACGCGGCGACGCCTGCTCGCCTGGACCAGCGCTGCCGCTCTCGCTCCCGTGGTCGGGTGCGGTACCGGGGGGCTCGACGACGAAGCCGGCGGCGGCGGAACCGGCGGCGCCGGATCGGAAGGGGGGTGCAGCGCCATTCCCGAGGAGACGGCAGGTCCGTACCCCGGCGACGGATCCCATGGGCCGAACGCGCTGAGCCTGTCGGCCATCGTGCGCTCGGACATTCGGTCGAGCGTCGGCGGCGCAACGGGCGTCGCAGAAGGCGCCGCGCTGACGGTGAAGCTCGTGATCGTCGACTCCGGGAACGGCTGCGCGCCGCTCGCGGGGCACGCGGTGTACCTCTGGCATTGCGATCGAGACGGCAACTACTCGATGTATTCGGCGGCCGCCGCGAGCGAGAACTACCTGCGCGGTGTTCAGGAGGTGGACGAAGACGGTTCCGTCACGTTCACCACGATCTTCCCGGCCTGCTACGACGGTCGCTGGCCCCACATCCACTTCGAAATCTACCCGAGCCTCGATGATGCAACGGACGCCGGCAGCAAGATCGCGACCTCTCAGCTGGCCCTTCCCGAAGCCGCGTGCGCGGAGGTCTATGCGACGACGGGCTATGAATCGAGCGTCAGCGCGCTGGGCCAGGTGTCGCTCGACAGCGACAACGTGTTCCGCGACGGCGCCACGCTCCAGCTCGCGTCCGTGACCGGGAACGCGACCGCTGGATACGTGGCGACGCTCACCGTGGCGGTTTGAAGCTCACTCCGGCGGCGGCTCGCTGCAGAAGCCGTTGATGCAGGTCGCGCCGGCGTCGCAGCAGTCTGCGTTCTCCATGCAGGCGTTGCCCGTCTCGGAGCAGCCGTTCGGATCCGGCTCCTCGCAGATGCCGTTGTTGCAGTTTTGGTTGCAGCACTGCGATCCGGTCGTGCACGGCTCGCCGACCTGTTTGCACGGCTCGAGCGCCCAGAAGCCGCGCATGTTGAGGGTGGTGATGTCCTGACCGGGGACCCGGAACGCAGGGTGGCTGTGGTCCGTCCCCGGCATCGCGTTCAGATCGATCGCGGCGACCCAGAGCTGCTTCGTCTGATCGGCAGGACCGGTGAGGCGGTTGCCGTAGGTTCGGCGGGACGTGAAGACGACCCACGAGTAACCGCCCGCCGCGAGGGGTGCGAACGTCGGCTCGTAGTTTTGGTTGCGATCGCGATCGCCTGCAGCGAACGGGTAGTCGTCACCGTTCGCTTGGCGCAGGCGATCGTCGGCACCGGGCGTGACGGCGTTGGCGAGGTAGAGCGAGCCCGGCCCGAACCGCGTGTCGAGCGAGCCGGGATACACGCCGCGGTGATAGACGATCGAGAGCCCGTCCGGCGACACGCTGGGGAACGCGATGCAGTTGAGGTTCGGGTCGTTGCCCGCGGGGACCAGCGCGACGGGGTTCGACGCGATCTTGGTCGCCGGATCCCAGGCGTAGACGCCGAGGCCGAGCGTGCTGTGGTCGACGTAGGCGATCTTCGAGCCGTCGGGCGCGAAGGCCGGCATGTTGAGGAGAACGCCGTCGAGGCCGAGGCCCGTCAGCTTCTGTCCCGTCTGCGCGTTCCACATGCCGTCGGATCCGCCGGGCGGCCCGGGGAGGTTGGCCTCGTTGTTCTCGATCAGCGTCGTGCCGTCCGGCGAGATCGCCGGCATCGCCCAGTTGCGAACCGGCTTGCCGACGCTCGCGAGCTGCAGCGTCGTGGTGTTGGTGAGCAGATCGAAGGTGGTCGAAACGGTGTCGCCGCCGATGATGAGCGTCGAGCCGTTCGCCGAGACCGAGTGGCACGTGCTGCACTCGTCGGTGACGCCCGCGTTGGCGAGGAAGTCTTCGGGCGCGCCCGCGTCCGGCTGGATGCGCATGACGCGGCCGATGTTGTTCGCCCAGTAGTAGACGGTGCCGCGAAGGCTGCCATTTGCGATCGTCCAATCGTGGTCGATCACGGTCGTCGCGTTGGGCGAGCCGGGAACGAGTCGATTGACGGTGAGATCGACGTGACCGCCCTGACCGCTCTCGGTGAGAGGCGTCCACACGGCGGGATCGAGGAGGTGCCGCGCCGGGGGATCGGCGAGCGTGAAGATATCGAATTCGGTGAACTCACCCTTCAGGTGGATCCGGTACTTGTCGCCCGCGCCGCCGTTGTTCCACATCAGCTCGGGCGCGAGGATGCCTTTCGGCCAGACGGTGCCGTTGTAGGGATAGGCCCACACGATGGACGCGTCCTGACCGCCCGTGGGATTCGTCAGCGCGTCGATCTCGGCCTGGGTGAGGCCGCCCGGGTTCAACGTCTTCTTGATGGTGACGGTGACCTGCGCAGTCGCCGTGCTCCCTTCGTACTGGGCAGCGAGCGTCACCAACCCGCCCAGGTTGCCGGACGCGGCGACGATGCCCGTACCGTCGACTGTCGCGATCGACGAGAGATCGACGACCCATCCGCTCGGCTGCACCTCTTGGCCGTTGTACGTCGCGTTGAAGTCGACGGGCATCGCGACGCCGTCGACGACGTTGATGGTCGCGTTCGGCGGCACGATCGCGAGCGCGCCGGTGTTGCCGCCCTGACCGCAGCTGAAGCCGCAATCGCCGCCGCCGGAGCCACCGTGCCCATTCGAGTTTCCTGCGCCGGCGCCGTCGCTATCGTTGGCGCTGTCTTCATCCTCGCCGCTGCATGGGCCACAGCCGACTGGGAAGGCCGCAGCGACGAAGAGGGCGCCGGCGAGAAAGAGTCCAGGATGGAGCGGTCGCTTCGGGGTGTGCATGGGCCTCCAGGGCCTGGCCTCGCTCGAAGGAAGGGGGGTGCGAGGCCCTCCGGCGAGGACGAGTCTAACCCACGAACGACGCCGGCGATCGATCCTCGTCGCATCAATTTTCGGTAGGCTCGTCCCGAGTGGCCGACCCCCCCGCGCCCGAGTTCGACGACGCGTCGACGTTCCTTCGCAGCCGGTACGAGCCGGATTCCGCTCCCACTGCGCGCTTCGCCATCGTCGTGGTCGAAGGGCCGGATCGTGGCGCGCGCGTGACGATCGACGGCGCCGAGCCCGCCCCCGTGCTCGTCGGGCTGGGTCCGGTCTGCTCGCTTCGTCTGACGGACCGTCAGGTTTCGCGCCGGCACGCTGCACTTGATGTGCAAGGAGGGCGCATACGTGTGACCGACCTCGGATCGACGAACGGAACCTTCGTCGACGGGGTCCTCGTGGTCGATGCGTTCCTCCGCGGTGGTGAGATCGTTCGTATCGGTGGGACCGCGCTGCGCATCGATCGCGAGAGCGAGCCTGCTCCGGTGGCTCCGTCGACCGATCGAGCCTTCGGGCGGCTGCTCGGAACGAGCCTCGAGATGCGGCGGCTGTACCCGCTGGCCAAGCGGCTGGCCTCGTCGATGGTCCCGGTGGTGATCGAGGGTGAGACAGGAACCGGCAAAGAGGTGCTCGCCGAGGCGATCCATGAAGCGAGCCCTCGCGCCGAAGGGCCCTACGTCGTCTTCGATTGCACCGTCGTCTCGTCCTCCTTGATCGAGTCGGAGCTCTTCGGTCACGAGCGTGGCGCCTTCACTGGCGCGGTGAGCGCGCGCAAGGGCGTCTTCGAGCAGGCGCACGGCGGCACCCTGCTCATCGACGAGATCGGCGACCTCGACGCGGCCCTGCAGGCGAAGCTGCTTCGAGCGATCGAGCGGTCCGAGATCCGTCGCGTGGGCGGTGACCGACCCATCAAGGTCGATGTTCGCGTGCTCGCCGCGACGCGGCGCGATCTCGATCACGAGGTCCAGGAAGGCCGCTTCCGAGACGATCTGTTCCATCGCCTCGCCGTCGGCCGGATCGAGCTGCCGCCGCTGCGTCGCCGCCGCGGTGACATCGCCTTTCTGGCGAAGCATTTCTGGACGAGCCTCGGCGCGACGCGTCCACTCTCGCAAGAGCTGATGCTCCGGTGGGAGGACTACGCGTGGCCGGGCAACGTGCGCGAGCTTCGCAACGCCGTAGCGCGCCAGATCGCCGTCGGCGATCTCGCGAGGACGAGCGTCGCCGAGGCGCCCCGCACCCAGCCGCCGGCCGCCGGAGCCAGCGGTCCCGGCAGCGGTGTGATCGCCGAGGTCCTCGCAAAGCGCCTTCCTCTCACGATGGCCCGCGCCGAGGTCGTCGAGGCGTTCGAGCAGCTGTATCTCGAGCAGGTCCTTGCCGAGCATGGCGGCAACGTGGTGCGCGCGGCGGCGGCGTCGGGGATTGCGCGCCGTTACTTTCAAATTTTGCGAAGCCGCCGGCTTCGCTGACGGCCCGGAGGCAACCAATGCTCGACGCTCGCATGATGCGTTTTCCGCTGTCGATCACCCACCTCCTCGAGCGAGGCCGCGCGATCCATTCGTCGCGCGCGATCGTGAGCCGCCTTCCCGACAAGAGCGTCCACCTCCAGAGCTACCGCGACACCTACGATCGGAGCGAACGCCTGGCGAAGGCCCTCGGCAGGCTCGGCATCGCAAAGGGCGACTGCGTCGCGACGCTCGCTTGGAACCACCGCCAGCACCTCGAGGCGTACCTCGGCGTCCCCGCGATGGGAGCGGTCGTTCATACGCTGAACCTGCGGCTCCACCCAACCGAGCTCGCGTACATCGCCAACCACGCGAGAGACCGAGCCATCATCGTCGATCGCACCCTCTATCCGCTCCTCTCGAAGTTTGCCTCCGACGTGAAGACCCTCGAGCACGTCATCTGCTTTCGCGACGACGGCGGCGAGCTTCCGGAAGGCGCGCTCGACTACGAGGAGCTCCTTGCCGGCGAGCGCAACGTCGCCCACGAGGACGGCTTCTCGGTGCCCGGGGAGTCGCCGTTCTTCCATCCGGACGAAGAGACGGCCGCGATGATTTGCTACACGTCGGGGACCACGGGGAACCCGAAGGGCGTCGCGTACACCCATCGTTCGACGGTGCTCCACGCGCTCGTCGCTTCGATGCGCGACAACCTGGGCGTGGGATGTAGCGACGTCGTGATGCCCGTCGTCCCGATGTTCCACGCCGCCGCTTGGGGCCTGCCGTACGTGGCGTTCGCCAACGGCGCCAAGATCGTGTTTCCGGGGTGCCATCTCGATCCGGAGTCGCTGCTCGATCTCATGGCCGAGCAGCGCGTCACCCTGGCCGCGGGCGTACCGACGATATGGAACGGGATCCTCGCCAAGCTCGACGCCGAGCCGAAGCGCTGGGACCTCTCGAGCATGCGGACGATGATCATCGGCGGCTCGGCTGCGCCGCCTGCGATGATTTCCGGCTTCTGGGAGCGACACGGGCTCTCGGTGACCCACGCGTGGGGGATGACCGAGACGAACCCGCTCGGATCGGTCGCGATCGTAAAGCCCTGCGTCGCCGACCGCGGCGGTCGCGCGGCGTTCGCGGCTCGACAGTCTCAGGGCTTGCCGGTCCCGTTCGTCGAGACGCGCCACGTGGACGAGGCGGGCAAGACGCTCCCTTGGGACGGGGCGACGATGGGCGAGCTCGAGGTTCGAGGCCCCTGGGTCGCTCGCAGCTACATGGGTGACGACGGTCCCGATCGTTTCACGCAAGATGGCTGGTTCAAGACCGGCGACGTGGTCACCATCGACGCCGACGGTTACGTCCGGATCACCGACAGGTCCAAGGACGTCATCAAGTCGGGCGGCGAGTGGATCAGCAGCGTCGCGCTCGAGAACGCCCTGATGGCGCACCCCGCGGTGCTCGAGGCGGCGGTGTTCGCGGCCGAGCACCCGAAGTGGGGTGAGCGGCCCGTCGCGGCGATCGTGTGGAAGCCGTCGCAGTCGGCGAGCGAGGACGAGCTCGCCGCGCACCTCTCACCGTCGTTTCCCAAGTACTGGCTACCCGACCTCTACGTCACGGTGGCCGAGATTCCTCGCACCTCGACCGGCAAGTTCTTGAAGTCGAAGCTGCGTGATCAGTACAAAAAAGCGCTGCTCGGCAAGAGCTGAGGGCTACGGCTTGGCGTGAAGGAGCGCGCGAATGACCGCGTCGAGCCCGTCGACCGCCAGCGTCAGTCGATCCAGATCGACCTGATCCGGCGTGTCGCTGCTCGTGTGGTAGTGGGGGTAACGAAATGGCGCGGTGTCGGTGACCATGAGGGCCGGGATGCCCTCGGCCCAGAACGAGGCGTGATCGCTCCAGCCCACGCCCGGAATGCTCTCGAAGATCGCCGCGCCTTCGGCGGGGAGCTTGGCGTGCGCGCGGAACGTCCCCACCGCCTCTCGAACCAACGGTCGCGAGTCGAGGTTGCCGATGAAGCCCAGAAAGTTGCCGCGGCTCGGATAGAAGAGCTCGAACGGAGCGGGGTACTTCTGGCTCTCGTCCTCCTCCGAGAAGAAGCCCATGGTCTCGAGGCTGATCATCGCGGCGATCGTCTCGCCGCGCCGCGCCGCGGCCTTGGCATGAGCGCGGCTTCCCATCGTGGGTTTTTCGAAATGGGGCGGCTCTTCATTGGCGAAAAATACGAGCCGGAGGCTGCGGCTCTCGGGCGTCGAGCGCAACCTGCGCGCGAGCTCCAAGAGCGCGACGACGCCGGTGCCGTTGTCGTTGGCGCCTGGGCTGCCGCGCGCGGTGTCGTAATGGGCGCCGACCACGATCCAGGTCGGATCGGCGCCTTTCATTTCGGCGACGACGTTGTGCGAAGGCTCCGGACCGCCGCCGTCGAACGGCTCGCGCACCGGCTCCCAGCCCGCCGCGGTGAGGCGCGCTTCGATCATCTCGAGCGCGCGCCTGTAGGCCTTCGGTAGCCCGTCGTGCCGTTCGCCGATTGCACCGGATAGCTCTTGTAGGTCGGCAGAGAGGCGGGCCCTCGTCTCGAGCTGTGCGGCGTCGAGCGCGGGCGGCGCATCGCCGTAGGAGGAGCCGGGCATCCTGACGCAGACGAAATAGAACGCTGCGGGCAGCGCTGCCGAGAGTCCGAGCGCGATCGCGATGGGACGCCACAACGGAAGGCGCTGCCGCGGCTCACTCACCGGCTTCGATCTCTCCGTCGACCGACGTCCCGGCCGCTCGGCGGGACGCTTCGAGCTGCCTCAGCTCCACCCGACGGATCTTGCCGCTGATCGTCTTCGGCAGCTCGCGGAACTCGAGGCGTTTGATGCGCTTGTACGGAGCGACTCGAGCGCGCACGAACGCCAGGATCTCGCGGCCGAGCTCCGGGCTCGGCACGTGGCCCGGCGCGAGGACGAGGAAGGCCTTCGGCACGGCGAGCCGAAGCGGGTCGGGGCTCGGCACCACCGCCGCTTCGGCCACCGCCGGGTGCTCGATCAGAACGCTCTCGAGCTCGAACGGGCTGATCCGGTAGTCGCTCGCCTTGAACACGTCGTCGGCACGGCCGACGTACGTGATGTAACCGTCGTCGTCGCGCACGGCGACGTCGCCGGTGTGATAGCGGGCGTCTCGCATCACGTACGCGGTCTGCTCGGGGTCGTCCTCGTAGCCGATCATGAGCCCGGTCGGACGCGGCGAAGTGGTGACCGCGATCTCGCCCTCGTTCTCCGTCTCTCCCCCGTCGAGCACGATGTCGTAGCCGGGGAGGGGACGGCCCATCGATCCCGGCTTCACCGGTTGGCCCGGTGTGTTGCCCACGAGCGCCGTGGTCTCGGTTTGACCGTAGCCGTCTCGCACCGAGATTCCCCACGCGCTCTCGACGCGGCTGATGATCTCCGGGTTGAGCGGCTCGCCCGCGGCGACCGCTTCGCGCAGCGTGTGCGGGAACGCGGCCAGGTCCTCGAGGATGAGCATGCGCCACACGGTGGGCGGCG
>JBGTSH010000119.1:0-27703 GCA_041940405.1 Polyangiaceae bacterium
CAGCTCCTCATGACGCTCCAGTACCTGCACGACGCGGGTCTCGTGCACTCGGATCTCCACTCGGGCAACGTGCTCCTCTCGCAGGTCGATCGCCGCCCCATCGCCAAGCTGACCGACTTCGGGGTCGCGCATCAGCTTCAGGGTCAGGCGTGGTTCCGGCCGCGGGTGGCGAACCCCAACATCCTCACGCCCGAGCTCGTGACCGCCGGCTACACCACGCGGCAGAGCGATCTCTACCAGCTCGGCCTCCTCATGTTTCACATGCACACCGGCCGCGCCCCGCTCGAGGGCGAGGGCACGCAGCTTCAGCACCAAATCGCCGAGGGCACGCCGCGCATGCTCGCCGAAGCGCTGCAGACGCCGTTCAGCCCGGTGATCGCGAAGCTGCTCCGAAGACGAGACGCCTATCGGTACCAGTCGGCGAAAGAGGTCTGGGAAGACCTTCGCAAGTGCATGTGGTGGTAGCGCGCGGATCAGAGCCAAGCCACCGCGGTTGATCACTTCACCAAGAGCTTCGCCTTCACGATCGGCTCGTGGCAGTAGATCGCCACCGGCGCGCTGGCGTTCTTTGCCTTGAACGCGGCGGCCATTTCTTTGGCGACCTCCATCGAGGGCACCTTGGCTCCGACGGTTTGCGTGGGGCCGATCTCTTCGACGACGTACTCGACGTTGTCGTGGAATTTGGCGTTCCCGGCGATGACGTCGTCGACGCCGGCGAAGCTCTTCGGCGGCTGCCCGCCCGAGGGGCCGATGGCGGCGAGGTGGACGAAGATGCGCTTGCACGCAGCGGTCGCGAGCCAGCGGCGATCCTTTTGGAGCGCGCTCTCGACGTCGGTGCGCTTGGCGAGCTCGAGAGGAGCCGCGACCTTCTCGCCTGATCGATAGAGCTTGGTGTCGTCGAGGACGACCCAGACGTTGTCGGCGTCCTTGGCCCACGCGCTCGTGGGCTTGCCGGCGGGCACGTCGAGCTTCGTCCATGCGGCTCCCTTCTTGTGAGAGAAGAGGCCCCGGTCGCCGACGCACCAGGACGCGCCGTCGGGCGATGCGAAGAGCGACGCGACCTTGCCGCACGGTGCGGGCTCGGCCTTCCACGCTTTGCCGTCCCAGGTCGCGAGGAAGCCGCCGCTCGCGTCGTTGAACGCGGCGTATGCCTCGTCGGCTGCGAGCGCGAGGACGTCCGCCGGCTCCGCGCCGTCGGGTACGCCGGCTACGACCTCGGCGGTCCCGCGGACCTCTTTCGGGTTCCATCGCTCGGTGATGGGCTTACCGGTCTTGCACTCCTTGCCGATCGCGAAGAGGTGCTCGGTCTGCGTTCCGGCGAGCTTCAGCGCGCTCGCGGGATCCATGCGCACGGTGCAGTCGGTCTGCTCGGGCGTCGGCTTGCCGGGACCGGGAACGACGCCGCCCGGCTTGCTGGCGAAGAGAACGAAGCGAATGTCGGGCTCGGCCATCTTGATGGCCGCGATCGCGCGGCCGTCGCCCCACGCGGTGAGATCGCGGAGCGTTTCGCCGTCGCGGAGCGGATTCTGATCCGCCCAGGTGTCGTTGACGCGGGCGTAGACACCGGGGTGAGAATTGCCAATCGCGGCGACTTGTGCCGGCCACGCGCCATGGAACGCAGCGAAGCGAACGGCCGGCGTGACGGTGACCCCGCCGCCGTCGCTGGTGACGCTCGTCTTCACGAGGAGGGGATCCTGCTCGAGCGGCCCCGGGCCGAGCAGCGCGTAGAACGCGTCGGCATCCAGGACCGCCGCACTTCCGAGCGGGTGGATGACCATGCGCGCGCTCTCGGCGACGAGGGCGAACTTCCCCGTGGCCGCGGCGGGCCCTCCGGCGCTCGAAGACGCGGCAGCCGCCCCGCTCGCTCCGCCCGCCGGCTTCGCGCCGGAAGCAGCGGCCGTGGCGCTGCCTGTCGTGCCCTGGCCGGGCTCCGAGCACGCGCTAGAGCATGCGAGGAGAAGGAACGAAACCACCCAATGACCGCTCGTTCGAACGCGCATCCTGACCCTCCTGGGGATCTCGCAGGGGTATCACCGAAGGCATGCGTGAAGTAGAGGGGTACCGTCGATGCCGCGAATCGTTTCTCTCACTCCTGCGGTCTTTCACCTTCCCGAGCGGGTGAACGCCGTCTCCCGCGCGTACGGCGCGCAGCCCGTCGTTCCCCGCGGCCCGGCGTTCGCGCCGCTCCTCGCCAAGGTGCGGGCGGGCATCACCGCCGCGCTCGAGGCTCCGGACCATGAAGCGGTCCTGCTCACCGGTACGGGCTCGACCGCGATGGCGGCCGTGCTCGGCTCGTGCCTCGATCCGAAAGAGCGGCTCCTCTGCGTTCGCAACGGCGCGTACGGCGATCGCATCGTCGAGTTCGCACGCGCGCTCGGTCAGCCGATCGTCGACTATGAGCTTCCGTACGGCGAGCGTCCCGACCTCGATCGCATCGACGGGATCCTCGCGCGGGGCGAGGCCGACGCCGTCGCGCTCGTCTACGGCGCGACCACGTCGTGCTCGCTCAACCCGGTGCCCGAGGTGGGCGCGCTCTGCAGAGCACGCGGCAAGAAGCTCCTCGTCGACGGTGTGAGTGCGGTCTTCGTCGAGCCGATGGATCTCGGAACCTGGGGGATCGCGGCCGTCATGGGCTCCTGCAACAAGGGCCTCCACGCGCATCCGAACCTCACGACGTGCATCGTCCGTCGGGATCTCCTCGACGAGATGAAGGCGCTGCCGCAGCGCGCGCCGAGCCTCGAGCTGTCGAAGCTCCACGCCGCGCAGGCCGGCGGATCGCACCCGTACACGATCGATCCGATGAGCCTGCGTCAGGTCGAGGCGGCGCTCGAAGAGCTCGCCCACGAAGGTGGCGTCTCCGGGCGCAACGCGATCTACCGCCGGCGCGCGGCGCTCCTTCGTGAGGGATACGCCCGCCTCGGTCTCTCGATCGCGACCTGGCCGAACATGCCGCCGTCCTCGATCGGCACGGCGCTTCGAATCCCCGAGGGGCACTCCTACGCCGAGCTCGCGAAGCGGCTCGCTTCGGAAGAGGTCGACGGAACGACCTTCGAGATCTACGCGGCCCAAGGAAAGCTCTCGACCGAGCTTTTCCGCATCTTCCACATGGGCCACTACGAGATCGACGTATACGAGATCTTTCTTCGCTCCCTGGCGAAGGTCCTCGGCTGACCTCGTCTTCGGTCTGGTCGCTTTGTGCAAGCGATGCGCAACGAGCGTCGACCGGTCGTGATGTGAACCCGGATCGGGACTCGAGGCCGTCCCGTTTGCACACCGTGTGCAACGATGGGTACAGAAATCCATGGCACGCAGGGTGCAGCCACGGCGCACATGAGCAAGGCCCCCGATCTTCTCGCGGCGTCTCCCCTGAAGTTCTCGGCGAGCATCCCGGACAAGCTGGATGTTCGCAACTTCATCGTGCGCGATGGGCTGTCGTCGCTGTTCACCGTCGACCTCGAGGTCATGAGCGACAACACCGCCATCGACTTCGAGGAGATGGTCGGTAAGCCCGGCGAGTTCAGGATCCAGCTGAACCCGATCCGTTACCCCGATGCTCCGCAGCGCGCGTGGTCGGGGATCATCTCCGAGGCCCGACTCTTGAGGTCCGAGTCGAGCGGTCTATCGACCTACCACGTGACCCTGGTGCCCGCGCTCTGGGCGCTCGGCCACAGGAGCAACTGCCGCGTCTTTCAGCAGCTGACCGATCTCGACGTCGTGAAGATCCTCCTCGACGAGTGGGAGATTCGCTACGAGGTGCGCTGCTCGGGGACCTACAAGTCGCGCAAGTACCGCGTGCAGTACCAGGAGAGCGACTTCACCTTCATCTCGCGCCTCCTCGAGACCGCCGGCATCACCTACTTCTTCGAGGCGGACGGCAACGAGTCGGTGCTCATCCTGAGCGACGCGCCCGAGCGCGCCGACGAGCGAAAGCAGAAGCTCGAGTTCTCGGACACGCCCGAGAGCGATAGCATCTGGGCGACGCGCCTGCACTACGCGCGCGCTGTCATGTCGGGCCGCATCACCGTCTCGGACCACGATCACCGCCTCCCGAACCAGCCCCTCACGTCTTCGGCGACCCCGAGCTCGCACCCGCTCGAGGCGCGGCTCGAGAAGTTCCAGTACCGTCCCGGCGCCTTCCGCTTCGGCAACGACGGACCCAAGGACACGCCGACCGCCGACGACCGCGGCCGCACCCGCACCGACACCGCCGAAGGCAAGCGCATCGCCGAGCAGATCGGCGCGGCCGGCCACCAGCGCGCGAGCATGATGAGCTTCGAGTCGAACGCGCTCGATCTCGGAGCGGGGACGATCCTCTCGATCACCGGTCACCCTGCCGCGGAGCGCCTCGGCAAGGTCCTCGTCACGTCGGCGACGATCAGCGGCGCCTACGACACCGAAGCTCGCCTCATGCTCCAGACGGTGGCGACGAACCGCAAGTACGCGCCCGAAGAGGTGACGCCCTCACCCCGCATCTACGGCATCGAAACGGCGATCGTCGTCGGTCCGGAAGGCGAGACGATCCACTGCGACGAGTTTGGTCGCGTCCGCGTGCAGTTCCACTGGGACCGCTACGGAACGATGGACGAGTTCAGCTCGTGCTGGGTGCCGGTCAACCAGGCGTGGGCCGGCGACGGCATCGGCTCGCTCAACATTCCGCGCGTCGGCCAAGAGGTCATCGTCAGCTTCCTCGGCGGCGATCCGGAGGAGCCGATGATCATGGGCCGCATGTTCACGAACCTGCTGCGGCCACCGTGGCAGCTGCCGATGAACAAGACGCAGAACGGCTTCAAGAGCGCGTCGGTCCCGCACACCGGCGGCTACAACGAGCTGATGTTCGAGGACAAGGCGGGGCACGAGCAGATCCGCATGCACGGCGAGAAGGACTGGGACACTCGCATCAACAACGACGTGACCCTGTCCATCGGCCGCAACAGGATGAAAGAGATCGGCGGCAACGACGCCGAGTACGTCGAAGGCAACCAGATCCACAACATCACCCAGAACATGAAGAGCACCGTCGGCGGCGACAAGATCGCCAGCGTGCTCGGCAGCTTCCTGCAGACGACGAGCGGTCAGCGCGTGATGCAGACCACAGGTGACTTCTCGTCCGGCGCCAAGAGCCACACGATCTCGAGCATGGATTCGATAACGCTCACCGTCGGAGGCTCGACGATCTTGATCACGCCGGATTCGATCCTGATTCAATCGGGTAAGATCCTGCTAAATCCAGGAGATGGCGTCGTTCAAGTGGTCGGCGCAGGCGGCACGACTCCCTTCAAGGGCTGACGAATGAAACTGCTTTCGGCGTCGTTCATCTCCGTCGCTGGGGTGCCGGACACCACGCTGAGCTTCGGCGCGACCGCCGACGCCGAGGCGGCGCGGCCGCTGACGGTGGTGACCGGGCCGCCGGCGTCGGGCAAGACGCGCCTGCTCGAGGCGATCCTCGCGGCCAAGGACGTCATCGGCCCGTACGGTCAGCCGCCGATGGCCCACGAGTGGATCCGTGACGGCGAGAACGCGGCGAAGATCCAGCTGACCTTCCGGCTCGACGAGGACGAGATCCGCTTCACCGGAGGCATCGCGACCATCCAGCGGACCGAGGCGCTCTTCAAGCCGCAGGGCAGCCGCTACGAAGCCGACGCTGCGTTCGTCTCGCTCCTCGAGCGCTACGACCACGAGGGTCGCTTCGGCAAGTTCGACTACTTCCCGGCGAATCGCTCGGTGGTGCAGGGAGCCGGCGCGCACGGCCTCTCGGCCATCGAGCAGCGCATCTGCCGCACCACGCGCGATCCCCGAAAGTACGCCTTCCTCCCGCGCTTCTTGGTCCAGCTGACGCACGACGCGAAGGGGCGCGCCCGGTTCGAGGCGGCGCTGGAAAAGCTCTCGCCGACGGTGAGGTACGCCGGATCGCGCGGCGATGACGACCTCGTCTGCTTCTCCAGCAGCGGCCGGCCGCGCACGCGTGCGACGGAGCTCGCCTCGAGCGAGGCCGACGCGGTCCTCTTCGCGGCGACCAACGCGCTCATCGGGCACGAGCGTTCTGTCGTCTTCGTCGACCGGCCGGAGCTCTACCAGGGCGAGGCGGGCGCTCTTTCGTTCTTGTCCGGCTTGCAAGCGCTCGCGGGGGACCTTCAACTGATCGTCGCGACCTCGTCGCCGTCGATCCTCGCGGGCGTCGAGCCGTCGTGTGTCATCCACCTGCAAGGCCCCGGGCCCGCCTGAGAGAGCATGCCTTCGTACGTCACGAACGACAGCCGCTTCGAGGTCCCCGACGGGTTCGTCGATCGAACGGTGACGCGGCTCGAGGCGAAGACCGAGAGCGGCGCGACGATCCTCATCATGATGCACAAGTCGCGCTTCGTCGAAGGGCAGCACCTCGACGACGCCGTCGGGTCGCACCTCAAAGACGCCTCCGCGAACCTGAGGGCCCACGCGGTCCTCGCCAACCGCGAGGCGCGCTTCGCGGGACACCCGGCATACGACATCGCGATGCGCTGGCGCGAAGATGACGGCATGGTCTACATGCGCGAGATGCACGCGGACGTCGACGGCACGTGGCACATCGTGAGCGCCACCGGCCCGCTCGAAGAGCGCGAGACCTGCGACAGCTGTTTCGAGTACGTGATCCCGACGATCGAGCTGAACCCGCACGACCGCGAGGAGTAGAGGCACCATGGGCGACTACCGGAATCCGAACCACAACGTCTGGGCGCTGATGGTCAAGAACGGCCGGGCCGGTGAGGGCATCTACTACAAGCCGTCGACCGGCGAGACGATTCCGGTGCGGTCCGGCACGCGGGGCAGCTTGTGGCGAACGCCCGGCGACCGTTCGTACTTGGTCGGCGACCGCATGGGGCCGTCGAACGGCGCGATGAGGGTCAGCGAGACGACCGGCAAGGGCAAGAACAAGAAGACGACGACGGTCGGCTACAAGTACGAGCTCCTCGCGCTCACCGACGAGGGTGAGGTCTCGACCCTCCAGGTAAAGGACGACGACGGCAACCTGACCCAAGGCGTCTGGGATCCCGAGAAGGGCGCGTTCCGCACCTGGATGCGCTTTCATCCCGACGGCGGCGGCTGGGGCAGCGCCGGATGTCTGGTCACGCCCGGGGTCGGTGCGTCGCAAGCGTTCGACAAGATGGTCACGCCGAACGGCACCGTCGTGACGGTGAAGTACTTCGACACGCAGCAGCAGCTCGACGACTACAAAAAGCAGCTCGAGGAGGCCTACAAGAAGAAGGAAAACCCGAGCAAGCCGTCGGAGACGGAGCAGAGCCAGCCGCTCACCAACGGCGACAAGCGCGTCAAGCTCGGGACCGAACAGAAGCACCTCGCCTTCGCCCAGGGCGCCTGCATGCACAAGGGCGGCGCGCCGATCGCGACGGGTGACAACGGCGTCCGTACCGGCGCAGCGCAGTATCCCGTCGCGCGCGAGACCGACGTGTGCACCGACAACCAGGTCATCAAGAAGACGACCTGATCAGGTCGTCGCCGGCGCCGTCTTGAGGATGCCCGTCGGCCTCTTGGCCGGCGCCGCGACGGCGACCAACATGCGCTCGATCGCCGAGCGGTAGGCGCGGGCGACGCCGGCGTCCTTCGTCGAGAAGACGTCGATGGGCCCGTGCTGCGTCTCGAGCGTCAGCGTGGTGGTGCCGTCCTTCTCGGCGACCGTGACGCCGTCGACCTCGGGGATGCGGATCGCCGCGCCGAGCCTGCCCTCGGGTTGGGTGTCGATCGCGCCGTCGCGCGAGACCCAGGGGAGGATGACGACACGGTCATCGAAGAACCACGCGAGCGGCGCGTTGCTCGCGCGGTACTTGGAGGCGAAGCGCGCGATCTCGCCCATGGCGAGCGCGCCGGCTGCGAGGACGAACCCGACGGCGCCGTAGCCGAGCAGGCTCGAGAGGGCCGCGGCGCCGGCGAGCTCGCGGGCGAACGCCGTCCACGCGAGCGCCGCGAGCGCCAGGCACGCGGCGCAGAGGAGCGCGTACCGCGGGACGTTCGCTCGCGGTCCGATGCTCTCGTAGTCGCGCATGACGACGTAGTCGCCTTCGAGCGCGAGCGCGAAGCGTCCGGCGGCGGGCGCCGAGAGCGACGGAGAGGCCGGCGCACCCTCCGACTTGGCCTCGCCGTCGAGGAGCTCGTTCAGCGCATCGCCGAGCGGTTTCAACGATTCCGAGGCTCGGTCTTCGTCGGCCGAGATGGCGAGGGCGGCCACGTGCTCTTCACCGGCGAGGTCGACGACGACCGTGGCGAGGGCTTTTTCGAACGGCGATCCGCCCCAGCCGCCCCAGCTGACCTTGCGCGTTACGACTCCGACGCGCGCGATCTCGGCGTTCGCCGCGCTGCCGCAGACGTGCTCGATCGTGCGCTTGCCGCGCGTCAATCGAACCACGATCGGCGGGGCGGGGAGGGGACCGTAAGGCTTGTCTTGCGACGCCTTCGCCCGCGGGTGCAAACGAAGCAGGAGCGTGTCCGACGAGCGCAAGAGCTGCGTCGCGGCGACCGGATCGAGGACGCCGTCGGCGACGGGCTCGTCCGGGAGGCCCCGGCTCTCTCCGTCGCCTGCGCCGCTCACTTTTTGGGCTCTTCCTTCTTCTTGGGCTCTTCCTTCTTCGGCTCGGCGGCGGCCGAGGAAGTCGGAGCCGCCTTCGCGCTCGGCGCCGCGCCCGCGGAGCCCGAGGCCGCTGCGGACGCCGAGCCCGCCGGAGCGTCGGGCTCGTCCTGCCAACCGATGAGCTCGATCTCGAAGACCAGCGGCGCGTTCGCAGGGATCTTCGGCGGCTTGCCCTTCTCGCCGTACGCGAGCGACGCGGGGATGGTGAGCTTGCGCTTGCCGCCCTTCTTCATCCCGATGACGCCCTTGCTCCAACCCTCGATGACGCCCTCACCGACGGTGAACGGGAAGGGAGCGTCGCGCTTCTCGTTCGAGTCGAACTTGGCGTTCGTCTTCAGAAGGCGGCCCACGTAGAGGACCTTGAGCTTGTCGCCGTCCTTGACGGTGCGCTCACCCTCGCCCGGCGTGAGATCTTCGATCTTCAGCTCCGTCGGATCGGGCGCTGCCGAGGTCGTGGTGGTCGGCTTCGGCGGCGGCTCGGGCTCCGCTACTTTGTCGGAGCAAGCACCGAGAAAGAGCGCGAGCGCGCTGGCGAAGAGAACTGCGGATCGCGCGTTTTGCAACGAGGAACGCATGCGCGGCGATGTAACCCTCGTCCACTCCCCCGGCAAGAAGGAGATCGGGATCGACACCGGGACCCGGGTAGGACTAGCCTCGCCATCCCCGTGGCAGGTTCTTTCACCGTCGGAGCGCTGGCCGTCGCGTCGCCCGAGGCGAACGCCATCGGCGCGGTGCGCCTGACGCTCCTGCCAAAGCGGCTCGAGGTGGAGATGCTCCGGGCGGGCAGCTACCAGGACGGCTTCGTCCCGGGCGCGCTCACCCGCTTCGTTCGCTTCTCCGTGCCTTACACGGCGGTCCGAGGGTTCGTCCGAAGAGACGGGGGCATCGGGCTGACCCTGGATCCGCTCGCCGCGGCGCCCTTCAATCGCTTCCAGCTCGCGCACTTCACCGATTTGCCGCTCGAGGCGCTGGCCTCGGCGCACAAGAAGCGCGAGGCGGCCCGTGCCTTCTCGTGGCTCCTGCCGCTTCCGCTGGCGGTCCTGGCCACCGTCGTCATGCCGGCCGATCTCGCGAGCGGCGTCGTCGGCCGCGGGGCGGTGGGCCTCCTCGTCCTCGTCGTGCTCGCTGCCGTAGCGAAGCGACTCGGGGCGATGCTGACCCTCGGCGGGCCTGTCGCGTCCCATCTGATGAGGACCTTCGAGCGACGGCTCTCGCAGCGCATCGGCCTCGCGCCGCTCGCGTCGCACGAGACCGATCCGTTCGAGGTGCCGGAGCCGGTCGCAGCGGCGTCGGGCCTGCCTGCGTTCGCGCGCGCCGCTCGTCTTTCGCCATCCGCTGACGCGTCCGGGTGGGCGACGATGACACCGTCGTTCTCGTTCCCGTGGGCGCGCCTCGGCGGAGCCCTCGCGGCGGTGGCGGTGTGCATCGGCCTCTTCGCGGGGTTCCGGTCGCTGAAGAAGCTCCCGGCCCAGCCCGCACCCGAGGCGCAAGCGGGGATCGTCAACGCGGAGGTGCCCGAGGACGAGAAGCTCCTCGCGTCGCACTGGCCGGCTTGCGCGTGCGAGCGCGCCGATTCGCCGCTGTGGAGCGGCGGGGTGCCGGTGCTGAGCGTGCTTCCGATCTCGAAGAGCCGCGAGCCCGGCCGTGCGCTCGGGGACATCTCGCCGAAGATCAACGCGCGGGGCCGCGGTCGCTACGACTTCGACCTCGCCGTCGTGAACAACGCCTCGTTCTCGCTGAATGACGTGCGCGTCCTGCTGACGTTCGCGCGTCGCAACGAGAAGGGTGAGCGCCGCGGCGTCACCGATCGCGGCCTCTTCTGGGAGGGCGAGCTCGGCGCGGGCCGCAGCGTGAAATGGGGCGTGAAGGCCCCGGGCACGGAGGTGCGAATCGACGTCCCCGAGACGAGGCTCCTCTCCGAGGCGGCCGGCGCGTCCGGGCCGGCATCGCGCGAAGCGTTCAAGAAGCTCCTCGGCGCGCGCCAGCCGCTCGTGCGCCTGCACGCCGCGACCATGCTCGCGTACCTCGGCGATCCCGAGGCGATCGAAGCGGCGCGCGGGCTCGGCGCGCTCTCCGAAGCCGACGAAGTGACGCGTGCCCGTATCGGCCGCGCGCTCGCGCCGGTTCGCGTGTGTGACGTGAAGTCGACCGAAGGCACGCTCACGGCGTGCGTCCACAACAGCTCGAAGGACGTCGCGCGTGACTTGGTGCTGGCCGAAGTGGCGCCGAGCGGCGTCGGCCGCAAGCGCCCGATCGACGAAGCGATCCTCGCGGGTGCGGGTATTCGCATCACGATTCCCGACTTCGGCGAGGCGCCTGAAGAGCTCGTCGTCGAGCATTGACCCTCCTGAGCCGGAGAATTACTTCCGCGCTCATGCAAAAGACCGGCAGCGCCATCTGCTTCTTCCTGCTCGTCGGCTGTGGCTCGAGCGAGCGAGAGCCACAGGTCGGAGAGCCGGCTGATCAGCCCGCTGCGACCCAAGCCGCGCAGGCTGCGTCGCCGCCCGTGGCGTCCGCCGAGCCCGTTGCCGTGACCAAGCGCCCGCTCGCCGAGCTCATCAAGCAGAACGTTCTCGATTCCGAAGCCGCCTGGGCGGCCAAGGACATCAAGAAGCTCGCTGCGACCTACACGGAGGACGCCGACTTCGCGACGTGGAGCACGAAGGGAGCCCAGCTCCAGAAGGGCCCCGAGATGCTCAAGGGCCTCGAAGGCTTCTGGGGCGCGCTCTCCGAGGTCAAGCTCAAGAGCTCTCGCGTCACCCAGTCGGGCGACATCGCGGTCAGCGAGTGGGTGGTCACCGGTACCACGAAGGACAAAAAGACGCTGGGCGTGGCCGGCGTCAGCCTGATGTGGTTCGCAGAGAACGGCCTCGTCAAGCGCGAGCAGCTCTACATGGATGAGCACACGACCGGCATGCAAATGGGCGACAAGTCGCTTCGCGGCCGCGCCCCCGCTCAGGCTCCTGCATCGACCGAGTGGATCGCCGCGACGAACAGCCCCGACGAGAAGAAGAATGTCGAGACGATCAAGGCGCTCTACGGCACGCTCGGCAAGAAGGACGATAAGGCGTTCGAGGCGATGCTCGCCGACGACGCCGTCCTCAGCGACATGGCTCGTCCCGAAGACGTGAAGGGCAAGGCGAAGATCAAGGACGACTTCTTCAAGTTCTCGAAGGCGTTCCCGGACCTCGAGCTCGAAACCAAGCAGGTCATCGGGGCCGGAAAGTACGTCGTCGTCGAGGGCAGCTGGACCGGCA
The DNA here is from genome assembly GCA_041940405.1 of Polyangiaceae bacterium. Taxonomy (GTDB): domain Bacteria; phylum Myxococcota_A; class Polyangia; order Polyangiales; family Polyangiaceae; genus Xiheicaenibacterium. Next base: position 11,875 of record JBGTSH010000119.1, read on the forward strand.
CGATGGAGGGGCAGCTCGGCCAGCTGAAGGCGAGCAAGAAGAAGGGCACGATCCACTTCGTCGACATCTTCGAGCTCAGGGACGGCAAGGTCGTCAAGCTGACGAGCTACTCGAACGGCGCCGAGTTCGCCGGCGCCTTCCTCCCGCCCGCGAAGAAGTAGCTAGAAGCTCACGCCGATCCCGGGACCCGAGGGCAGCACGATGCGTGCGCCCTCGTAGGTCAGCCCGCCTTTGAACGGGCTCTCGGCGAGAAACAACGGCGTATCGAGATCGACGAACGCGAAGCCCCCGAGGCCCGACGCGAGCTGGGCCGAGAACGTCATCGCGAGCTCCGCCTCGACCATGCCGCCGATCATGCGGAACAGCCCCGCCGCTTCGGCGACGTGCCACATCGCGATCGCCTCGGCGACGCCGCTCTTGGTGATCTTCAGGTTTACCGCGCCCGCGGCGTCGCGCCGCGCGATGCGAACCACGTCGGCCGCCGTCTTCGCGGACTCGTCCGCGCACACCGTGACGTTGCCCTCTCTTGCGACACGGGCCATCCCGTCGAGATCCGCGGCCGCGACCGGTTGCTCGAAGAGGCGCACCTCGATGCTGCGCTTTCGCAGCTCGGCGAGGAGCGCGAGCGCCTGATCCGCGTCGTATCCGCCATTCGCGTCGAGCAAGAGATGCGCGCCCGGCGCGGCCCTCGCGACAGCCTCCACGCGGTCCGCGTCCTCGCGAAACGGGAGAGCGCCCACCTTGATCTTGAGCGTCGCAAAGCCCTTCTTCGCCCAGCGTGTCGCGGAAGCGCGCGCGTGATCGACGGAGCCGGCGGTGATCGTGACGTCGGTGTGGAGCGACTCCCCACGACCGCCGACGAGCTCGGCGATCGAGAGCCCGGCTCGCCGTGCGCACGCGTCCAGGACCGCCTGCTCGACGGCGCAGCGCGCGGCGGGCGCGCCGGCCGCAACGTCGTAGAGGCCGGCGGCCAGCCTGCGCCACGCGCGAGCGTCGGCGCCGAGAACGAGCTCGCGCACGCGGTCGAGCGCGTCGAGGGTCGACCCTTGCGTCTCGCCGGTCACCGCTTCGAACGGCGCCGCCTCTCCGAGACCGACGGTACCGTCATCGAGCTCGATGCGCACGACGACGTTCTGGGCGAAGTCGGGAGCGCCGGTGGCGATGGCGAAAGGCTCGGTCAGCGCGAGGCGGACCGGCGTGACCTCGAGGCCGCGGATGGCATTGCCGGCAGGATGCGCAGGCATCGGCGCTCCGATCAACCGGCCGAGGTGCCCGGAGCCGGCTCGCGCGTGCCTCGGAAGCTGCGGGGGCCCGCTTTGCGGGCGAGAACTTTGTCGGCGAACGTCCTGGCGAGCTTGTACGCGTCGCCCGGCCAGCGAGCCGAGAGGTAGTGGCCGTCGTCGACCACGAACGCGGCGGAGTCGTCGTCCTGGGTCCCCTTCGAGAAGAGATGGACCGGACCGCGAATGAACTGCTCGGGATGCGCGAGCGCGCGGCGCACCTCGGTCTCGACGTATTCGGGATACGTCCGGTAGTAGTCGCCGAGCTTCCACGCGGTTGACAGCCAGGCGGTGCGCTCCATGTACTTCGGCAGACAGGTCGTCCGGCGGTCGAAGAGCACGCTGCGACCCGTCTCGGGCACTGTCGTGCGGGCGAGGACGAGGACGCCATGGCAGATCGCCGACACCGATTTGCGGAGGCGCCACATCTCGCGGACCTTGTTCCGGAGCGCCTCGGACTCGAGATACGGACGCATGCCCTTCGCGTGGCCGCCGGGGAGGTGGAGCGCGTCGAAGTCTTGAGGATCGATGTCGGCGAACCGGATCGGCTTCTTGAACGGCGCCGTCGTGATCATCTCTCGGTAGAAGGCCTTGGCCTCTCGCTCGGCCCCGAGCTGTCCGAAGACGACTCCGGTGAGCAGCAGCGGATCGGCCGCGGGCTCGGCGCCCTCCTCGGTGGCGAAGACGACCTCGAAGCCTCTGCGCGTCCAGAGCCTCCAGGGAACGCTCACTTCGGTGACGTCGAAGTCGCGATCGGGCAGGGGAACCAAGATCCGAGCAAGCGCCATTGGAAGCGCACGTTAGCAGACAGTCGGCGTGCTAGGTTTCCCGCGATATGGGCCGCGCTGCTCGCATTTGGATGCTGCTTTCTCGAGCCCTGCGCGCGGGGCCCCGACCCCGCTTGCTGCTCCGCGCGCTCGGTTTCCTCAGTTTGCTGGCGTCTGCGTGCGCGCCGTCTGCGCCGGCGGTTCCGGAGCCGGCGGACAAGCCCGCGCCGGATCGTCCGGTAGCGTTCCTCGAGGGGGACTTTCCGGCGGCGCTGACGCGCGCGAGCGCCGAGAAGAAGCTCGTCTTCGTCGACGCCTGGGCGCCCTGGTGCCACACGTGCCTCTCGATGCGCGACGTGGTCTTGTCGCGTCCCGAGCTCGCACGCTTCGAACGCTCGTACGTCTTCGTCGCGCTCGATACCGACCGAGAAGAGAGCGCGGCATTTTTGGAGCGCTACCGCATGCGCGTGTGGCCCACCTTCTTCGTGCTCGCGCCGGAGAGCGGTTCGGTGCTCGCGATGCACGGCGGCGCGATGTCACTCGAAGAGATCACGGCCCTGCTCGAAGCGGGGCTCGAAGCGAGCAAGGCGGGGCCGAAGGGCGCGCCCGGTGCGCTCGCGCTCGCGCAGGCGCACCAAGCGTACGTGAGCAAGGACATGGCACGAGCCGCCTCGCTCTACGAAGAGGCGGCGAGCCTGCTCGGCGACGACCGCCGCGCCGAGGCGCTCCTCGGCGCCATGCGTGCCCTCTCCGAGGGCGGAGATCCGGCGAAGTGCGCAGCGTACGGTCGCGAGCACGCGGCCAGCGTTCCCGGGTCGGCCGCGCCCGTCGACTTCCTCTATTACCTCCAGAGCTGCGCAGACAAGCTCCCCGATGGCGACGATCGCAAGGCCGCCGTCGCCGTCGTGAAGGCACGCATCCTCGCGCTCGTCGAGAGCCCGCCCGCCGGCTCGAGCACCGACGACAGAGCCGACGCGCTCGCCGTCGCCGCCGAGGTCCTGCGCGACGCGAAAGACGATGCGGGCGCCAAGCGCTTCGAGGAGCGACGCCTCGCGCTCCTCGAGCAGGCGGCCAAGGATGCGAAGACCCCGGAGATGGCGCAGGTCCACGACTACGAGCGGCTCATGACGCTCATCAACCTGGGGCGCGCGAACGACGCGGTCACGCTCCTGGCCGAGCGGACGACGCAGCTCCCGAACAGCTATGAAGCGCACGCGCGCCACGCGCAGGCGTTGATCGCCGCAGGCCGTCTCGAGGAGGCGATCGGCGCCATCGATCGCGCCATCCAGCTCTCGTACGGGCCGCGCCGCCTCGGCTACCTCGCCCGCAAGGCGGACACGCTGGGCAAGCTCGGCAAGAAAGAGGCGCAGATCGCGACGCTCGAGCTCGAGGTCCGCGGCTGGACCGAGCTCGACGCCGGGCACGCCGACGAGGGCAAGCTCGCCGACGCCGAGAAGCGCCTCGCGGCTGCGCGCGCGGGCACCAAGCCCGGGACCTGACAAGAGCACCGCGAACCTGCCGCTGTCGGCACGGCCTGGCGCGAACGTTGCGGCGATCGCCTTTGGATGGTGGACCTGAAGGAACGATTCCTGACGGCGATCGTCGCTGGGGACTTCCAGCGCGCCCTCGCTGCGGCGAGCGAGGCGCGAGAGCGCGGAATGCCATTTTTGTACGAGCGGATCGTGGGTCCTGCGCTGGTGGAGATCGGGTCGATGTGGCAGGCGGGGCGGCTCTCCGTTGCCGATGAGCACATCGCTACTGCGCTCACACAGAGCGTGCTCGCCAGCTTCTATCCGACGTTCCCTTGGGCCATCGCCGGACCCAAAGCCATCATGGCGTGCGTTGCGGGCGAGCGGCATGAGCTCGGCGCGCGGATGGCGGCCGATCTGCTCGGATGTGACGGATGGAACGTTCGCTTCGTCGGAGCGGACCTGCCGCTGGATGCGCTCCTCGCTCTCGTCGCGCGCGACAAGCCGATCTTCGTGGGCCTCTCGGTTGCTTTGCCCGAGCACTTGCCGAGCACGCGCGATGCAATCGCGGAACTGCGCAGCGGGGCCCCCGGCATCAAGATCATCGTAGGCGGACGAGCCGTGGCCGGCCACGCGCCGCCACTGCTGCCGGACGCAGACGACGTCGCGTCCTCCGCGACGAGCGCCGTCGTGAAGGTGCGCGGATGGAAGCCGTGAGCGATCGCGAGCTCCTCCCGTTGCTGCTCGATCCGCGGGGCTCGATCCCGGCGATCGTCGTCCGGGACGGGGTGATCTCGTCATGGAGCGACGCGGCACGTGACGTCCTCGAAGGTGACGTCGGACGGCCGGTCGACTCGCTCTTCGACTCCGGCTCGCGAGCCAAATTGGCTGCTGCGCTCTCCCAGGCACCGACGTTCTGCGAGGTGCAAGCTCGCCGTAGAGAGGGCGAGCCGAGCGCAATGCGGCTCGCCATAATCCCGCTCGGAATGGGCGAGCATCTGCTCCTCGTACTTCGCGCAACCGCCGAGTACTCCGAGCGAATGACGCAGCAGCTCCTCGCGGCCAATGACCGCTTGGCGAACCTTACACGCGAGCTCGCACGCCAGAGCGCAGAGCTCGAAGCGGCGCGCAGTCGCTTCGAATCGCTCGCGAATCTGCGCGAGCACTTCGTATCCATGCTCGCGCACGACGTGCGCGGCGCGCTGCAAGGAATCATGCTGAGCGCCGCGGCGATCGACCAGACCGACCCGGCCGGCTCCACCGACCTCGTCCGTGAAGCCGTCGAACGGATCCGCCGTGGCGCGAAGCGGATCGACGACCTCGTCGGGTCCGTGCTCGAAGCCGCTCGCACGGAGACAGGTCGGATCGTCCTCGAGGTCCGACCGATATCCTTGCGGGCGATCGCCGATGAAGCCATCGATCTCTACGCCCCGGTCGCGCAGCGCGCAGGCGTCGAGCTCGCGCTCGTCGATCGAACCTCCGACGCGCTGGTCTCCGGCGATCGAGTCCGGCTCGGGCAGGTGGTCGGCAACCTGATCGAGAACGCGATCAGGCATTGTCCGCGAGGCGCCACGGTCACGGTACGGGTCGAGGAGACCCCCGCGAAAGTACGCATCGTGGTCAGCGACCAAGGTCGGGGAGTTCCGTCGGAGCTGCGCGACCGGGTGTTCGAGCGGTTCGTACAGGGATCAGGGACGAGCGGATCGTTGGGGTTGGGGCTCTTCGTGGCACGTCAGCTGGTCGAGCTCCATGGCGGGAGGATCTACTTGGACGACGTCGTGCCACACGGTGCAGCCTTCACAATCGAGCTTCCCCGGACCGGCTGAAGGAGGAGGCCGCCGCCGGAGGAGCTACGCGCGAGCTTCGCGAGGGATGCGGGCTCGTGCGCCACGCGCGAGCTCCCGAACGAGCCCGTTCATTCCAAAGCGCACGACGGCGGGATGCCCGTCCGAGTACTCCAACTCGACTGCGTGATGAGTCACGTGCACGTCGAGCCACGCCCCACAAACGCGAAACCTCGTCCGAAGCTCGGGTACCTCGTCGGGCAGGCGCGGCTCGAGCCACAGGACGCCGTCGCGCGCCACGGCGCCGGTGTAGGCTCTCTTGACGAGGTCTACCGTCCCCGCCATCGCGCCGAGGTGGATCCCCTCGCCGGTCGTTCCACCTTGATCGTCTGCGGCATCCGATCGGAGCGCCTCTTGGAAGAGGGAGAACGAGCGCGCGCGATCGGACCGCGCCAGCACCCAAGAGTGCACGACTCGGCTCAGCGTGGATCCGTGGGACGTTCGCCGGATGTAGTAGTCGATGTTTTCGGGTATCCAGGTCGAGTCGAACGGGCATCCCATCGACCGAAGCTGCTCGACGAGCTCTTCGGCGCTGAAGAGAAAGAACAGCATCAGCACGTCCGCCTGCTTGCTCGCCTTGTATGCGTTGACGGTGTCACCCTCGGCTTCGAGGATTCGGTCGAGCCTCTGCGGGTCGCCGTGCTTCGCGCGATAGCGATCCCAGTCCAGCTCCTCGAGCTCCGCGTACCCGTCGAACTGGCTGATGATGTGGCCTTGGTGGAAGACGACGTTCAGCTTGGCCGCGATCTTTCGCCACTCTTCGCGGTCGTCGTCCGAGATGTCCAGCGTGTCCATCAGCTCACGCCTGCGCTCGTCGCCCAGCTCCAACAGCGCGTGCTCGGCGCGGCGCAAGCACCATGCCGCCATGACGTTCGTGTATGCATTGTCGTCGATGCCCGCTTCTCGAGCGCCGGGGTAGCGGACGTGGAACTCGTCCGGACCGACGACTCCGCGAATTCGGTACCGTCCGATCTCGGCGTCCCAGGATGCGACGCTCGCCCAGAAGCGAGCGATCTCGAGGAGCATTTCTGCGCCGTAATAGGAGAGGAACTCGGGGTCGCCGCTCACCTGGTGGTATTGCCAGATGTTCCACGCAATGGCGGCGTTCACATGACGCTGGAGGTACGTCTCGTCGGGTACCCACCGGTTCGACATCGGGTTCAAATGGAGTCTCGCGCTCTCCTCGCGGCCGGTCGAACCGCTCTGCCAGGGGTAGGCCGCGCCGGCGAATCCCAGCGCGCGCGCGTTCCATCGGGCGGCGTCGAGCCGGCGGTAGCGGTACATGAGCAGCTCTCGCGTCAGCTGCGGAATGCTGTAGTTCAAGAGGGGGAAGACGAAGAGCTCGTCCCAGAAGATGTGGCCGCGGTACGCCTCGCCGTGGAGGCCACGAGCAGGGATGCCCAGATCGCGATCGACCACGTGCGGTGACGCCACCTGCAGCAAGTGAAAGATGTGCAGGCGAAGGAGTCGATTCGTCTCCACCTGCTGCTCGCCGAGCTGAATGTCGAACCGCCACCAGAGGCTCGACCACCGCCTCTTGTGGACCGTTCGGAGCGCGTCGTAGGCCGGCTGGTGCTCGAGGCGCTCCCGAGCCGTGGAGAGCGGGTCGGAGACGGCGTGATCACGCGAGCAATGAAGCGCGACGACCTTCTCCAGCTCGATGGGGGTCCCTTGCGTCGCAACGAGCTGGAGGGTCAGGTCCACCCTGTCTTCATGCTCCTCGACGGTAGCCGTGGCCTCACCGTCGCCGACGATGCTCGTCCGGGCTACCTGCGCCACGTGGATGCGCGATTGCCTGCTCCGCATCGCCAGCCACACGACGCGGCCCGCGTGTCCGACTCCGTCCGGAACCAAGTGCTGTCCGCGGAGCTCCGCATAACGGGCGACCCCGGAGTTCTGGATGCCGCCGTCGAGACTGCTCCGGACTTCGAGCGGCCCCGACCAGTTGACGGGAACGAGCTCCCACTTCAGTGCGGCTATGTGAGGATCGGCCATGCTCACCAGCCGGCGGCTCGAGAGTGTCGTTTCTCGGCCGTCGCGATCCGACAGCCGCACGCGGCGAAGCAGCTCGCCGCTCCGAACGTCCAGCTCTTGTCGGAAGTCGATGATTTCGACGCGCTCGAGCGACAGCCATTCCCCTCCTTTGGGCCGAAAGCTCAATGGCAGCCAGTTCGGCCAATTGATCAGATCCTCGGTCTCGATCAGCCTGCCGTGGAGCTCCGTCGTGATGCGGTCATAGGCACCGGCCAAGTAGGTGCCGGGATAGTGGGTGAGATCCGCGCGTGACTCCTCAGCGGCGCCGCGGGTCGCGAAGTATCCGTTCCCCAGCGTGCAGAGCGCTTCCCGGAGGCGCTCCTTGCTCGGTTCCCATCGTTCGAATCGCATCGTCCACGACGAGCGCTCGTCGTGGCGCTGTAGCCATGCGACGAGCTCTCGAAGGAAGGTGCAGACCTCTTCCGGGCCCCTGAGGCCGGAATCTGCGTGCGTCGGGCGCGATGGTGCCCCCACGAGGATCGAAAGGCCGCGTCCTGCGAGAGCGCGAAAGGCATCCTCGTCGGTTCGTCCGTCGCCAATGTAGATCGGTAGCTCGGCCCCGTCATCGAGCCTCCATAGCTCGAGCACTCGCAGCACCGCTCGCCCCTTGTCCCATTCGACGCTCGGACGGAGCTCGACCACCCGCTCGCCGACCTGCATGCCGAGGTGCTTCGATCCGGAAGCAATCGTCCGCGCCAGACGCGTCGCGCGTTCGGCCACCGCGTCGGGCGCCATTCGGTAGTGCGTGGCGAGCCCGAACCGCTTTCGCTCGATGACGATTCCGGGCTGCCCCGCGAGCTCGAGCCGCAATCGCTCCTCGGCGCGGTCGAGCTCCTGGATCGCAGGGACGTCGCCGGTCGCCGCCATGGGCGAGAACGTTTGCCCGTCCGGGCCCTGCATGTCGAAGCCATGGCTGCCGACGTACCAAAGGCCTCGAACCGCAACGCGCTTCTCGACGTCCGGGCGGTCGCGACCACTCACGATCGCGACGCGGCAAAGCCGGGCAGCGGCTCGAAGGAGCTCTCGTGTCGATTCGCTCATGACGGCGTCGTCAGGGTGCTGAACGATGGGCGCAAGGGTCCCGTCGAAGTCGAAGAGCAGCGCCGGCCGACGCGTCCCGAGCCTGAGCTCCAGCGAATCGAGCGGCAGCGCGGCGGGCAGATCGGAGGTGCGGTGGGTGCCGGCGTCGACGACATCGGCGAGATCGTCGAGCCGGCGGATCACGCGATCGGCGCCCGCACCACGAAGGAGGCCCGTGTCGCCGCTGCGAGCGAGGCCCACCACCAAGCCGAAACCCACTCGCTCGGCGGCCTCGACGCCGGCCACTGCGTCCTCGACCACCAGTGCCCGGGAAGGCTCGATCTGCAGCTCCCGGGCGGCCTCCCGGAAGATCTCCACCTTGTCCTTCAGACCTCGCCGGCGTGCCGTCTCGCCATCGACGCGGGCGTCGCACAGATCGGTGAGGCCGGCGGTGCGCAAGACCGCTTCGGCGTGCCTGCTCGCGGAGACGAACGCGATGCCGAGCCCGAGCGCGCGCCATTTCTGCACCTGGCCAACCGCCTCCTCGAACACCTCGACGCCCTCGCTGTCGACGAGGCGAAGGTACGTGCGGTCCTTTTCGTCGGCCAGGGCGTCTGCTTCCTCCGGGGGGAGTGCGATGCCTCGAGAGGCGAGGAAGTCGCGCATTCCCGCCAGGCGAGGCTTTCCGTCGAGGTGGACGAGGTAGTCCTCGTGCGCGAAGGATCGAGCGTCGCCGTGCCGAGCGAGCAGGGGGTCGAACACCTCTTTCCAGGCGCGCTCGTGATGTGTCGCCGTCCGCAAGAGGACGCCATCGACATCGAGGATCGCCGCATCGAAGCTCATGGCTCTACAGCCGGATAGCAGCGACGCATGACGGGAGCCAGGTGCGTCTGGCGATACGTGTCCGAGCGAGCGTCGAACCGCCGCGAGCCGTCACGCCTCGCCTGGGCACGTGCGCTCAGGAGGGGAGGATCCGGCCGCACACAGGCGCCGCGGTCGGCGGCGGCTCGGTCCTGCCGGGGACGTCGGCGGGAAGGAGCTGCCGCAATCGGTACGCCTGCGCCAGGTTCTTCCGCTCGGCCTCGACCATCGCAGCCGCGGATCGGCCGACCATGAACGTCGTGATCAGTGCCGACGTGATTGCGACGACGAGCAGCGCGATCTCGGTGTACACCGGCGGGAACGCAGTGATCCGCGGGAGGATCTTGATGACGCCGTCCTCGAACGCGTACGACCTGGGCACGAAACCGAGCCACTCGAGGAGGAGCGGCAGGCTGAAGCTGGTGATCGCGAGCCCGGTGAGGAGCGCGCGTGTCTGGTAGTTCGCGCGGACGCCGACGATGAACGACGCCGCGGTGACGACGGCGATCTGGGGGACGATGAACAGCGGGCCGACGAACGAGCTGAGCATCCCGACGGTCGCGAAGTTCAGGATCATGTTGCGGCGCATGTGCTTCGGCGCGGTGTTGCCGGTGCGCGCCATCCACCAGGTGTGGGCGACGACGGCAAGAACCAACACATCTGTCATGATGGTCCAGGCCCAGTTCTTGACGCCCAAGAGGAGGACGAACAGAGCGAGCGAACCCCAGAGGGCGTAGACGAGCACCGCGCGGCGTGCGCTCTTCGCGCGGTCGCGGAGCTCGACCTCCTTCAGCTCGGCCTCGGCGGCCGGCGGCAGCTCGTCGGGCGTCTCGAGGATGGCGCGGCCGAGCATCTCCACGGCGCGCTGCGACGGGTCGAGCGCGAGCGCCTTGCCCAGCTCGCGCAGCCCTTCGGCGCGGTTCTTCTCGGCCTCGGGGCCCCCGCCGACGGCGACCGCCAGCGCTCGCTGCGCGGCTTCGAGGTGAACGCTCGCGAGCTCGCGCCGCCTCTCGACGTCGCGCTCGCCGTCGAGGTGCGCGGTGATGGCGTCCGCGAGCTCGCGCATCGACGCGAGGCGAGCCTCCGGCGAGAGCGCGGTCGCCCGCGCCGTCAGGTCGTCGAGCTCGGGCGGGATGTCCTTGTCCGGTGCTCGCGCGGCCGGCCTGCCTTCTTCGAGCGAGAGGGTCGAGAGGAGCATCGAGTGAAGCGGCGCGACCTTGTGGAGCGGCTCGAGGGCGAGGACCTCGAAGAGGATCGCGCCCATCGAGTAGACGTCGCTCTTCGCGGTCACGGCGTGACCCTCGCCTCGGGCTTGCTCCGGCGACATGTACCCGGGCGTCCCGACGAGCGATCCTTTGGCCGTGGGCACGGTCCCTTGCGCCGGCGTGTCGAGCGGACGGCGTGAGTCGGGCGCGACGTCGTCGATCGCTGCCGTCTTTGCGACGCCCCAGTCGAGGACGTACACCTCGCCGAACTCGCCGAGCATGATGTTGTCGGGCTTCAGATCTCGGTGAATCACCCCGCGCGCGTGCGCGAACGCGACCGCGAGGCTCGCCTGCGAGAGGGCCGAGAGCAGGCGGCCCCGCGGGAAGGCCTGCTGCATCGACGCGCTCCCCGAACGCAGGCGCTCGAGCACCTCGCGCAGCGTGTAGCCCTGCACGCGCTTCATCGTGAAGAACGGTGAGCCGGCCGACGGAGGCGACAAGTCGTAGACAGGCACGACGCTCGGGTGCTCGAGCTGTCCCTGAATGCACGCTTCGCGCAGGAAGCGAGCGCGGTCGTCGCCGCGCGCCTCGCCGCGCATCGTCTTGACGGCGACGTCGCGGCCGAGCCACTGGTCGCCCGACAGCGTCACCTCACCCATGCCGCCTTGTCCGAGGAGGCGCCGGCTCACGTAGCGGTCGCCACCGTCGAAGGAGGGCGTCGGGTCGACGGCCGCCGGCTCGGAGGTGCCCGCCTGCCAGACGCCCGGCGACGACGGTTCGAGCATCGTGTCGGCGGTGGCGACGGCGTCTTCCCCTCGCCTCAACGTCTTGGCGTCGGAGAGGGTGCCGCCGGGTACGTCATCCTGCATGGGACGACATCGTAGGGCCTGATCGGCCTGTCGTCAGTCGCGCTTGGCCGCACGCAAGGGCGGTGCGAACCGCAGCGAGAACCACCTGGAGACGTTCGGAAACCAGAGCGAGACGGCGTACGAGCGCGGATAGATGACGCGCGCGCGCCCGAGCTCGATCGCGCGACCCACGAGGTGCGCGAGCTCTTCGCTCGTTCCCCACGGCGCGAGGCTCGAGGCGGCCGTCGCCTCGTACTTCGCGATGCCCTTGGTCCCCATGTCGGTGTGAACCGGTCCCGGGTAGACGGTGAGCACGTTTACGCCGGTTCCGCGCAGCTCGCCCCGGAGCGCCTCGGACGCGTTCGCGAGACCGCCCTTCGAAGCGTTGTAATAGAGCATCCCCGGTACCGGAGAGAGCGCCGCCATCGAGGCGATGTTGACGAGGGTGCCTCGACCTCGTTCGAGCATCCCCGGCAGAGCGCGCCGGATCAGACGGAGCGGCGTCGCGACGTTGAGGTCGAGGAGCTCTTCGCCCAGGTCGGGGTCGGTCTCTGCCGCGGGGGCGACGATCTGCACGCCGGCGTTGTTGACCAGGACGTCGACGGGACCGCGCGCCGCCACCGCCGCTTCCAACCCGGCTTCGGCAGCCTTGGGATCCGAGAGGTCGGAGGCGAGCACCGTGACCTCGTCGCCGAGCTCTTTTGCCAAGGTCTCGAGCCGGTCTCTCCGGCGGGCCAGCAGCGAGAGCGCATAGCCGCGTTTCTTCAGCTCGCGCGCGAGCGCTTCGCCGATGCCCGAGGACGCGCCGGTGACCAATGCGTGCATCGTCGCGGCCTATCAGAGCTTTTCTTGCGGCCCAAGCCCCGGAGCGTGTTCTCCGCGATCGGCCCGGCGTGCCTTGCGGCGGGGGCCGGACGAACGTACACCTCCGTCATGTACCAACAGAGCCCGTACGCCGCCCCCACCGGCCGTGCCGCCGTCGGTTATGGCGCCGATACCCGCGAGCGGTTTCTGGTCCGCACGTACAACCATCTCTTCGGCGCGATCGCACTCTTCACGCTGATCGAGATCGCGCTCTTCAAGACGGGCCTCGCTCCCGCGATCGCACAGGCGATGCTCGGGACGAGCTGGCTCGTCGTCATGGGCGGCTTCTTGGTGGCCGCCTGGATTGCGTCGCGCGTCGCTCACTCGACGCGATCGCTTCCGGCTCAGTACCTCGCGCTCCTCGCGTACGTCGTCGTCGAGGCCATCATCTTCGTCCCGCTTCTCTACATCGCCGATCGCTTCGCGCCTGGCGCGATCCAGAGCGCGGCGCTCGTGACGATCCTCGGCTTCGCCGGACTCACCGGGCTGGTCTTCTGGACGCGCAAGGACTTCTCGTTCCTCGGCGCGGTCCTGCGCTGGGTCGGGTTCGGCGTCCTCGCGCTCATCATCGCGAGCGTCATCTTCGGCTTCACGCTCGGCACGCTCTTCAGCGTCGGCATGGTCGTGTTCGCCGGGGCCGCGATTTTGTACGACACCTCGAACGTGCTCCACCACTACCCCGAGGAACGCTACGTCGGCGCCGCGCTCGAGCTCTTCGCCTCCGTTGCGCTCCTCTTCTGGTACGTCCTCCGCATTTTTATCTCGTCGCGAGACTGACCGACGCGGGTGCTCGGGTGCCCGCGTGCGCGATCGTGTGAGCTCAAACTCCCCACGATTATCGCTGCGATACACGCGAGCACCCGTACAGGACCTGATGTGGCGATCGTGCGCGCGTGTGGCAACGCGCCTCAGCGATCGCCTCTTTCGCTCGTGAAATCAGGCGACTAGGCCGAGCAGGCTGCGCGCGATGGTGATAGGGTCTGTGTTCGCATGGCCCGGCCTGACGACAGCAAGCGCGCCGAGTCGCCGCTCTCCGAGCCCCTTTCGACACGCGCAGACATTCTCGTGGTGGACGACACACCCGAGAACCTCGTCGCGATCGACGCTGCTCTGAGCGATCTGTCGGTCAATCTCGTCATGGCGAGATCCGGCGAAGAAGCGCTGAGGCAGCTCTTGGCGCGCGATTTTGCGCTCGTGCTTCTCGACGTCCGAATGCCCACGATGACCGGCTTCGAGACCGCGAAGCTCATCCGGAGCCGCGAGCGCTCGAAGCATCTGCCGATCATCTTCGTGACGGCGCACGAGAACGACCCGCAGGAGATCCTCGAGGCCTATCGTCTCGGTGCGGTCGACTTCCTGATGAAGCCGCTCTCGGCAGAGATCCTCCGTGCCAAAGCGGGCGTCTTCGTGCAGCTCAGGCGCCATGCCGAGGAGATCGAGCGCCAGGGGCGCAAGCTCCGCGAGCACGAGCTCGCAGAGCGCGATCTCGCGCTCGAGGAGCAGCGCCGTGCGCTCGAGTCCGAGGCGCTCCGGCAGCGGCTCGCCGAAGAGAAGCGTCACGCCGAGGCGCTCGCGCGACAGAACGACGAGCTCGAGCAGATCCGTGCGGAGCTCGAGCAGGCGGACAGGCGCAAGGACGAGTTCATTGCGGTCCTCGCTCATGAGCTCCGGAACCCGCTCTCGCCGATCGTCGCGGGCCTCGAGCTGTTCCGCGACGCGGCCACGACGGACGAGACGCTGGGCCACGCGCTCGGTGCGATGCGCCGGCAAGTCTCACATCTCGTTCGCCTGGTGGACGACCTGCTCGATGTCTCGCGAATCACCTCCGGCAAGATCGAGCTTCGCAGGGATCGCGTGAGATTGGGTGAAGTCCTGGAGCAGGCGGTCGAGATGACGCGCCCGCTCTTCCAGAGCAGGCGGCACGAGCTGATCACCGACGAAGAGGCGCGCGACACGGCGGTGCTCGGCGACCGCGTCCGGCTGGCCCAGGTCGTCTCGAACCTGCTCACCAACGCCGCGCGATACACCGATCCGGGCGGGCGCGTCGAGCTCAAGGCTCGCGCTGCCGACGGTGGAGTCAGCATCACGGTCAAGGACAACGGGACGGGTATGGACCCGACCTTCGTGCAGCACGTCTTCGACATGTTCGTGCAGGAGCGGCCCGGCCGTGGCGGCCTGGGCGTCGGGCTCACGCTCGTGAAGAGCCTCGTGGAGCGCCACGGTGGCAGCGTGTCGGCGTCCAGCGACGGTCGCGGTCACGGGACCGAGGTGGTCGTGCGCCTGCCCGTCGCCGACGGAACGGCGTGCGTCACGACGCCGCCGCCCTCGTCGGAGGAGCCGGTGGGCGAGCCTCTCAGGGTCACCCTGATCGAGGACAACGAAGACATCCGCCTCGTGATGAAGAATCTGTTGGAGCGGTGGGGGCACCAAGTTTCGGAGGCTGCGACAGGCCACGAAGGGATCGCGCTCGTGAAGGATGCGCGGCCCGACGTGGCGTTGGTCGATCTCGGCCTACCGGATCTCGACGGTTATGAAGTCGCTCGTCGAGTGCGCGAGATGTTCCCGTCCGGCCCGCCTCGCCTCGTGGCGATCAGCGGGTTCGGTCAGGAGCGAGATCGCGTCCGCGCCCGCGAAGCCGGGTTCGACGAGCATGTATCGAAGCCCGCGACGCGCGAGCGTCTCGAGCAGATTCTGCGGCCGCGCTGACCGGCGGCTCATCTCACCCCATCGCTTTTGTCTCCGACAGCGAGAGTCATCATGCAGACGACCAGGGAATCTGCGAAGGACGCACGTCCGCGCAAGAATGGGAAGAAGGGGAACGGCGGCGCACCCGCCGAGGCGACGGCACCGCGGCTCCGCGACCGCCAGGTGCTCGCGGCGATGCGCGCGCTGCGAAGGGGAGAGTTCGGAGCGCGATTGCCCGAGGATCTGGACGGCGTCGACGCCCAGATCTGCGAGGCGTTCAACGACGTCGCGCAGCTCGTCGAATCGCTCGCCATGGAGACGAAGGAGCTTCGCGAGTCGGTGGGTCGCGAGGGCAAGACCAAGCGCCGCCTGGCCAGGGGCGGGCTGAAAGGCGGTTGGGAGACGTTCGCGACGAGCGTCAACTACCTCCTCGACGACCTGACCACGCACACCAACGAGATGGCCGCCGTCGTCGCCGCCGTCGCGCAGGGCGACTTCTCGAAGCGTCTCGCAGAAGAGGCGAGCGAGGGGCCGGTGCGCGGCGACTTCCTTCGCGATGCTCGCATCGTCAACGGCATGGTCGAGCAGCTCCAGGCGCTCGGCTCCGAGGTCACCCGCGTCGCGCACGAGGTCGGCGTCGAGGGCAAGCTCGGCGTCCAGGCCAAGGTCAAGGGCGTCGCCGGTGCGTGGAAGGAGCTCAACGACGCCGTCAACATGATGGCCTCGAGCCTCACGGTGCAGGTGCGCGAGATCGCCCGCGTGACCACCGCGGTCGCCCGCGGTGATCTCACCAAGACGGTCACCATCGAGGTTCGCGGCGAGATCCCGTTCGCCACGGCCCAGGCCATCGTGCAGAAGCACTGCGTGACCTGCCACAGCGAGCGCGCGAAGCAAGGCGGGCTCGTACTCGAGGGGCTCGACGTTGCGGCCCCCGACGCGCATGCGGAGGTCT
>JBGTSH010000120.1:0-27588 GCA_041940405.1 Polyangiaceae bacterium
CCTTCGGGGAGACCCTCCGCACCACCGTCGCCGCCTGCGCGCCGCGGCAGCGGCTCCGACGCGGCGTCGCTGGCGCCGGTGGTTCCGAGCGGCGGAAAGACGATGGTGTCAGGATCCGTCCGCGGGCCCAACGTGAGCGGCGCCAAGACGCTCGCCAGCAACGCCGGGTTCGAGCAGGCGCTGGCGCGTGCGCAGGCGGCGATCTCGATGTCCCGCGAGGCGCGCGCGCAGGAGACGCGCGGTCAACAAGGTGCGGGCGCCCAGCAAGAGACGCGCGCGCCGAAGAGCCAGCGGCGCAGCACGACGCGAAACGGGCGCCGCTCCAATCCGGCCATCGACGCCGGTCCGATGACCGCGAACCCGCCGACTCCCAAGATGTTTTCCGAGGCCGAGGCAAAGGCCGCGGCTCACGCTGCGGGAGCGTCGAGCGTGGCCTCGCCGAGCGAAGGAGCGGTGACAAACCGCATCTCGCAGACGCCGCCGGTGAAGACCAAGCGCTTCGAAGACGAGATCACGGTCGAGCACGAGCGCGCGCCGGTCGTCGTTCGCTTCGACGATCTCGATGAGAAGACGAACGTGCTCGCCAACGTCCCGATCCCCGAGGACGCGCCGCCGTCCTCGACCGGGCGCCGCCGTCGCACCGCGACCGATCCCGGCGCGACGCGGATCCTCAGCGCGAAGGAGCGCGCCGACAACGTCGCGCAGGCGGTCCGCCAGGAGAACGCAGAGCGGCGCACCACGTCGGAGCCACCGCCGAGCGGCAGCCGCGATCTCAGCCGCATCACGTCGTTTCGAGTCGCGCTCGTCGCGGACGCCGAGCGCGGCACAGTCGAGGTGATGCCGCTGATCCCGAACGAGCCGTCGCCGGCGGGGTTGGTGACGGCGATCCTGGTGCCCATCGATGGCACATCCAGCTCGCAGATCGCAGAAATCCTGGGACGCCGTAAGAGGTAAGCGTGAAAGACGACGACCGCACGCCGCCGCACAAGGTCCGCTTCACCAAGCTCCAGGAAGCGCAAATCGAGTATCTGCTCACTGTCGAGGGCGCGTGCACCGCGATGTACCACGAGCTCGGCTTCGACGCGGCCGAGGTCCCGGCGCGAAACGAGAAGGACTTCTATCGACTGCCGCGCGACCACGCGGTCCGTGTCGTCGAAGCCGACGACCAGGTGGCCGGCTACGCCGCGTGGCGCGACGAAGCTCCCGGCGTCGTGTACCTCGAGGAGCTCAGCATCCATCCCGAGTACCAGCGCTTCGGTCTCGCCACCAAGCTGCTCGGCCGCGTGATGGAGGAGGCCCGCGAAGGCAACTTCGGCCAGGTCGTGCTCCGCATGTGGGACCGCGCACCATGGGCCAGGTCGTTCTACGAGAAGGCCGGCTTCAAAGACGTGGACGACAACGCTCCGCCCAAGGTCCGCGAGTGGCTGGCGCTCAAGACCGACGGCGGCCGTCCGTTCCTGAGGCCCGGCGAGCGCGCGCTCTGGGCCGCCATCCCGAAGCCCGCTGACGACGACGACTAAGTAGCGTCGGCGCTGGGCGATGGGAGGACGCTCGTTGTCGATGACTGGGTCATCGCCGCAGGACGAGCCCCTCTCTCAACCCCCATTCCGAAAGTTGACATAATCCTTCTTATGCGACGGACGTATGGACAAAAGCCGCAGTTTTTCAAAGGCCTTCAGCGGGCCTCTGCCTGCCGCCGGTAATCGGCGCGCTCCAAGAAGAGCTCCCGGTCGCGCTCGTTCTTCGTGAGCTCGGCGGCTCGCACGACCTCGGTCGTGGCCTCCGTGTAGCGGCCGAGCTTGGCGAGCAGGTCCGCACGGACGCTCGGCAAGAACGGATACTCACGGAGCGCAGCTTCGTCCCGGAGAGCGTCAGCGATCTCGAGCCCGGCCTCCGGGCCGCACGCCATGCCGACCGCAACGGCGCGGTTCAGCTCCACCACCGGCGACGGCTCGACGGCCGCGAGCGTCTCGTAGAGCGCAGCGATGCGCGTCCAGTCGGTGTCGCCGACGACCTTTGCGCGAGCGTGGCACGCCGCGATGGCCGCTTGGAGGAAGTACGGCCCGGGACGGTCGCCGCCGACCAGGGCCTCGGCCCGCTCGAGGCCTTCGAGCCCGCGGCGGACCAACAGCCAGTCCCACTTCGCGCGGTCCTGATCCGGAAGCAGCACCGCCTCGCCGTTGGGACCGACCCGCGCCGCGGCACGGGATGCCTGGATCTCCATGAGCGCGACGAGACCATGCACTTCGGGCTCACGAGGAACGAGCTCCGCGAGGATTCGGCCCAAGCGCAGCGCGTCCTGACAGAGCTCGGGCCTCATCCAGTCGTCGCCGGCGGTCGCCGAGTAGCCCTCGTTGAAAATCAGATAAAGCACCTCGAGCACCGAGCCGAGGCGTGCCGTCAGATCGCCCGCACTCGGTAGCTCGAACGGCACCTTTTTCTCTGCGAGCGTCCGCTTCGCCCGCGTGATTCGCTGCGCGACTGTAGGCTGGGCGACCAAGAACGCGCGCGCGATCTCGTCGGTCCCGAGGCATCCCAAGAGACGCAGCGTGAGCGCGACGCGCGCCTCTTGTGGAAGCACCGGGTGGCACGCGATGAAGACCAGCCGCAAGAGATCGTCGCCGACGACGTCGTCGGGAGCCTCCTCGAAGTCGGCGGCGACGGACGTATCGATCTCGCGGGCGAGCTCTTCGTGTTTGCGCTCGGCGCGCCGGTTGTGGCGCAAGACATCGATGGCGCGGTGCCGCGCCGCCGTCATCAGCCAGGCACCGGGGTTGTCGGGGACGCCCGACTCCCCCCACCCCTCGAGCGCATCGACGAAGGCCTGCTGCGCGATCTCTTCGGCCAGATCCACGCTCCTCACCATGCGAACGAGCATGGCGATGAGCTTCGGCGATTCGATCCTCCAGATCGCAGAAGACACGCTGTGGGTCTCGGGCGCCGTCACCGGCGCCCATCAAAGCATCGCCCGCGTGAAGCGTCAGGCCGGGATGTCGAGCACTTCACGCACCTCGACGTAGTTTCTTCCGTCGAGATGCGCACCGGGACAACGCGCCGCCCATTCGAGCGCTTCTTCCCGCGATTTGACCTGAATCAGCACGTAGCCGCCGACGAACTCTTTTGCCTCGCTGAACGGGCCGTCGACCACCCTGCGCTTACCGCCCTGGACCGTGACCCGCGCCCCGTCGCTCGGCGGCTTGAGCGCTTCGCCCGAGAGCAGGACGCCCGACCTCTTGAGGTCGGCGTCCCACTTCTTGAACGCATTGAAGAGCTCGGCCCCGGCCTCGTGGCCGCGGCTCTCGTGGGTCTCGGTATCGCCGACGATGAGGATGAGAAAACGCATGAAGGTCTCCTTCTCTTGTGGGGACACCAACGGTCCCATCGGTACGGCGTCCAACGCCGGCCCGGATCGACAACGAAAGAGACTTTTCTGCGGATCAGCCCGTCTTCTTGCGCGGCGGGCGCTCCGCTCCCGGCGGCGGATGGATCACGAGCGCGATCAGAACGCCGCCGTTGGTCATGACGAACGCGTGCTGGCCGTGCGCGGCGGGCGTCTGCGCGATCTCGTTGCCCGGCTCGATGCCGTCGATGACCGCTCCCTGCGTGGGCTCGACGAGGAAGATGCCGTAGCGCGTGGTGGTCACGAGGATGGCACCGGAGACTGCGACCGGTGCGCTGATGCCGCCTTCCGGGAGCTTCTTTCGCCAGAGGATGCGGCCGCGATCGTCGGGATCGAGACCCCAGAGGCCGGTGCGGCCGGAAGACGCGATGAGAATCCTTCGCGGCGGCGCGTCGGGACCGACCGAGCCGTCGGGGCGCGGCCGGCCTGGGTGCGCGCGCTGCTCCCACAAAAGGAGGTTGTTGACGCCGACAACGGCGTCATTTCGCCACAGCGTTCGGCCCGTCTCCGCTTCGAGCGCGTAGACGCCGCCCTCGTAGTGCGCGACGAAGAGACCGTCGGTCTGCCCCACCTTGCCGAGCACCGGCGTCGTGTCGGTGTCGAGATACTGGGGTGGCTGGCCGTCGGGGCTGGCCGCCTCGACCGTGAGATCCACCGTCGGCCACTGCTCGGCGCCGTCGCTGATGCCGTAGGCCATCACGACGCCCTCGGAGAAGCCGGTGAACGCCTTGCCGTGACCGACGGCGACGCCGGCGTCGCCGCCGATCTCGATGCCGAACGCCGGCGTGCGGTGCTGGTACCACCGCATCTTGCCGGTCTTGCGATCGAGCGAGACGAGCGTGTCGTTCGCGTTGGTGACGAAGACTGTATCGTCGAGGATCACCGGACGCCGCGCGATCTCGGCGTTCGTCGAGAAGCGATAGATGAGATCGCCTTCTTTCGCCGTCACCTTGTAGAGCGCGCCGTCGGTCGAGCCGAAGTAGATGACGTCTTCTTGCGGGTCGTAGAGCGGCTCGCTCTGCACGGGTCCGAGCGTCTTGAAGCGCCAGATGACGTCGCCGCTGCGCGCGTCGACCGAGTAGAGCCCGCCGTCCTGCGATCCGACGAACACGCGCAGCCCGCGCCAGTCGATCGCCGGACGACCGCGCTCGTACGCCTGGTCGATGATCCTCGTCGGATCGGTGATCGGCTTTCGATACGCGATGCCGAGCGCCCCGCCCGGCCGGTGCAGCCACACCGGGTTCTCCGGGACGGCTTCGCCGCGGAGCGCGTCGCATCCGGTGGTCGCGAGCGCCGCGGCCGTGCCCGCGAGCATCGCGCGGCGAGGAAGGACGCGGTCAGTGGGCATCGTCGCCGTGGCCTTCGCCCTGCTTCTTCTGCATCTCTTCGAACCTGCGCCGCAGCTCTTCTATCTCTTCTGCGCTCATCGTGCCCTTCGGACCGCCCATCGTGCGCTTGGGGCGCGGGATCGACGGGTCCAGCGAGTGCAGGGTCTCTTCGACCAGCTGGCGGAGGTGCGGCGCGGACGGCCCCTCGAGCGTCGGAACCTCGAGCGTCTTCTTGAGCGCGAGGAAGATCTCCTTCGCCTTGTCCTTCTCGCCCTTGGCGAGGTGCATGCGCGCCTGGTGGTACTTCGCGAGGTCCGCGTAGACCTTGTCGACGCCTTCGAGCTCCTTGAAGACGTTCATCGCGCCGTCGAAGTCCTTCTTGCTTTCGAGCGCGAAGCCCTTGCCCTCGATCGCGCGGGCGCGGACATCGACATCGGCCTTCGCGAGGTCGGTCCGAAGGACGTCCTCGTAGGCAGAGAACGCCTGATCGGCCATGTTCTTTTCGAGGTACGCGCCGGCCTGCCCGAGCTTCGCGAGGATCGCGGCGCCGGTGCCGGGGTGCTCGTCGACGACCTTGGTGTATGCCGCGAGGACGGCGTCTGCCTTCACCTCGCTGGAGGAGAACACCGGCATCGGATCGAGCGCCTTTACCTCGTCAGGGCGCTTGTCCTCGGCCATGACGGGCGCGTTTTCGGTCAAGACGGCCTTGGCCAGCGAGTCGGTGACCTGGCCAACGCTCTCTTGCCTCTGCTCCAGGTAATAGAGAACGCCCGCCGTCCCGACGACGCCTGCGACGATCGCGACGCCGAGCTTCTTCCAGTGGTTGCGGAGGAACTTGGTCGCGCTTCCGCCGGCACGCGCCAGCGAGTCCTGGACCATTTCGCCGGCCGAGAGGCCGACGGCGGTCGAAGATTGGCGGCTCGCGGCCGCTTCCTGGCGCCGCTTGAGGAGCTCTTTTGCGCGGAGGTTCTTGTCCTTCGGGAGCGGCTCCTTGGCGCTGACGGCCTCGTCCTCGTCGTCCGCGCCCTTCTTCTCACCGACGCGGGCGCGACGCTTCTTCAGCGCCTCTTCGCGCCGGCGGGCGGCGCGGTTCGGTGCGGCGGCCGGCGCGTCCTTGTCGGCCGCCTCGGCGCCTTCTTCGTCCTCGTCGACCCCGAGAGCCTTGGCGACGCCGGCGGTCGACGCGTGGCGCTCGTCGCTTTCGTCCTCGTCGCTTTCGTCCTCGTCGCTCTCGTCCTCGTCGTCTTTGGCCGCGGCCTTGGGCTCGTCGCTTTCGTCCTCGTCCGATTCTTCTTCTTCGGATTCGTCCGATTCTTCGCGGTCCTCCGCCTCGTCGCGGTCTTCCGCTTCTTCGCGGTCCTTGTCCTGGTCCTTGGCCACGGCGCGACATTAGTCCCCCTCCCCGTCGCGTCAACTACGCTCTAATTCCCGGGTTTCGGGGCCTCCCAAGGCTCGGGAGGCGGCGGAGGAAGCGGGGCACGCAGCGGCACCAGGACGCAGGTTTCGACGTCCACGGTCTGGGTCGCGTAGACGATCAAAGTCGCCTGCTTGCCCGGGCGGACGTTGAGGGCCTTGGGGAGGGGGGCGTGCACCTCGACCGGCTCGCCGGCGTCCGGGACCTGAACCACGATCGAGCGCTCGGGATCGAGGAACGGGAGGTCCGACGGGATCGGCGCCTTCTTTTCCGGACCCGAGGGCAACCCGAGCCGCCGCCCGAGCCGGATCTCGCCACCGCCACGCGATCGCGCGCGGCAGATGACCCGGACCTCGGCGTCGCCCTCGGCGGGCGTCGAGCCCTTCACGAGCTCGGGCACGAAGAAGTCCACCGCGACGCCGCTCGTCGCGAACCGCTTGAGGCGGCGCTTCTCGCCGTCGCGGACCGGTCCGCCGACGTGCTTGAGCATGTCCGCCTTGAGCGTGTAATCGATGCCGCGCGGGAGCGGATCGGGCAGCCCGAGCATCGAAATGAGAGGCTCGCGCAGCTCGGGCCCGCCGCCGAGCTCGAGCAGCGACTCGGTGAGCGCTATGCGGCTCGGCTCGTAGCGCTCGTCGAGCAGGCGGCTCGCGAGCGCGGGTCGAGCCGCGTCCTCGCCGAGCTTGCCCAAGGTGCGCGCGATGTACGGCCGAAGCCGTACGTCCCCGAGAGACCCGATGAGGGCCGGGACGGCGTCCTCGCTGCGGAGGCCCGTGAACGCGGCGAGGATCTCTCGAGCACGCTCGAAGTCGAGCGCGTCCTCGTCGTCGGGCTTCTCGGGCTTGCCGACCTTGGCGGCGCGCCACCAGGCGATCAATGTCTCCTCGCCTCGATCGTCGCCGGACTCTGCGAGCGCGAGCGCCGCGAGCCTGCGCTCTCGCTTCGTCCCCTCCTCCAGAAGCTCGTAGGTGACCGGCGCCCCCTCCCCCAGCCTCGTCAGGGCGAGCGCTATGAACGCGCGCGCCTCGGCGTCCTCTTCGCGCGTCATCGCGAGCCGGAGCGCGGGTGCGACCTCGCGCCGCTTGAGATCGAAGAGCACCTCGGCCGCCTTGCGACGGACGGCGACGTCGGCGTCATCGAGGAGCGACGCGACCTCGGGGGCTGCGTCGACATCGCCGCCGAGACCCCGCCGGAGGGCCTCGGGCAGGCCCTTGCCTTCGCGGACGCTCCCTTCGCGCTCGTAGCGTCCGTGAGAGCCGTCGATCGCCCTGAGCTTTGCGCGCAAATCGGCGAGCACGTCGGGCTTCGAGGCGGCGGCGTCGCGGCGCTGGAACGGATCGCTCGCGAGATCGTAGAGGGTGCACGCGCCGGCGCGGCGAACGCACACGAGCCGGGCGCGATCCTCGGCGAGCATCGCCATCTCGTCGGTCTCTGCGAACGCGAAGCCGCGGTCGGCGGCGGCTGCCTCGCCGGTCAAATGAGCGCCGAGGTCCCTCCCCCGGACGCGCGCGGGCTTGGGTGCATGCAATGCTGACAGCGTCGTAGGCAGGAGATCGACGAGCGAGACGGGCACGCTCACGCGCCTCGGGTCGAGCAGGCCCGGAGCGTTGACGACGAGGGGGACGCGCACCTGCTCCTCGTAGACGGTCGTGCCGTGGTAGCGGCCGCCGTGCTCACCGAACTCTTCTCCGTGATCGGCGCTGATGATGACGAGCGTCTTGTTCCTCCGGCTCCGGACCGCCTCCACGAGCGCGCCGATGGCTGCGTCCGCTTCGGCGATCTCGGCGTCGTAGCGGTCGATGTCGCGCGGCCCGAAATCTCTCCCTGCGTGTGCCTCGTACGGCTCGTGCGGCTCGAAGAGATGCACCCAGAGGAACACGCGCCCTTCTCCGGCTTCGGTGTCGAGGTAGCGGGCCACCTGAAGCGGCCTCTCGGCTGCAGGCAAGAACTCGGTGCGCGTGTACTCGAAGCCGAGGCTCCGCTCCGAGAAGCTCCTGAACTTCGCCTCGTCGATGAAGAAGACCGCAGGCGGATAGAAGGCCGCCGTCTTGTAGCCGTAGCGACGGAGAAGATCGGCCCAGGTCTCGGAGTCGTGCGCCACGCCCATCGCGAGCAGCGGGCGCATGTACTTGCCCGTCATCAGCGACGTGACCGCGTACGAGGTGTGGGGCGTCGCCGTGTAGGCGCTCTCGAAGACGACGCCTTCGCTCGCCAACCCGTCGATGATCGGGGTCGTCTTGCGGTCGTAGCCATAGGCGCCGATGTGATCGGCGCGCAGCGCGTCGACCGTTATCAAGAGGATGTCCCAGCCGCGCGCGTCGAGCGTCCCCTTGGCGTCGGCGGGCCCTTTCGCGAGCTCGGGCTCGAACGGCTCGGGAGGCTCGATCCGCGCAGCTACTTCGACCGCGCGACCGAGCACCGGCGCGTGGTCGAGGTAGACGAGCCGGATGTTGTCGGCGAGCGCTACTCTGCTCGCCGAGCTGGGCGTGAGCGCGGCTGCCCCGGCGAATACGACGAGCGCGATGATCGCCCGAGCGAGGGCGCTCTTCGCCGGACGCTTCTCACGCTCCTCACCGAGCGGCCCGTAAGCGAGCGTCGCGCCGGCTGCGAAGAGGATCGCCAGCGCCGCGAGCGCGTGGTGAAACGCGGGGTAAAGCCGCGGAAGGACGCGCAGGTTCAAGACGTCGCACGCGAGCGCGCCGGCACAGGAGACCGCGAGCACGACGGCGGCGCGCCGCCGTGGCGCGAGCGATCCGAGGGCGCGCGGGATCCGCGGCGAGAGCGCCTGAGCGAGCGCCGTTCCGAGGACGACGAGCAGCGAGACGAACACGTAGCGCGCCGGCCCTGCGAGGTGGCGGCCAGACGAGACGCCCCAACCGACGAGCGCCGCGAACGATCCCGCTGCAAGGGCGACGAGGAAGCGTGGCCCCGGCTTGGTCGAGCGCGCCACGGCCTCGACCACGGCGCCGGCGGCGACCGCGACAGGAGCTGCGCACACGGCTGCGATCGGACCCAGGCCGACGAGCGCGAGGATCGCTTCCGACGCGCTGGTGAGCTGCCCGGAGAGGGCGGCTACGGCGAGGAGCTCGAGCAACAGGAGCCCGAGCACGAACAGGTACGCGTCCCAGACCCTCTCGAAGACCCGCACGGCCGGCTGCTCCGTCTCGTTTCTCCGGCGCTTATCCCCTGCCCTCGATCAGCCGTAGGAGATGTCGAGGATCTCGTAGAGCCGCTCTCCGGCGGGGAGCCGAACCTTCACTTCATCGCCTACGTGATGCCCCAGGAGCGCGCGCGCCAGCGGCGACGCGACCGAGATGCGACCTTCGTCGAGGTTCGCCTCTTCCGGGCCGACGATCTGGTAGAGCGTCTCGTCGCCCGAATCGACGTTCGAGAGCTTCAGCTTGGCGCCGAACTGGACCTTGTCGCTCTTGATCTTCGAGGGATCGATCACCTCGGCGCGCGAGAGCGTCTGCTCGATGTGCGTGATGCGGGCCACGATCATCCCCTGACGCTCGCGGGCTGCGTGGTATTCCGCGTTCTCGCTCAGGTCCCCGTGCTCGCGCGCCGTCCCGATGTCTTTGACGACCTGGGGCAGCTCGATCTCCTTGAGGCGCTTGAGCTCCTCGCGGAGGCGCGCCTGACCCTCGGGGGTCATGGGGACTTTCTCGGACATAGGTTGCTCGTAATCCAGGTGACCTTCCGGCGCTACTCTGCCGGATTCACTGAGGGGGCTGGGCTGACGGGACCGCCGAGGCGGGTGGCGGCGCGGTCTCCGACGGTGCGGGCTCTGCGGACGGCGCCGCGTCCGGCGCACCCTGGTCGGGCGCGGGCGCGGGCTGCGCCTGTGGCACGGGATCGGGCGACGTCGACCCGACGCCGGACACCTCGCCTTTGAGCAGGATGCGCCCTGAAGGCGCCGCGGCGTCAGCCGCTGCCTCGGGCGTCACGAACACCTCGAACTCCTTGTGCTTCGTCTTGAACGAGAGCCACCCCTTGAGCTCGGGGTTCGGCTTGAAACCGCCGACGTTCTCGGGCTTCGCGTCCGCCTGGCCGAGGGGCCGCACCCAGACGACGTAGGTCGTGGCCGCGGGATCGAGCTTTCCGGGATCGCCCATGTGGAGCGTGTCGAGGTCGATCCCGACGGTACCGTCATCATTGCGCGCCGCCAGCACGCGCCCCTCTGCGAAGGGGATCGAGGGATCGGCGGTGAGCGGATAGACCGTGCCGCAGCCTCCGAGCACGAGCGCGAGCGAAAGCGCGAGCCACCTCATCGCCCTTCCGTCTACCCCGGCCTGCCGGCCCGGGGCAACTCTACGGGCGCCGCTTATTGAGCCGTGTGCCACTCCGGCGGCAGGTCCAGGAAGCCCTCGTTGCAGAGGTACTCGTACGCGCCGCTCGAGAGCTCGCCACAGATCATGCTGAAGACCTCGGGGTTGGTGATGAACGCCAGGGTCTCTTCGCGTGTCGTCGTCGCGGTATCGGCCAGCCTCTCGACGAGCTCATCCTCCATGAACGAGACCAGGCGGACCATGAGTCGGCGCTCGAACGCCGAGCGAAACCGCGGGAACGCTTGCTGCAAGATCTTGTAACCGAAGGCCTTGCCGTCGGCGCTCCCGGACTGCTGGATCACCTCGTGCGACAGCTCGTCGATGGCGCTCGGCAGGTGCTTCGAGACGAAGTCGACGAGGACGCCGTTGAAGACGCCGACGATCCGCTTCAGCTCCGTGCTCCTGCGGGACAGAAAGGCGTCTTGCATGTCCTTGGTGAGCTTCGACAAGAGCTCGAGGCTTCTTTCGCGGATCTCCTGCGAGACGAACTCGAAGTTCTGAAGCTCGTTCTGCATTCGGTGCTGGTAGCGCGACAGGAGGTAGAACATCGCCTGCTCGCCGTGCTGGATGACCTTGGCGGTGCCGCCCTCGGCGCCGCGCGTCCGCTCGTGAAGCTCCGATTGGAAGTAGAGGCGCGCCAAGTTGCGGAGGGCGACCTTGATCCGCTTCTCGACGATGAGCGGCGGTGGCCCCTTGGGGAAGAGCCGGCCGAGGAGCGTCTTGAGGGTTCGCTCTTGCTGGGCTGCGACGTCCTCCTTCGCCTCGTTCCCGCGAGACGAGGGCGTCATCGTCTCTTGCATCTGCTTGAGCTGCGCGACGACGCTCGCGGTGATGGCGTCGAGCTCGGGGTTCGTCTCGAGGTCGGCCTTGTAGTGGACGATCCGGGCTTGCACCTGCTCCTCGAGCAGGCCGATCGCCATCTCGGCGATCTTGTCCTTGGAGTCCTGGCTGAAGTGGCCGCCGACCTCGGGGGCCGAGACCAGGGGTGCGCGAGGCACCGGCGGGGGCAACGGCCTTCGGGGAGCCCCCGGGGGTGGAGGCGGAGGCGGTTGCCTGGGAGGACCTGGCCGCTCGGCTGTCATCGGGCCCGAGGATAGGAGACTTTGCCCCCATCGAATTCGACGAATCGGCATGCATGCGGTAAGTCCGCACCGATGCGAACGATTGCAGCGGCCGCCTTGCTCGCGGTCCTCGCCACGGCCGCCTGCGGCGGTGAAAAGCACGACGGGCCCACCTCCTCGACCGGCGAGCCTCCGAAGGCCCCGGCGCCGAGCGACCAGGCATCCGGTGCCAAGAGCGCCGGGCCTGCGGCCGCGCCCGGCTCCGGCGCCCCGAAGACGGACGCGCCCGCCGACTCGATCAAGAACGTCCTGGTTCTGTCGATCGACAGCCTGCGCGCCGATCGCATGGCCTTCGCCGGGCACAACCCGGAGGTGATGCCGACGCTCAACGCGTTCGAAAAGACCGCGGTCAGCTACACGAAGTTCTCGACGCTCTCCTCGTACACCGCGCAGACCCTAGGCGGGTTCTTGGGCGCGCGGTACCCGAGCGAGCTCAAGCGAAGCGGCTACTTCTTCGCCACGTACCCCGAAGAGGAGCTGCTCTTCCCTGAGCTCCTCCAGAAGGCCGGCGTCCGCACGATGAGCGCGCACGCCCATTTCTACTTCAACAAGGAGAAGGCCGGGTTTCACCAGGGCTTCGATGTCTACGAGATCGTTCCCGGGCTCAAGAAGAACAACACCACCGACGAGAACGTCACGAGCCCCGAGCACACCGAGATCATCTTGAGGCACCTGGGCGACAAGGCGAACACGGGCAGCCGCTTCTTCGCCTTTTACCACCTGCTCGATCCTCACGATCAATACGTGGGCCACCCGGAAGGTAAGAGCTTCGGTAAGGGCGCCAAGAACCTCTACGACGGCGAGCTCTATTTCACCGACATGCACGTCAAGAAGATCCTCGACTACGTCGACTCGCAGCCTTGGGGAAAGAACACCATGGTCATCATCACGAGCGACCACGGCGAGACCTTCGGCGAGCACAAGATGTACCGCCACGGCTTCGAGCTCTGGAACGTCCTCACCCACGTTCCGCTCATGATCCGCGGCCCCGGGTTCAAGCCGCGCCGGATCGACACGCCGCGCGGCATGATCGATCTCGCACCGACCATCCTGGACGCCTTCGACGTCCAGCCGGATCCGAGCTTCCAAGGGACGAGCCTCATGTCCGAGCTCCAAGGCGGCGAGGCTCCGGCCCGCGACGTCATCAGCGATCTCGCGCGAACCAGCGACAACGACCGCCGCCGAACCTTCACGCGTGGCAACTGGCGCCTCATCGAGCTGGGTGACGCCGGCGGCTTTCAGCTCTTCGATCTTTCCGCCGATCCGGGCGAGACGAACGATCTCGCGCGGAAGGAGAAGGCCAAGCTCGCCGAGATGAGAGAGGCGATGAAGGAGGCCACCAAGGGGATCAAAGAGATCTGTCCGAAGATGACGTCCAAGCTGAAGGGGAAGGATCCCGACAAGGGGTGCTGAGCGTCGGGGCGGCGCGATCGGCCGCGCCTTCCACGATGTTATGAATCGGGCCGCAGCGTCGTCTTGGGGGCATGAATCCTCAAATCGTCGTGCTCGGGGCTGGTTACGCGGGGGTTTTGGCGGCTTTGCGGCTGGCTGGGAAGGGCGGCCGGAACGTCGATGTGACCTTGGTCAATGACCGGGATCACTTCGTGGAGCGGATTCGGCTTCATCAGCTGGCCGTTGGGGCGAAGCTGCCGGTGCGGCCGCTCGCGAAGATGGTTCGCGGGACCGGGATCAGGCTGCTCGTCGGACGCGTCGGGGCCATCGACGCGCAGAAGCGCCGGGTGATGGTCGTATCGGACGAGGGCGAGCAGGATCTGTCGTACGACGCGTTGGTCTACGCGCTCGGTAGCGGGCCCAGCGATTCGGGCCTCGAGGGCGTTCGGCGGTTTGCGGAGAACATCGCGACGGAGGAAGGCGCTCGAAAGCTCACCGCCCGGCTCGCTGCCCTTCCCTCGGGCGGGCGGGTGTCGGTCGTGGGCGCGGGTCTCACGGGGATCGAAGCGGCGACCGAGATCGCCGAAGCGCGTCCCGATCTCGCCGTGCGCCTCGTTTCGGACGAAGGGATCGGCACGGGTCTGTCCGAAGCCGGCCGCGCGGCAGTCCTCGCTGCCCTGGCCGAGCTCCGTGTGGAGACGCGGGAGTACGCTCGCGTCGCCAAGGTCACCGACGACGCGATCGTCTTCTGGGAAGGAGACAGCGTGGAATCGGACGTCACGATCTGGTGCGCCGGCTTCGCGCCCAACGCGCTCGGCCGAGCCTCCGGGCTTGCGAGCACGCGGTCGGGGCGCCTCGCCCTCGACCCTTTCTTGCGCTCGGTCGACGCTCCCGAGATCTTCGGTGCCGGCGACGGGGCGGCCATCGCGTCGGCGGAAGCCGAGCACATCCGAATGGCGTGCGCGACCGCGATGCCGCTCGGCGCGCACGCCGCCGACAACGCCCTCGCGATGCTGTCCGGCGGCCGCGTCGAGCCCTTCGGCTTCGGCTTCTTCGGGCAGTGCATCAGCCTCGGTCGCAAGCGAGGGATCGTTCAGCGGGTGACGCACGACGACGTGCCCGTCGACTCCGTCTACACGGGCCGCTTCGGCGCGCGGCTCAAGGAAGCCGTCTGCCGCTTCACGATCGCAGCGCTCTCCATGGAAAGGCTCATCGCCGGGACCTACAGCTGGCCGCGCAGACGGCGAGCGCTCGTCTCGGGCGGGGCGCCGGCCGCTCTTCCGGCGAGCATCGGATGACAAATGGCATTCGACTGGGCCAGAGCCTTCGAGATCGAACGAGAGCACCTCTTCGCGGTGGCGTACCGCATGCTCGGCAGCTCGAGCGAGGCAGAGGATGTCCTCCAGGACGCGTTCTTGCGCGTCCAAGGGACCGAAGAGGTCCCCCGCTCGCCGCGCGCCATGCTGACGACCGTCGTGGTGCGCTTGTGCCTCGATGCCTTGAAATCGGCTCGAGCGAGGCGCGAGGCCTACGTCGGCCCGTGGCTGCCCGAGCCGATAGCCGCGTCGATCTCGGCCCGCGACGATAGCCCCGATCTGTCTCCCGAAGGCGCCTTCGGAAAGGCGGAGTCACTGTCGATGGGGCTGCTCGTCGTGCTCGAGGCCCTCTCCCCTCTCGAGCGGGCCGCGTTCCTCTTGCGCGAGGCCTTCGACTACGACTTCGTCGAGATAGGCGAGGC
Organism: Polyangiaceae bacterium; assembly: GCA_041940405.1. GTDB lineage: Bacteria > Myxococcota_A > Polyangia > Polyangiales > Polyangiaceae > Xiheicaenibacterium. Next base: position 14,722 of record JBGTSH010000120.1, read on the forward strand.
GCTCGGCCGCTCCGAAGCGGCCTGCCGGCAGCTGCACCACCGAGCGCGAAAGCACGTCGAGGAGCGCCACGTGCGCTACACGCCGAGCCCCGACGATGCCCTTCGCCTCGTGACGGCGTTCATGACGGCTGTAGCGACGGGTGACACGGCGGGCGTCACCGGCCTCCTTACCGAGGACGCCGTGTCGATCACCGACGGGGGCGGCGTGGTGAGTGCGGCGCGCAAGCCCATCCTCGGCCCGCAGCGGGTCGCCGCGTTCTTCGTCGGCTTGGCAAAGAAGGGCGGCGGCAGCGGCGAAATGAGCGCCGAGCTCGCGGAGATCAACGGCAGGCTCGCGCTGCTCCTGCGCTTCTCCGGCCGCCTCACCCACGTCTTCAACTTCGAGTACCAAGGCGAGCGCATCCGGCGCATCCTCATCGTCTCGAACCCCGACAAGCTCGCGGCGTTTCGGTAGGTCAGAGCGGCTCGATGACGATTTCGTCAGTGCCGCCCTCGTCGGTGGCGGCGCGCGCGACGACGCGCAGGCCCGCGCACTCGAGCCGGAGCACCTCGGGGGCCGCCACGGGCTTGGCGCAGCCCGCATCGGGGCTCACGCGGCGTTCGAAGATCGTCGAGACGAAGTCGACGCCTCGCCCGACCGCTTCGATCCGGTCGCGAATGCTCTCCGAACGGCGCTCGGTCTTCGCGAAGGTCTCGTCGAGGCGGGAGAACAGCTCTTCCCCGGCAATGGCGGTCCGGAGCGGCTTTCCGGCATCATCGAGCGCGATCTCGATCAAGAACGAGAGCTCGCGATCCTCGAGCCGCTGCGGCCCCGGGATGATGAACGGATAGGTGGCGTCCTTTGCACAGATGCGGACTGCGCGCTCGGGCGCCCCCGCCCCTTCTGCGGACGAGCAGCTCGGCTCGGGGAGCTCGAGCGAGTAGGCGATCACCAGCTCTTTGGGACCGTCCGACAGAGGCGCCGTGAAGACGGCGCGATCGAGGAGGATGCCGAGCCAGCGCGAGAGCCCGGCTTGCGCTTCGGCTCGGCTCTTCGACGCGCGCTCGAGGCGCTCGCGCGTCAGCGTCGCCGCCTCGACCAGGGTATCGCGCCCGCGCTGCTCCTCCAGAACGCGCAGCCGGCTTCGGATCTCGGCGGCGTGCGGGCCCTTCGGTAGGAGGGCCAGGTAGCTCCGCATGCCCTTCTCGGTCGTCTGCCGCGTGTGGAAGAAGACGGGCTCGGCGCGCTTGTAGTAGCGGCGCACCTCGGGGGCGTATGCCCCGTCCGGTCGCTCCTCGAGGTACTTGTACGCGGCGCCGATCCGCTCCTCGAAGGTCGGAAGAACGCGCGTCTTGCGGTAGTCCGCGTGATCGCCTGCCGTCGCCTTGATCCAGCCGCAGCCGGTCGAAAGGAGCGCGAGCGTGAGGGCGAGCGTGCAGATGCGCATCCTCGGCGGCTTCAATCCTCACCTCGCTTCGGCTGGCCTTCGGCGTCGAGAGGACAGAAGTCGCACTCGGTCGGGATCGTCGCGCCCTCGTCGGCCATGTACGCCGCGTAGTCGTCGCAGCTCGCCACATCGAGGGCGTCGAGACAGACCTCGCCGTCGTGGACAAGGGGCAGACACCCTTCCGGGAAGGTCCCGACGATCGCGATGTCCTGACACGAGCGGCTGCATGCTTCGGTGAAGAGCGCGCACTCCGTGCATCGCGAGCAGTCGGTAAACTGCTTGGTCGAGAAGAACTTGTTCGCGTCCAGCGGCACGGCCTCTTGGCCGCAGCTGCCGATGTTGCCCGCGGTCGGGGCCATACAAAGCAGCGCGAGGACGAGCGCGGCGCTCTTTCTCATGGCAAAAACTCGTAGTCGACGATGACGCCGAGCTGAAAGCTGAGGATCGGGATCACGCTGTACTGCTCGGTCAGCGTCGCGGCGCCGTAGAAGAGATCGAACACCACCTCGCTCGTCACGCCGAGGCCGCTCAAGAAGAACCACGAGAAGCTGCCGGCGATCTCGCCGCCGACGTTCGCGTCCGGAGACAGCAGGATCACGGGGCCGAGCCGGCCGTACGCCATCCACGGCTCGTCGGCCCGGTAGACGACGGTGTACGAGGGCGTGATGAACGGCTGAAGGACGCCTTCGACGCTCGTGCCTACGTGCAGCGACGCCCCTTGCTGGATCCCGTTCGGGGAACCGAACGCCATCGTCCCGGCGATGTCCAGGTACGTCGCGGTGAGCGAGGCGCTCGCGGCGTCGTCGCCCAGCACCGTCGAGAGCCTGTACGGGTTCGAGAAGCGGACCCCCTTCCCCACCGAGAATGTCCCGAAGACGCGCGCGTAGAAGCCGGGCTCGGCCTCCATCCGCTTGATGAGCGACGCGCTCGGCGGCTTCTCCTCGGCCCGCGCCGACCCCGGCGCGAAGCCGGCGAAGAGAGCGAAGGCGGCGACGGCCGCGCGGGCACGATCTCGGATCGTCACGGCGCGAGCTCCAGGATCCGCTTCGCCAGCGTGCTGAGGCCGCGCTCGGGCCCGGGCTTGCCCCACGCGAGCTCCTCGTAAGGGGGGATCGTCGACAGACGCTTCGACGCCGTGGCCTCGACGACGGCTACCTCGAGCACGCGATGCGTGAGCACGTGGCGAACCACGCCGAGGCGCCTTCCGGCTTCGAGGCCGGCCGAGCGAAGCGTCTTCTCGGCTGCCTTGCCACGCCCTTCGGTCATCGGAGGCTCCCACAGGCCCCCGAAGAGCCCTTCGAGCGGGCGCCGGCCCAGCACGAACGAGCCCTTCTTGGGCTCTCGCGCCCCCGGCTCGCGAGCCAACGCAGCCGTCATCTTCACGATGGGGCTCGGCGCCCTCTTCTTCACGACCGGGAGCTCGTTCTCGCGGCCCGCTCGCCTCGCCTCGCACGCGTCTGCGACCGGACAGACCTCGCAGCGGGGAGCGCGCGGGATGCAGATCGTCGCACCGAGCTCCATCAGCGCCTGGTTGTGATCCCCAGGACGCGACGCGGGCACGAATGCCTCTGCGATCGGCCGAAGCCGCGACACGGAGCGGCTCGACCCGAGCGGCTCGTCGCACGCGTAGAGGCGCGAGAGCACGCGGCCGACGTTCCCATCGACGGCGGGCACCCGCTCGCCGAACGCGATGCTCGCGACGGCGCCCGCGGTGTACGCACCTACGCCAGGCAGCTCGCCGAGCTCGGCGAAGGTTCGCGGCATCTCGCCCGCGTGACGGGCCGCGACCTCACGCGCTGCCGCGTGCAAAGCTCGGGCGCGCCGGTAGTAACCGAGCCCCGACCAAGCGGCGAGCACGTCGCCGATCGGGGCCTCGGCGAGCGACAGGACGGTGGGAAAGCGCTCCAGGAACCTCGCGTAGTAGCTCTTTACCGTCTCGACGCGCGTCTGCTGCAGCATGACCTCGCTCACCCAGACGGCGTAGGCGCGCCCGCCGCCCGCGGCGGCCGGACCTGGCGCCGAACCGGTAAGGCGCCACGGGAGGTCGCGCGCGTGCGCGTCGTACCAGCGGAGGAGCCGAGCCGAGATTGTTTCGGGGGAGAACACTTTGCGGCGCCGGGGGCCGAAGGTAACAGACGATCCGTGAGATTGCCCGGCGTCGCGATCGGCAGCGTCATCGTCGCGGCGCTCTCTGGCTGCGGCGATCGCTCCTATCCGTGGGAGGCAGAAGGGTCGGGGTCGGGGCCGGCGCCGCTGCCTTCGTCCGCGCCCGCAGCGAGCGTCGGAGAAGAGCCCGTCGAGCCGCTGAAGCCGCGCTTTGAAGGCGGCTTGTTCGTCCGCTGCGCCGAGGAACTGCGCGCGACCTCTTCGGATCCCGTCCGCGACGTCACGCGCCTCGCGCTCGCTTGTGGGCCCTCGACGGGCATGACTCGAGTCGGGGACGGTCCCCACGAGGGCGCGGTGGCCGAAGGCTCGGCCGAGGTGAGGCTTCCGATGTCGTTCGCCGAGGGCCGCTGCTACCGCCTCTTTGCGGTAGGCGATCCCGGGATCGAGGACCTCTCGGTCGAGATCCGATCGAGCCGCGGAACCGTCATCGCGAGCGACCACCGCGAGGACCGGATCGCGATCGTGCAGCCCGATCGCGCGGTGTGCCCTCCTGCCGCGGACGAGGTCATCGTCACGGTTCTCGCGAAAAAGGGCCGTGGCGCCTTTGCGCTCGAGGTCTGGGAGGTTCCCGGCCATTGACAGGGCCGCCCGACGAGCAGTAATCCCGCCCCGTGTCGGATGAGCGCGACGACGAGCCGGCCTCCGGGTCGGTTCCCCCCCCCGCGGGAGAAGAACGGAAGCGCTTCTTCGAGCGTGCGGTCCCCGAGATCGTCAAGCGGGTCATCGAGCGCGCGGTCGAGAGCGGTGTCGAGAAGCTGAGCGAGCTCAGCGAGCGCCCCGAGAGCCTTCGCAGCTTCGTCAGCGAGCTCCGCCTCCCGAAAGAGGTGATCGCGGACGTCGCCGCGCAGATCGACGACACCAAGACGGGCCTCTATCGCGTCGTCGCCAAAGAGATCCGCGACGTGCTCGAGCACACGCAGATTGCCGACGAGATCGTGAAGGTGCTGACGAAGCTCTCGTTCGAGATCAAGACCGAGATCCGCTTCGTGCCGAACGACAGGTCCGCCGAGAAGACGGCCGAGGGCGAGGGCGAGCCCGGCGAGGCATCGCCCGTCAGGCCCAAGGTGTCGACCGAAGTGACTGTGAAAGAGCGGGGGCAGGAAAAGCGCGCGCCGAAGAAAGAGGATCGATGACGATCGCGATCACGCCGAAGAAGCCCCGCACTGGCGGGGAGATCGACTCCTATTGCACAAAGTGCCGGATGGACCTCAACCACCGCATCGTCGCGATGGTGGGTGACGCGGTCAAAAGGGTCGAGTGTCTGACCTGTGGGGGTCAGCACAACTACAGGAAACCTGCGAGCGAGCGCGACCAGCCGAAGGCCAGCACGCCGCGCGCGCCCTCCGCCTCCAGGGCGTCGGGCGGAGCGCCGGCGACGCAACGGTCCGCCAAGGCGATGTGGGAAAAGGCGATCGCCGGCCAGCCCCCGAACGCGTTCAAGGCCTACTCCGTCGGCTCGACGTTTTCGCCGGGCGACCTCATCCGCCACAAGCTCTTCGGTGACGGCGTCATCGCGCGCGTGATCGACGCCAAGAAGGTCGAGATCCTCTTCGAAGAGGGTCCGAAGACGATGGCGCAGGGATCGTAGGTTTCAGGTTTCAGGGATCAGGCTACAGCCAGAAGCTCGCCTCTCCCTGATCCCTGTCGCCTGATCCCTGTAGCCGAATCGCGCTTCGCGATTCAGCGATCAGCCGCCGGCCTTGGGCGTTTCGTCGGGGCCGGCGGTCTTGATGCGCTTTCGCGTCAGGAAGAAGAAGTCGCGCGAGCTCGGCGTGCGCACGTAGTCGCTCGGGTTGTATTTCAGCTCCGGGATGATCGGAGCCGTCGCGACCGAGCCGCCTTCGCCCTTTTCGAACAAGAGGAACCGCGGGTACGAGTGGTTCACGTCGAGCTGGGCTGCGTCGTGGGCGCCCACGACCAGCATCGCGCGACCGATCGACTGGGCCGTGACCGCGTCGCCGAGCGCGTAGAACAAGTGCTTCTTGTCCTTCGAGAGGCCGATGGCGCTCCGGCGAATGATCGTGTCGCCGCCGACCGTGGCGCCCCAGTTGCGGTTGAACTCGTGGAGCAGGCCGGGGTTCGGCGCGCCTCCTTCGACGAGGCACGGCGGGGTCTGGCGGTACCAGGCGAAGCCGGCTTCGACCGCCCCGAGCGAGTCGTGGGTCCCGATGACGACAGTTCCGTCAGGATTCATGCCGACGTCGCAGGCGATCCCGCGCGGCGGGATGAAGACGCGCTCGCCGATGCGCATGCCGTAGTTGCCGTGCTCCGCGCGGAAGCCGCCGTTGAACGCGGCGACGAGCGAGTCCTGCTTGTCGGCGGGGATGAGACCGGGGCGCTCGGCACGCGGCACGTGCAGGCTCTTCGGCTCTTCGGTCCCGGGAACGAGCGACAGCTCGAGGTCGGCGGTGCTGATCGCCACGACCGCGACGGCGGCGAAGGGCCGCTTGGGATCGGGGTGCACCAGCGACTTCCACATCGCTATCGGACCGGTGTCCCAGGGGGCCCGCATGGGGATCCACTTGCCGTCCCCGTCGGCCGCGACGTTCGGATGAGGCGGGGTGAAGGGCGCCGGCGCGTTTGCCATCGGGTCGGGCTGGCCCGGCAGCGCCACGATCGGCGGGTCGGTCCCGGGCTGGGGCGCGTCCCAGTACGTCTTGGGCGCGTCGTCCGCGTGGGTGCGCAGGTTCATCCAATCGGCGACGCCGTAGGCGACGTCTTCGGCCCAGGCGACCGGCCCCGGCCCCACCACCGAACGAACCCCATCGGCCAGCGCCGGCCCGAACCCGGGCACCTCGTGGATGGCGATCCACAATCCGGCCCCCGAAGCGAGGCAAAGACATCCTGCTACGAGGGCCCGCTTCGCCCACTTGCCGCGACGTTTCGGCACGGCACCGAGCGTATCTTGCGCGCTCGGAGGGCGCCAATTCGCGGATGCGCCAGGACCGACGGGATACTGCACGTCAGCGTCTTACGCTCAGACGGGGAACGCCATGCCCGTCTGAAGCTCGACGGCGACGCGGGGATCTTCGGGCCCGGGATCTTCCCCAGGGGTTGCGGCGGCGACCTCGATGCGGTGGGTGCCCACGGCACGCAAGAAGACGCGCCGTCCGACCGAGTCGGGGCCCAAGTCGCACTCGACCCGCATGATGCGCGGATCGTCGGCGGCGACCTCACCGTCATAGTCGGCCTTCATGAAGAGAAGATCGACCTGGGGCTTGGAGCACGGGCCCATCTCGCGCCAGGCATCGTAGTCGACCGACGGTTCGAGGACGTCGGAGAGCTGACCGTGGCGCGCGCGTCCGACGCGATAACGGAAAGCGTCGCGCTTCTCGGCACGGCGCGTGACGCCGATCTTGTCGAGGCGGAGCGAGAGCGCGCCGAGCACGGTCGCCGTCTTCACGGTCGCTGCCGAGAGGTTGGTCCGATCCGGCTCGCGGAACTTGTGAATCCGCACGTTGGACGGCAGCGCCTTGGTGAGGATGTCCTGAAGGCCCGCGTGCATCGAGACGCGGCCGCCGAGGAAGATGCGCAGCCCCTCGTACGGATCCGATCCGCGAGCGAGGCGGGTGAGCGCTGCCTGCACGTGGTGCGTGAACTCCTGTACGGCCGCGGTGAACCACGCGTCGACGAGCTGCCTCAGCGCGACGCGGTTGAGCGAGACCCGCACGTCGGTGAGGCCGCTCGAGCCTCCGAGCTTGATCGCCGTAGGCAACCGGTACGTGGGATCGCCCTCGAAGAGCGGCCGCATCGCCTCTTTCAGGAGGTGCGTGTTCGCGCGCGCTTCGGGCGACGAGCCGAGCAGCTGCTCGGCTCCCGGGATCACGGGCTCCTCGGGCGGCTTCTCGAACTGGACGCCGAGGTCGATCATGTCCGAGACGTGATCGGCGTACACGCGGTATGCGAGGCGATGCAGGAGCCGTTCGGCTCCGAACCAGGGGATGCTCTGCGTGTCGAGGTGCTCGATGATGAGCGAGAACCCCTCTTTCTTCTCCTCGGCGCTCGGCTCGCGAAGGATGCCGAAGACCACGCCCGCCTCGCTCGCGCCGGCCTCGAACACGCCGAAGGTGATCGAGCCGTCCTTCGGTAGCGCGGAGAACGCTCGGTGCGCGTTGGCGACGAAGCAAATCGAGCTCGGTCCGGCGTCCGCGACGATGAGCTTGTCGAGCTCGTGGTACTCGAGCATCCCGGCAGGCAAGCTGCGGAAGATGCCGCGGCGGATCGCGACGAGGACGCTCCTCCGGCGCTCGGGCGTCCAGCCCGTCGGCATGCTCACGAGGTACTTCGTCGTGATGCCGCGCATGCGCTGATTCACGTGGAGGCCGATCTGGTAGCCGTAGAGCTCGATCGGATCGAACGGGTCGTGTGCGCCGATGCCGTCTTCGTCGATGATCGGCGGGGCGGGCTTCTTCAGCGCTTCGGCCGTCTCACCGTCGACGTACCCGCGAAGCTTGAAGGTCCGGCCCTCGTCGGTCCACTCGCGCACGAGCGGCAGCTCGGTGATTGTCGAGGTCGCGCGCTGGAAGCTCTTGGGCGACGCGCCGCGGGCACCCTCGAGATCGACGACGCCGAATCCGACGCGCACGTCGCTGAACGACGTGTGCGGCTGGATGACGCGCTCGCGCCAGGCGCGGAGCGTGTTCTTCAGGCTGATGAACGAGATCTCGGCAGGGTTCTCGTAGTCGGCCGGGCGCTTGACCGGCTCTCGCGTGCCGAGGCGGAAGAGCTCCGCCTGGCCGCGCTCGTGCCGGCAAGCCACGGTGATCGAGCGCGCGCCGACGTCGATCGCGACCCAGTCGCCGCGAATGTCCTTCTTCGGATCGCGGCGAACCACGACGGGCGGAGCCACCTCTTTGTCGGGGCGGCCCTGCTTGCGATGAAGGCCCACGACCTTGCCCTGCCGGACGATCGCGATCGATCGAATGCCGGCGTAGCGCTGGCCTTCCCAGAAGCCGAGCGCCGGATCGGTGAGGACGGATCCCGCGATCGTCGGAAGGTTCGCTACCTGCTCGGGGAAGAGATCGGCCAGATGCTCGGGGCTGACGGTGCCGTCGTAGCGCTCGACCTTGATCGGGGGAGCGTAATAGTCCTGCGCGCCGTTACCGTAGATGCGGGGCGTCGCCTGGATGAGCTTGAGGTACGGGATCGGGCTCGTCCGCTCGTCGATCAAGAACTCCTGGAACTGCGCCTGCGGCGTCACCAGGTTTTCCATCTCCGGCGCGAGCCGGGGCACCGTGTTCGACATCTCGGTGCCGAAGTAGAAGTACTTGGTGGGCGCTCCGCCCACGAAGGCTCCGATGCGAACCGGGATGAACGTGACCGACGGCTCCAGCGGCGGCAGGGCGAGGACGTAGTCCAGGACGATGGTGCTCGACCAGGCCTGCCCGAAGATCTTCGACTCCCAATTCACGACCAGGGTCGGAAACTCGCGCTTGGCGAGGGCATCGACGGACGTGATTTCCTCGGCCTCATCCACGAGGTTGGGATCGATCGTCAGCTCGTACAGGCCCATGGGCGACCCGACCTTACCATGATGACCCAGCGCGGCGAATTCCCCGCTGGGTCCGCAGGTTGGGATGCTGGCCTGGGGTGCCCCGGAGGGGGCATGATCGGCCCCTCTCATGCCCGATGACTCCCCGGCGCTCCGCCGGGCTCCCGCGACAGGCCTCGGCTTTTTGCTCGTAGCGCTCGCCGGCGCCATCGTCGTCGCGTACCGCCGGTCCAAGGGCCTTTCGGCTGGAGCCTTCGCGATGGTCGAGGTCCATGTCGTGGGCTACGCGGCGCTCTGCGGTGCGGTTGGGGTGGCGCTCGGGCTGGGCTGGGATCGGCTCGTCGCGCTGCCCGCCGGACCGCTGGCGCGGCGGCCCAGGACCGCGGCCCTGCTGGCGGTAGCGGTGGTCGGCGGGCTGATCGGCATCTGGCTCCTGGACATCGACGCCTCGGGGGTCGCCGGACGAGTTGCCGAAGCGGTCGGGGTTCCGTACGAGCCTCTCCTCGCCGTCTTCGCGTTCGGAGGTGGGACCACCGTCGCCATCGCGATGGGCCTCGGCATGCTGCTCTCCAGGCCGTGGCTCCGTTGGCTGGGCGTGGCCGGCGGCGCGGCGATCGCGACCACGAACGGGCTCTATCTCGCCTACAGCTACGAGGGGGTTCACCTCTTGCTCGCGATCTCGGCAGGGACGCTCGCCGCGGCGTCGCTCGCCGGGATGCGCCTGCCGAGGGTGCTCGGACGGACGCCCCGTTGGGTCGGAGGCGCGGCCCTCGCGGTCGCCACACTCTTGGGGCTCGCATCGGTCCTGATCCCACCGTCGAACCGCGCGTCCGTCGAGCTCGCGCGCCAACCGGCCGCCTTCCTCGCCCCGTTCCCGCTCCTGCCGCAGGACGACATCGACGTCACCTGGCAGCCTCCGCAAGAGCAAGCGGAGTGGTTCCAGTCCCGCGCGGGGCTCGACCCCATACCGCCTTCGGGCCGCATCCTGATCCGCAACCCGATCGTCATCCTGATCGGCATCGACTCGATGCGCGCCGACGTCCTTGCCGACGAAGCGAACCGCGCAACGCTCCCCACCCTCTTTCAGCTGCGCGACGAGGGCGTGTGGTTCTCGAACGCGCGCAGTCCCGGCACGTCGACCGGCCCGGCGCTTGCCGCGATCTTCTCGGGCGTGACGTACTCGGCGCAACGATGGGTACGGCACCCCAAAAGGCCTGCGGAGCCTTTTCCGCACCTCGACGAGACGCCGCGCTTTCCGGAGAGCATCGCGGCGGCAGGCATTCCGACAATCACCGTCGATGCCTCCGGCTGGCTCACGAACGAGTTCGGCATCGTGCGCGGATTTTCGAACGAAGAGAACCTGCGCAAGCCCGGCGGCCTCTACCCAAGGGCGAACACGATGCTCCCCGCGCTCACGCCCAAGATCATCGAGAGCTCCGCCGGGCCCGTGTTCGCGTTCGCTCACCTGCTCGACGCGCACAGCCCCTACACGAGCGTTCGGAGCGACGGCACCAAGTTCCAGAACTACCTCGCCGAGCTCGGCTTCGTCGACGCGCAGCTGCGGGATCTCAAGACCCAGCTCATCAGAAAGCGCCTCTGGAACCGCACAGTCCTCGTCATCTACTCGGATCACGGCGAGGCCTTCGGCGAGCACGGCCTCACCTTCCATGGTCAGGCGCTCTACGACGAGCTGCTTCGCGTGCCGCTCATCATCCGCACGCCCTCGCGTGCGGCGAGGGTCGTGGATACACCTGTCTCGCTCGTCGATCTCGGGCCGACGATCCTCGACCTGTTCGGTCTCGAGACGCCGCCGCAGTCGATGGGTCAGACCCTCGTCCCGCTCGTCCGCGGCGACGAGGTAACGCTCACCCGCCCCATCGTCGCCGAGGCGCGCCTCAAGCGCGCCATGCTCATCGGAAGCACGAAGGTGATCCACGACTCACGCATGCGAACCGTCGAGGTCTTCGATCTCGACACCGATCCCGGCGAGAACGAAAACTTCTACGACCCCGACCTGCCGGCGAGCCAGGCAGCCCTCGGCGCGCTCCTTCGCTACTTCGAGGTGCACACCTACAAGCGGCCCGGCTACCGCGTGCCCTACCGCAAGTGGTGAGGCGTCTCGCCTCGCGCGGGGTTGGGGCCCCGCGCGAAAGGGTTCGTGAAAAATCGCGGCCCCGCGCGAAAGGGTTCACGAACAACACGGAGCGGGAAACGAGGTTCGAACTCGCGACCCTCAGCTTGGGAAGCTGATGCTCTACCAACTGAGCTATTCCCGCAGATCGCGCATGCATCCTAGCCAGCCGCCTCGGCCCCTGCAAGGAGGAATGGGAGCACCGCGCGGAGCACCTTGTCCGGCGCATCGACATGACAGAAGTGTGATGCTCCCTCGAGCCACACCATCTCGGCGCTCGGCACGAGATCGTGGAGCTTCTGGCCGACCGACGGAGGCACCATCGGGTCCTGACGGACGAAGAGGAGCATCAGCGGCACAGGGAACGGACCGCGCCGGAGCTCCTCGTTGAAGACGCGCATCTCGGAAGGATCGAGCGTGTCCGCCAGGTGGCGCTCGAAGGCTCGCCTGCCCTCGCGCGTCTTGAGCGGCGCCGCGTACTCGCGGGCCTCCTCGAGCGATTTCAGCGATTCGTCGTAGTAGTGGACGTTCTTGTGGACCCACCGTTCCGGGTCGCGCCTCACGAGAAAATCGAGGAGCTTGCCCGCGCCCGGCGCCCTCAGCGCTCCCTTCAAGAGGTGCAGCCGAGCCAGCGGAACGCCGGGACAATGGACGCTCACGAGGCGGTCGACCAGATCGGGCCGCGCGAGGGCGAGCCGCATCGCGAGGTAGCCGCCCATCGAGTTGCCGAGCACCGGGCACGGCCCGATACCGAGGGTCTCGATCACTTCGGCGAGGAGGCGCGCGACGGCGGGCGCCGCGTAGGAAACGTCGGGCTTGTCGCTCCTTCCTCCGCCCGGAAGGTCCAAGGCGATCGTGCGAAAGTGCCGGCCCAGCGGCTCGAAGACGTAGCGGAACGAGTAGCTCGACGTCATCAGGCCGTGCACCAAGAGGAGCGGCGGCCCTTCCCCGTGCTCGCGGAGGTGGATCTTGATGCGCCCGAAGTCGCTCGAGGCGACCTCGATATCGCGCGCCTTGGTCGCATCCCAGGCGTGGCCGATCCGCGGCCGTTCGGGAAGATCCTCGAAGCGAAGCTGGCGGAAGGGCTCGGTGGGGGTCACGGCTCGAGGCGTAGTCCACTCGCCCGCTTGTCGGAAGGCGCGCGAGTGAGGTACTGGAAAGCCAGTATGACGACCCCGGCCGCGGTCTACACCGCCTCCAGCCGCTGCGAGTGCCAGGCGAGCCTGAACGCGGATCTCACTGAAGATCGCCTCGCCATTCACGGGAGCGCCTTCTTGCTCGGCAAGCGCGAGCTCGCGCCGGCCCACTCGATCGAAGCGCAGGACGAGGTCTTCGACATCGCCTGGCTCTGCCCGTTCTGCGGTCGCAACGTCATGCGCACCTTCGCTGCTTCGGCGCTCCGCCGGATCGCCAAGCCCGCGGAGCGGCCGGCGCCGTAGCGCGGCCGCTCCGCCGCCCTCATCGAAGCCGAACGTCCTCGGCGGTCTCGTTGGGCGCGGATGGGCCCCCCATCGAAGCTGGACGTCCCCGGTGGTCTCGTTGGGCGCCGATGGGCGCGCCATCGAAGCTGGACGTCCCCGGTGGTCTCGTTGGGCGCCGATGGGCGCGCCATCGAAGCTGGACGTCCCCGGTGGTCTCGTTGGCCGCGGATG
>JBGTSH010000121.1:0-27556 GCA_041940405.1 Polyangiaceae bacterium
GTTCTCGCCGTAGCGGCCGTCGGTCGGCCGCCGCGAAGGCTCCACGAACGCCACGTTCCACGGCTCGGGCCCGAGCGCGCGAAGGAACGTCGCCGGGTTGAACGTCCCCGCGCCGACCTCCGAGTTGTACGGCTGCACGATGATGCACCCGCGGTCGGCCCAGGACTTCTGCAGCGTCAGGATGATGTCTTGGAAGCGCACGGCGGGCTGACCCTACACCGAGCCGCGGCGGCACGCACGCAAGCTCGGTCGCCCCGAGCCTCTCCCTCTGCGTCTCCCTTTTCTGCCCCCCAGCCTTCGCCTCTGCCTCTCCCTGCCGATGCGACCGAACCCGTGTGGTGTGCTCGAGAACCCGGGGCTTTGGTCGCATGCAGTCCAGGCGTTGGTCGCTGGCTCGTGCGGTGGACGGAGACAATCGCGCACTTACGAGTCGCGCCAGGCATCGATGCGACCGAACCGCCCGGCTGATGCGACCGGAGTGGGCGGCTGTGATCTTCAACACCCTGCTTCGGTCGCATCCGCGCCTCGCAGCCGTCCGGAGAACGCGACGAATACGAACCGCTGTGCCGGATCTACGCAGCTGGCGCCTGCTCGTGTCGACACACGAGTATGGGCACCCACCCGTTCGGACAACACATCACGATGCGCCTCGAGAGCTCGCAGGTGCTGGCCACGACCGCCGCCGCGCGTCGGTTGGCGGCGCGCATCTTTCACTCGGCTTCGGCGCGGTACGGGCTCCTGGCGTTTCGGTTGGCTGACACCCACGCGCATGCGCTCGTGCTCGGGACCCGCAAAGAAGCTGGCGACTTCGCACGGCGCGGCCATGCGCCGGGGGATGTGCGTCGAACGCGCTCGGAAGAGGCCGCGGAACGCTGCCCTGGTTCGTGCGATCTGCCTTCAGCTCACGCTCAGACCTCGCGGCCGCGACGCCGAGCTCGATGTAACGTCGTTCGATGCCGACCCGCCGCGCACTCGCATTCCCCGCGATGCGACCGAGGTCGGTAGTTCTGTTCTTCATCCCGGCACTCCGGTCGCATCATCCCGGCGCTTCGGTCGCACCGAAGCCCGGCGACACTCGTAAGTGCGCGATTCGTTCCTCCGATCGCAGCAGGCGACGACCGAAGTCGCGGGTGCATGCGACCGAAGTAGGGCGATGAGAAGCACACGCACCCAGTTCGGTCGCACGGCGAGGCGGTGCGGGTCGCAAGGCGAGGCGGCGCGCGGATCGCACGGCGACGCGGCGGGCGGCGCACGGCGCGCGGATCGCACGGCGACGCGGCGAGCGTCGAGCGGGCCGCCAGCGTGCCCGGTGCGTGTCGGCCCGCCATGCCCCACCCACAAAAGCAAAGCGCCGAAGACCTTTCGGCCTTCGGCGCATGCCGTTCGTTCGACTATCGCTCTACTGCGCGTCGATGCGCGAAACCGTGCCTTGGGTGTGGTTGACGACGTAGACGTTGCCGCGGCCATCCTGGCCGAAGCCGGAGATGTTGCCGCCGTCGAGGCCGGTGTCGGTCGGGCCGCTCACGAGGGCGCCGTTCTCCCAGCGGAGCATGAGGATCTCACCCGAGCAGTAGTCACCGTAGAAGTACGTGCCGCGGAGGCCCGGGACTGCAGTGCTGCGGTAGACGTAGCCGCCGCTGATCGAGCAGGCGCCGCCGCCGTGGCTGTATTCTGCCACGGGCTCGGTCGGGTTGGGCCGCGGGTTGGGGCAGCTGTTGCCGAAGTCGTGCATGCCCTCGCGCATGGGCCAACCGAAGTTGTGCGGCGTGCCGGCAGCGACGACGTCGACCTCTTCCCATTGACCCTGTCCGACGTCACCGATGTAGAGATCGCCAGTGCACGGGTCGAAGCTGGCGCGGTACGGGTTGCGAAGACCATTGTGGTAGATGAGCGACCCGTTGGGGTTACCCGCTGCCGCCGGATAGCCTTGCGGGCTGGGCGCGCCGTTGATGTCGATGCGGAGCGCCTTGCCCCAGAGGTTGTCGGGGTTCTGCGCGTCGCACTCGGGATCGCCGCCGCCACCGCCGTCGCCCCAGAAGACGTAGAGGAAGCCGTCGGAGCCGAACTCGATCGAGCCGCCGTTGTGGTTGGACTCGGCCGTGTCGAACTGCACGACGAGCTGCGTCTGAGCCGGCTCCGCGACGAGCGGATCCGCGCTGCGCTGGAACTCGCCGACGGTCATGTCGTTGCTGCCGTCCGCGGTGTAGTGGAGGAAGAAGCGGCCGCTCGTCCCGTAGTCGTTGGGGAACGCGAGACCGAGCAGGCCCTGCTCGCCGCCGGCGTTGATGATGCCGCTCACGTCGATGAAGGGCGTCGGCAGGACGTCACCATTCTCCCAGATGAGGACAGCGCCGCTCTGCTCGACGATGTAGAGCCGATCGGGGTTGTCGGGCGCCGCCTTGACCAGCACGGGCGTGTCGAGGTTGTCGGCGATCTCGGTAAGCGTCAGGTTGGGCATCGAGCCATCCGGCGCCGAGCAATCGAACATGCCCGCAGCCGTCGTGCCCATGCCGGTCGACGAGGAGCTCATCCCCGTCGTGTTCATGGTGCTCGTCGTGTTCTGCGTGCCCGTCGTGGGGCTGCCGGTCGTCGTCGGCGAGGTCGTTCCGGTCGTGGTGGTGTCGCCACCGCCGGAGCCCGTGTCGTCGCCACAACCGATCATCGCCGTCGAGACGCCAATGGAAGTGAACAAGGAGAAAAGGAGGATCGCCCGCTTCATGACCACTCCCTAATCCCGCTAAGGGCGGGCGTCAGCGCGAAATCGTGACACGCCGACTCGGTAGAAAATTCCCGGAGCGACTGATCGCGCTCCGAGACCCCCTGGTAGCCTCCCGGCATGATCAGGGCTCGCACAGCGCCTTGCCTCCTCGCGCTCGCCACACTTGCGTGCTCGGGATCGCAGCCGACCGTCAGCCCGCGGCCGAGCGCCGAGCCGCCGGCGACGCTCCGCTGGGAGGCTCCGGTCGCGACCTCGGTTCACCTGCCCGACACGGTCGTGCCGACGAAGTACCGGCTCGAGCTCGTGGTGGATCCGACCCAGGACCGCTTCTCGGGGACCACGACGATCGCCGTGAACGTCAACGAGGCGACCGATCACGTGGTGCTTCACGCGCGCGACCTCGAGGTGAGCAGCGCCGCCGTGACGGCGAACGGGAAGCGCATGACCGCCGAAGCGCGGCCGCGACGCGCGTTCGGCGCGAAGGACGCGGACGAAGAGCTCGTGCTCCTGCTCGGCGAGTGGCTGAGGCCCGGGCCCGCCGAGATCGTGATCTCGTACGACGCGCCGTTCGGATCGCTATGGGGCCTCTTCAAGGTCCAGGACACGGGGAAGAGCTTCGCGTTCACGCAGCTCGAATCGACGTTCGCTCGTCGCATGTTTCCGAGCTTCGACGAGCCTCGATACAAGACGCCGTTCGACATCGTGCTCGAGGTCCCACAGGCGATGACTGGGTTCGCGAACACGGCGTCGGCCGTCGAAGAGCCCAGCAAGCGGCAGGGCTTTCGGCGCCTCGGCTTCGAGACGTCCAAACCGATGCCGACCTACCTCGTCGCGATCGCGGTCGGCGAGCTCGAGGTCGCGAAAGGGCCCGAGGCAACGACTCCGATTCGACTGCTCGCCGCGCCGGGTCGCTCGAAGCTCGGCGCCGACGGGATGGAGGCCGCGCGTCGCTCGCTCGGGTCGCTCGAGAGCTACTTCGGCATCCCCTACCCGTTCGGAAAGCTCGACCTCGCCGCGGTTCCCAACTTCGCGGTAGGCGCGATGGAGAACGCGGGCCTCGTCACCTTCCGCGAAGAGCTCCTCCTCACCGGCGCGACGTCGCCCGCGCACCTGCGGCGGCGCATGGCGCTCGTGATGGCGCACGAGCTCGCGCACCAGTGGTTCGGCAACCTGGTGACGATGCGCTGGTGGGACGACATCTGGCTCAACGAGGGCTTCGCAACCTGGATGCAGTCCAAGGTCTGCGACGACGCCTTCGAAGCGTTCGGGGCGCGCGCCGAGCGCGTCCTCTCGAAGGACATCGCCATGCGCTACGACGTCCTCCCCTCGGCGCGCGCGGTTCGGCCGAAGGTCGAGCGCGCCGACGACATCGGTCAGGTAGGCGGATGGAGCGCCTACCAGAAGGGCGCGAGCATCCTCTCGATGCTCGAGACGTGGACAGGCGAAGAAGCTTTCCGAACAGGGATCCGCGCATACGTCGCCGCGCAAGCCGACAAGAGCATCACGTCGACCGAGCTCTTCGCAGCGCTCGATAAGACGACGAAGAAGCGCGTCAGCGAGGTGGCGCGCACCTTCCTCGATCAACCGGGCGTGCCGCTCGTCTCGGTCTCGGTGACCTGCGACCCGAAGTCGAAAAAGCCGACCAACGCGACGGTCGAAGCGTCGGCGCTCGGCGGCCCATCGGGTGCGACGTGGAAGCTTCCCGTCTGCATCCGCGCCGAGGGAGAGAGCGCCACGGTCTGCGTTCTGCTCGACAAGGAGCGCGCCACCATCCCGCTCGCGACGTGCCCCGCGTGGATCCATCCGAACGCCGGCGAAGCCGGCTACTACCGCTACGACCTGGACGAGGGCTCGTGGAAGAAGCTCGTGCAGAGCTTCGCGAGCCTCGGCGAAGCGGAGCGCGCGGGGCTCATCCTCGACGCGTGGGCGCTCGTGCTCGCGGGACGTCGCGGCGCGGAGCACGTCATCGAGCTCTTTTCCTCGATCGATTTCACCAAAGAAAAATCGCGCGTCGTCATCGAGGCGGCGATTTCGGTGCTCGGCGAAATGGATCGGACGCTCGTCGACCCCTCGACCCGAGAAGCGTTCGGCAAGCTCGTTCACCGCGTCCTCGATCCGGCAAAGAAGCGGCTGGGCATGCCCTCGCCGAAGAAGACCGAGCCGGCCGATGATTCGCTCCTCCGCGTCAGCGTGCTCGCGGCGCTCCACGATCTCGCACGCGACCCCGACGTCGCTCGCGCGCTCGAGCCCACGGCGCAGAAGTACCTCGTCGATCCGAACGACGCTGCGGAGCTGTCGGGCCCGGATCTCGGTCCGCTCGCGATGCGCGTCGCGGTGGCGAGCGGTAGTGCGGCCGGCCGCGCGCTCGACGACAAGGCGCTCCTCGCAGCGAAGACGCCCGATCACCGCGTGGCGCTCACGACGGCGATCGCCTCGGGCGATCCCGCCGCCGTGAAGCGCGCGCTCGAGCTGCTCGAGAGCGGGAGCATCCGAGCAGGGGACTTTCGCCACGTGAAGACGGCGATCTCTTCCCGGCCCGCGTCTCGCGCGGTCTTCTACGCCTACGCGACCGAGCACCTCGACGATCTGGCGAAGAAGATGGGTGGGGCTTCGACCCTCTCGCACACCATCGGCTGGGCCTGCGGCGACGAGCCCGAAGCCGTCCGCTTCGGGGCTTTGCTGGAGAAGCGCCTGGGAGAGCTCGAGGGCGCGGCCCGCGGCTACGAAGAGGGCAACGACGAGCGAGCCCGGTGTGGCACCGTCCGTGCCCGGGAACGCGAGGCGTTTGCCCGCAGTTTGAAGCAGGTTGGCGTGAAGTTGAAGAAGTGAGAGAAAGGGGGGGTCTAACGCGGCAGTAAGGAACCCAAACGCTCGGAGTAGACCTCTACGGCAAGTCAGCCGTACTCTCCCGCGGAGAACCTATGAGCCTGAGCCGATCCATCTGGTTGCTACCCGTGATGATGTTGTCTCTCGTCGCATGTCCGAAGGACAAGGACACCGAGGATGAGGAGGACACGCCGAAGAAGGCGAAGGCGACGAGCGAGCCGGCACCGACGACGGCGCCGACCCCCACAGCCACCGCGACGCAAACGAGCGCGGTAAAAATCGACAATCCCGCGGCGAACCCGGCCATCGAGGCCAAGGTGAAGGCCGAGCTCGACAACAACGCGAACGGCATCACCGGCACCGCGGTCGTTCCGACCGGCGCCAAGGCGACCTTCCAGGCGCCCAAGGACTGGCCGGGCACCAAGAGCGGCGACTTCAACGTCAACAACTCCGCCGACAAAAAGGCCGTGCTCAGCGCGGGCGGCGGCGGGACCGAGAAGGTCGAAGCTGTCGCAGCGGCAGGCGGCCTCACCGCGTGCAAGTGGAACCCGAACGAGGCGATCACCTGGGGCAAGGACAAGATCGCGGCGCAGGGCGCCGACGGCCTCTGCACCAAGGACGGCGCCGAGGTGAAGGCGGCGATGGTCACGGGCGAGAACCTGGTGATCGTCGGCGCGTGGGCCCCGGGCACCGACTCGTCCAACGTGTTCGGCGCGATGCGCTCGGCCGCCAAGGCCGCGGGCGGTGGTGGCGGCGGCATCGCGGCTTGCTGCCAGGCGCTCCGCCAGAACGCCAAGAGCGCACCCCCGCAGCAGCAGGGCGCGTACCTCCTCGCCGCAGGCGCCTGCGACGCCGCGCGCAACAACCCCAACACCGCGCAAGCCCTCGCGGGGATCCGCGGGATGCTGGCGGGTGCGGGGGCGCCGGCCGCTTGTAAGTGACGTTTCGCCGAGACTGACAACACCTGCCGCTGGGTGAGGGTCTCCCTGTGGATTCCTCCCCCTACCCCCTCCACTTCGTGGAGGGGGTTTTGCTTTTTGCGCTCGCGGGTGACGGAGCGCTGAAAGCGGGGTACGAACATCACGCCATGATGCGAGGCGCGAAGAGCGACATTACCCAGGCCGTCGGCAACACACCCATCGTCAAGCTCAACAAGGTGACCGAGGGGCTCGCTTCCGACATCTACGTGAAGTGCGAGTACCTGAACCCGATGGGGAGCCACAAGGATCGGGTGGCTCGCAACATGATCCAAGAGGCCGAGGCGCGCGGCCTGAAGCCCGGCGGCACGATCGTCGAAGCGACGAGCGGCAACACGGGCGCGGCGCTGGCGATGCTCGCGGCGGTCAAGGGCTACAAGACCGTCTTCATCATGCCGGACAAGATGTCGCAGGAGAAAGTGTCGACGCTCCGTGCGCTCGGCGCGCGCGTCGTCGTCTGCCCGACGGCGGTCGAGCCCGAGGATCCGCGCAGCTACTACTCGACCGCGAAGCGCATCGCGAACGAGACGCCGAACTGCTTCTACGCGAACCAGTACCACAACCCCGACAACCCCCAGGCACACTACCGCTCGACGGGTCCGGAGATCTGGGATCAGTGCGGGCCCGAGCTCGACGTGCTCGTCGCCGGCCTCGGCACCGGCGGCACGATCAGCGGCACCGGCAAGTTCCTCAAAGAGCGAAAGCCCGGCGTGAAGCTCGTCGGCGTCGATCCGGTGGGCTCGCTCTACTTCGACTACATCAAGGACAAGCGCATCACGAAGCCGTTTTCGTACAAGGTCGAGGGCATCGGCGAGGACTTCTTCCCGTCGACGATCAACCTCGACATCATCGATGAGGTCGTGCGCGTCGACGACAAGGAGTGCTTCCTCATGACGCGCGATCTCGTGCGCCTCGAAGGGCTCTTCGTGGGGGGCTCGAGCGGCGCGGCGGTCGCCGGCGCGATCAAGTACGCAAAGGCGAGCGGCAGGAAAGAAAACATCCTTGTCATGCTCGCGGACGGCGCGTCCAAATACATCTCGAAGATCTTCAACGACGACTGGATGCGCGAGAACGGCTTCCTCGAGGACGAGGGGCCGAGCCTCGGCACCCTCAAAGATCTCCTCGCGACGCGCGGCGGCGGCGCCACGCAGAAGGTCGAGACCGCATCGAGCGGCGACTCCATCCTCGCCGTCGTGAACAAGCTCAAGAAGTTCGGCATCAGCCAGCTCCCGGTCGTCGACGACGGGCGCCTGCGCGGCCTCATTCACGAGAGCGATCTGTTGAAGGCGCTCGTCAGCGGCCGCACCCAAGAAGCGACCATCTCGGACATGATCGAGAGCGACTACGCGACGGTCACCCCCGAGACCAAGGTCGAGCTCCTCAAGAACGTCATGAGCGACGCCAAGGTCGCGCTCGTGATGGACGGCGCGAACATCGTCGGTCTCGTCACCAAGATCGATCTCATCGACTTTCTCGCCACGCGCGTCGGCGTGACGCCAAAGCAGAGCGATCGGCCGTGATTCTGCTGATCCCCGAGTACAACAGGCTGGGCTTCATGCTCGGGATCCCCGGGCTGGTGCTGCAGACCGGCGCCAGCTTCATGGCGCCGATGTTCCAGCCGATGCTCGGAGACTCCGCGACGACGTTCACGACGGTTCTGTCATTCTGCGGAATGGCGCTCGTGATTGCCGGGCTCGCGTACGTCGCGAAGGCCAAGGGCTACCACTGGGCGCTCGGCTTCCTCGGCTTGTTCAGCTGCATCGGGCTCATCATCATCGCCGTGCTGCCGGACAAGAGCCCGGGTCCGGTTCCCTACTATGGGTCGTTCGGGCACGGCCCGCCGCCTCCTGGGGGACCTGGTTGGGGCCCTGGTCCGCATGGCTACACGCCCCCGCAGCCGCAGAATCCGTACGCGGCACCGAGCCAACAAGGTTGGGGGCAGCCGCCGCAAGGTGGTCCGCCGGGCGGGCAAGGACCGCAGGGCGGTTGGGGCAGCGGGGGCTGGGGTGGTCCACCGCCGGCGTGACCGGTGACGCCGGTCCGGCGGACGCTTCGAGCGCTCTTCAAGGCGCTCGTGCGCCTCTACTTCCGGAGCATCGAAGAGGTCGGTGACCGTCCCGGGCCGGAGACCCGCGGCCGCGTCTTCGTGTCGAACCACTGGAGCGCGCTCATCGATCCGATCCTGGTTCTGACGCACGCGCGCTGTGACATCTCGCCGCTCGCCAAGAGCACGCTCTGGAACATCCCCGGGCTCCGCTGGCTCCTCGATCTCGCCGATGCAGTACCCGTCGTTCGAAGGCGCGACGATCCGTCCAAGCCGGCGGGTGCGAACGACGAGATGTTCGATCGCGTCGCGGCGCACCTCGCACGCGGCGGCAACGTGCTCGTCTTCCCGGAAGGAACGAGCCACAACGAGCCGCAGATGCAGCGGCTCAAGACCGGCGCTGCGCGCATGCTCGCGAGAGCAGCCGCGGCCGGCGCGACCGAGCTCGCCTTTCAGGCGGTCGGGCTCGAGTTCGACGAGAGGGACTCGTTCCGCTCACGCGCGGTCGTCGCGTTTGGCCCGGTGCGTCCATTCGGCGGCGACGAGCCCGACGCAGTCGAACGCGCCACCGCGCAGATGCGCGCGGATCTCGAAGAGATGGTGGTCGAAGGCGCGAGCTGGCAAGAAAGAAGGCTCGTCCTTCTCATCGCCGAGATCCTCGCCAACGAAGAGGGCGACCTCTCTTTCGCAGAGGCGGTGCGCGTCGCGCAAGCGGTCGAGCACGCGCGCGACCAGCTGCGAAGGAGCGATCCCGAGCTCGCCGCATCGGTCGAGCGCGCCGTCGCCGAGTACGCCGAAGAGCTCGAAGCGACGGGGATCTCGGATCATCAGCTGGCCGGCAAAGAACGCGACGAGCGCCGCTCGCGGCTTCATCCGCTCGGGTGGCTCTTCGCACCGCTCGCACCGATCGGCGTCCTTCTCTACTGGGTGCCGTACCAGGTGCCGCGGCTCGTCGCGGGGCGCACCGACGAGGTCGATCAGCGCTCGACCCTCAAGCTCGCGGCCGGGCTCGTCGCGTACCCGGTCTGGGCCGCGCTCCTCGTTGCGCTCGCCTGGGTGTTCGCTCCGAGCGTCGCT
Source organism: Polyangiaceae bacterium (assembly GCA_041940405.1). Classification (GTDB taxonomy): domain Bacteria; phylum Myxococcota_A; class Polyangia; order Polyangiales; family Polyangiaceae; genus Xiheicaenibacterium. The sequence continues at coordinate 9,644 of JBGTSH010000121.1, forward strand.
GTCTTCGCAGCGATGGTCGCGGTGCTCCTCGTCTCGCCCTTCGTCGCGCTCTTCTGGCTCGAGCGAACGCAAGGCTTCGCGCAGGCGCTCCGCCTCGTGACGCGTCGCCGCGCTCTCACGACGCTCGCGCAAAAGCGGGCGCAGGCGCTCGGTCTGATCCGGCGGGCGCAGGCCGCGATGGAGGCGAGCGGAGCCGCAAGAGCCCCAAAAGAAGCACCGTTGTGAAATTTGAAATGATGATTTCAAGTTTCACGAACACCGTGCTACGGCCCGGCCATGCTCGAGCCGCTGATCCAGAAGGTCACCCGCAAGAAGGCCCCCGTCCCCGCCGGATTGAAGGAGCCGCCCCGGCTCTCGGGCGGCGTGCCGGTGCTCGGCCACACGGTCGAGTTCGTGCGCTCGGCGATCGGTCTCTTGTCGCGCGCGCACGAAGAGCTGGGTGAGGTGGCGGCGTTCGAGGTGATGGGCCGCAAGATGATCGCGGTCTACGGGCCCGACGCGCACGAAGTCGTCTTCCGCGCGCCGGAAGAGCAGCTCTCGCCGCAAGAGGCCTACAAGATCATGACCCCGATCTTCGGCAAGGGGATGGTCTACGACGCGCCTCACGACAAGATGAACGAGCAGCTCAAGATGCTGCTGCCGGCGCTGAAGGATCGGCGCATGCGGACCTACGGCGAGATCGTCGTGCAAGAGGTCGAAGAGAGCATCGCGGGCTGGGGCGATCACGGCGAGATCGATCTGGTCGACTACTGCCGCGTCCTCACCAACTACACGTCGAGCCACTGCCTCCTCGGCAAGGAGTTCCGGGGCGGCATGAACGAGGAGTTCGCTCGCGTCTACACGTCGCTCGAGCGCGGCATCACGCCGCTCGCGTACATCAACGCGAACCTCCCGATCCCGGCGTTCCGCGAGCGCGACAAGGGTCGCATCCGCCTCGAAGAGATGGTCACCGAGATCATCAACCAGCGGAAGAAGAGCGGCCGCAAGGGCGAGGACTTCCTTCAGACGCTCATGGACGCGAAGTACAAGGGCGGCGCGCCGCTCACCGACCACGAGATCACCGGGATGCTCGTCGCGTCGATGTTCGCCGGCCACCACACGAGCTCGGTGACGACGGCGTGGGCGATCATCGAGCTCTCCAAGCAGCCCGACCTCCTCGCTCGCGTACGCGCAGAGCTCGAGGGTGTGTTCGGCGACGGAACGGTCCCCGGCTTTCACACGCTCCGCAACATCCCGCTCACCGAGGGTGTCGTGCTCGAGACGCTGCGCCTCCACCCGCCGCTCTTCATGCTGGTGCGCGTCGCCGAGCAGGACTTCGTCTACAAGAGCTACTTCTTCCCGAAGGGCTCCTGGGTCATCGTCTCGCCGACGGTCGCGCACCTGATGCCCGAGCACTTCGCGGATCCGACCCGGTTCGATCCGGATCGCTTCGGCCCGGGCCGCGAAGAGGACAAGCGCGACTACGCGTTCATCCCGTTCGGTGGCGGCCGTCACAAGTGCATGGGGAACGCGTTCGCGATCCTGCAGATCAAGGCGATCCTGACGATCCTTCTTCGCTCCTTCGACTTCGAGCTCGCGAACCCGAACGTGAAGAGCGACTTTCACGGTCTGGTGGTCGGCCCCGAAGAGCCGTGCCGCGTTCGCTACAAGCGCCGCAAGGACGTGAAGCAGTTCGTCTACACCGGCAAGAACGCGAACACCGGCGCTGCTGCGCTCGCTCCGCGCAAGTTCAAGGTCGAGGTCGATCTCGATCTCTGCCAGGGTCATGCGGTCTGCCAGGGTGAAGCGCCCGAGGTCTTCCGCGTGCGCGGCACAGGCAAGGTCGAGCTGATCGACGCGTTCCCGGATCCGAACCTGTACGGCAAGGCGAAGATGGCCGAGAAGTACTGCCCGACCAAGACCATCCGGGTCAGCGAGATGAGCTGAAGCGTGCTCAAGTCGGAGCCTGTCGCGCGAAAGAAGAAGGAGGCCGCGAAGTCAGCGCGCAAGGACCTCCATCGCTCGCTCGTCATCGAGGCGGCGGAACGAGCTTTCGCAGAGAAGGGCTACGACGGCACGCGGATGCAGGACATCGCGAACGAGGCAGGCCTCGCGCTCGCGACGGTCTACACGACCGTCCCCAGCAAAGAGGACATCTTCGCGGCGGTCCACGAGCTTCGCGGGCGCGCTCTCCTCGCGCGCGCGGCGGAGGCAGCATCGAGCTCACGAAGCGCGATGGAGGCGATCCTGGCGGGCGTCGATTCGTACGTGACGTTCCTCGCGGAGCATCCCAGCTACCTCCGCATTCACTTGCTCGAGAGCCAGCCGTGGGCGCTCGACCCCAAGTTCACCTGCGCCGAGCAACGCAAGCAGTGGCGCGAGGGACTCGAGCTGACGGTCATGGTATTTCGTGAGGCAATCCGCCAGGGCTCGATCCGGCCCGGCGATCCCGAGCTCTACGCGCGGCTGATGATCGCCGGCCACCAAGTCTTCCTCGCCCATTGGGTCGAGGGTGGGATGAAGGCACCACGTGCCGATCTCATTCGGGAAATGAAGGCCTTCGTGGCGCGATCGTTCGGGACCTGATCGCGCTCGAAATTCAGTCCTCTCGGTGTTCCGGGAATGGCGGTCCCGCGGTCCCGGGAATGCGGGTCCCACGCTTCCGGGAATGCGGGTCCCACGCTTCCGGGAATGCGGGTCCCACGCTCCCGGGAATGCGGGTCCCACGATCCCGGGAATGCGGGTCCCACGCTTCCGGGAATGCGGGTCCCACGCTTCCGAGTCCAATGATCCCGGGATAGTGGGAGGGTCAGATTTTTCTGCGACACCTTCTGCCCCGTCGCTGACACTAGCGTTGTGCCTAGTACGGGGACGCTGCGCCGCTCGGTAAGGGAGTCTCCGCGATTTCACCCCCCCGGCCCCCCTCGGCTGCGTCGACGGGGGAGATCGCGCTGCAGATGACCGAGAACGAACACGACTTGGTGCGCCGGGCGATAACCGACGCGCGCGCGCTCGAGGCGCTCTATGAGCGTGAGGTCGACGGGCTCTATGCCTTCGTCTTCTTTCGGGTAGGGAGGGACCCGACGCTGGCCGAGGACATCGTGCAGGAGACCTTCCTCACGGCCCTCGATCGGCTGGCGACGTTCGATGCCGCGCGCGGCCCCATCAAGAGCTGGCTCTGCCAGCTCTCGCGCAACGTGGCACGGCGCCATCTTCGCGAGCGAAAGAGAACCGAGGTGCTGGCGATGTGGGACAAAGTCGACACGACGCTGCTCGCGATGTTCGAGCGCTTGTCGGAGGAGCCGCTCGCGCCGGAAGCGCTGGAGCGCGATGAGACGCGAGACCTGGTGCACCTGACGTTGGGGCATCTGCCGGGCGGCTACCGGGCGATGCTCGAGCGCAAGTACGTCGACGGCGCGAGCCTCGAGGAGATCGCGCGCGAGCTGAGCGCAACGGAGGAAGCGGCGAAGAGCCAGCTCGCGAGAGCGCGGCGCGCCTTCCGCGAGACATTTCAAACGCTGAGCCGAGCCTTCTCGGAAGCAGTCGAGGTAGAGCGATGACCGGCCGTATCGAAGACGAAGCAAACGAAGGCGCGCTCGAGGGCAACGTCGAGCAATTGATGCGACGTGCGCCCGCGACTCCGCAGATGAACCCCGAGGCGAGGGCGCGCACGCTACAGGTCCTGTTCGCAGCGCAAAAGGCGAAGACGGTCCCGCAAGCGCCGGTGATCGATCTGCCGCGCCCGCGGCACAGCAAGCGTGAAGCCTTGCTCCTCGGTGCGGTCGCGATCGCCGCAGGCTGCCTCGGCCTCTTCATGTCATCGGACGTGTTCCGCCCGACGCTCGTTCACGAGAACACCGGGCGCGGCCCGAAGACCGTGTCGCTGCTCGACGGGAGCAAGGCGGTCCTCGATGAGGGCGCCAAGATCGAGGAGCGCGGCAAGCGGAACGTTCGCGTCGCGCAGGGCGGCGTCATCTTCGACGTCGCCCATGGGTCCGGGATGCGTGTCGACGCAGGGCCGGCTCGCGTGAAGAGTCTCGGGACTGCGTTCCTGGTGCGCGCCGAAGAGGGCAAGGCATCGGTTGCCGTCGCGCGCGGCAAGGTCGAGGTCACGGGACAGGGCGGTGACGCCGTGGTGCTCGCCGGTCAGCAGAGCATCATCACCGGCGAAGCCGCACCCGAGACCAAGGCGGCGCCACGGCTCAGCCACCTCTTCGGCTTTGCGCGCAAGGCCGAGGGCGAGCCGCTCGACCAAGAGATCGAAGGCGGAGAGAGGGCCCCGCGCCGAACCGGCACGCTGATCGCTCGCGATCCGCGCTGGGGCGGGGAGCGACCGCTCGAGATTCGCGACATGACCATCGATGTGCACGTCGAGGACGGCGTCGCGCGCACGACGATCGATCAGACCTTCTTCAACGCCGATGTCCGCCAGCTCGAGGGCGTCTACCAGCTGCCGCTGCCCCACGGCGCGGCGATCTCACGCCTCGGGATGTACGTGGACGGGCAGCTGATGGAGGCGGCGGTCGTCGACCGCGATCGCGGCCGCGACATCTACGAGGGCATCGTCTACCAACGGCGCGACCCGGCGCTCCTCGAGTGGATGAGCGGCAACTCCTTCAAGATGCGCATCTTCCCGCTTCCGGGTCGCACCGAAAAGCGGATCTTCCTCTCGTACACCCAGACGCTCGAGCACCTCTACGACGCGGATCGACTGGTGGTCCCGATTCCGCCGGTAGATCTCCCGGCCCATCACGTGAAGCTCCAGGTTCGGGTCGCGGGCGGCGCGAACGTCGAGGTCCGCTCGCCGAGCCACGACGTCGTCTTCAAGAACGAGGGCGACGACCGCGTCGGCAGCTTCGAAGCGAGCTCCTACACGCTCGGCGACGACTTCGTCGTTTCGCTGCGTGACGAGCACTCCGGCGAGGACGTCGCGCGTTCCTTCGAAGAGGACGGCTCGCGCTACATCGGCGTGCGCGCGCGTCCGGATCTCTCGAAGGCTCGAAGCGAGTCCGCGCAGGCCGAGAGCGGCCGGCGCTGGGTCGTGCTCTACGACACCAGCGCTTCGCGCACCCCCGAGACCCTCGCGGCGCAGCGCAGGTTCGTGCGCGAGCTCGCCTCGGATCTCGAAGACGAGGATCGATTGACCGTCCTGTCGGTGGACCACGTCACGCGAGAGCTCGCGCTCGACGGAGGCGACATCGCCGACCTCGACCGAGCGAGCCTCGACCGCGCGCTGAAGACGGCGGGCGAGAACGCCGCGGGCGATCTCCGGCTCGACGGCGCCTTCGAGGCTGCGGCGAAGCTCCTCGCCGGAGCAGGCGGAACGGTGGTCTACGTCGGCGACGGCACGCCCACCGGCGGCCTTCGCAACGCGAAAGAGCTCGCAGACAAGCTCCCGGAGAACGTGCGCTTCGCTGGTGTCGCTCTCGGCGACTCGACCGACATGCGCGTCCTCGACGCGATCGCCGACCAGCGTCGCGGTTACGCGACGTCGATCGGCCTCGGCGACGATCTGGCGCACCGCGCGTTCGACGTCGTCTCGGCGCTTCGAACGCCTTGCCTTCGCGGCGTCCAAGCGGCAGTCGTCGACGAGAGCGGCAACGAGGTCTCGGGCGCGACGGCGCACCTCTCGTCACGCCGCGCGTGCGACGGAGAGCAGATCGACGTCGTTGCGCGCGTGCCCTCGGGCTCCAAGGCGCACGCCATCCGAATCGGCGCGCGCATCGACGGGACCAAGGAGACGTTCCAGCGCGTCGTGCCGGTGGCTGCGCCGCGGGTCGGCGCCTCCTACCTGCCCAGGCTCTGGGCCTCGCGCGAGGTCGAGTCGCTCCTCGCCTCGAACCACGCCGACGACGACCGCGCCTCGATCGTCGAGCTCGCGACGAAGCACGTCCTGGCGACGCCGTTCACCTCGCTCCTCGTTCTGGAGAACGACGCGATGTACAAGCAGTACGGCGTCGAGAAGCGCGAGCCCACAGGCTTCGCGGTATACCAGGCGCCGAGGAAGATCGACGTGCGCTACGAGCCCAAGGGTTCGGAGCAGATGGCGCTCGATTCGTCGTGGGATCTCTTGCACCGGCTCCCCACGCCGGTGTTCTCCGACCCCATCATCACCACGGGAACCGGAGAGGGCTTCGGCAGCGGCAGGGGTCGGCTCGGCGGCAGGCATCGCGAGATCCGAGAGAACAAGAAGTCCGAGGCGTCCTCGCGCTTCCAGGGCAGGATCATGAACGCGACGCCCGCGGCGAGCGCAGCACCGGTCTCCGCATCGCTGGCGCCGAGCCAGGCCGTGGTCTCCAAGAGCGGGATACGGATATCCGACCTGCGGACCGAAGACGCGCCTCGACGAATGGATCGCGCTGCGGCCCAGGCCGAAGCGTCCGACTTCGGGATCACGGGCCTGCTCGAAACCGCGACGGTGACCCCCGACTTCCAGGGAGCGGCGTTCGGCGGAGCGTACCCGATGGCCTTCGTCTCGAGCTCGGATCCTCGGCTCGACGATCTGACCGAGCTCGTGCCGTCGCTCTTGGTTCAAGACTTCGATCTCGAGCGCGAGATGGTCTCCGCCGCGGCAGGGGTCGCCCGGACGAAGCGGGCGCCCGAAGCGCTCGAAGCCCTCCGCAAGGCCCGCGCTGCGACCCCGGATGCAACCTACGACGTGGTCGACCGGCGCGGCACCTCGCGCGTCAGCGTGGGCTCGACGACCCGCTGGGACACCCCCGGTCTCGGCGAGGTGAGCGAATATGACGGTCGGGTCATTGTAAGCACGTATCCGGAGCTCGACCTGGCGGTGGGGCGCCGTGTGGACGGCGCCGGGGCATGGCTCCTTGCGAGCGAGCTGCCGTTCCTTGCCCCGCCCGAGGCGGCGCTCGCCGGGCTCGACGTATCGCTGACCCTGGACGGGGCGGTGCGCATCGAGGCGCCTCGTCTTGGGTCAGGCGGCGACGGCGAGCCGCGGCTCGAGACGCTCGAGCTTCGGTTCGACGCCGCCGGGCGAATTCGTGAGGTTCGGTTCGTCGATCGCGGAGCTTCGCGCCGAACGACGATCGAGCACGAGCACGGCGGCGACGTGGTCGTGCGCGACGCCGACGGACGGACGATTCGCTTCCGGCACGCCGGTGCACGCATCGCGCCCCCGGTGTCCGCCGTCTCGACGAGGGTCGACGTCCCGGTCGCGGTGCCCGCTCGCATCGACGCGCGGCTCTCCGCGCTCACGAGCGGCTCTGACGGCTGGATCGCGGCGCAACGCGAGAAGCTCGCGGCATGCGCGGCGATGGCCGATGACGGCTGCGGCCGGGCGGCCGTAACGGCGCTCCTCTCGGCGCGCGGTACGATCACCCGCGGCGAGCTGGTGCTCGCCTCTCGCGCCGTCGTGCGGGGCTCGGATGACGACGCGAAGAAGCTCCTCGCCTCGCTGGAGGAGTCCGACCCCGTGCGCCGCGTCGTCGCGGCCTCACGCGAGTGGGACAGCGCCAAGCGACGCATCGCATTCGCCGGGCTGAAGCTGCCGAAGGGGCCGCTCGCGAGCTGGACGAGCTACCGATCCATCCTGCTCGATCTGGAGGCCGAGTCTGCCATCTCGCCGGCTTCTGTCACGCGCGTGGAGACGTTCGTGAAGGATCCGACCGCTCGGGACGAGCTCCGATACCTCCTCACGAGGACCGCTGCAGAGCGGGCGCGCTGGAGCGATGCGAAGCTCGGGATCCGCATCTGGTCGATGCTCTCCGAGGATCCCGATCTCGGCTTCGTGGCGGACCGCCAGCGCGCGCTGCTCGACAGCTGGAGCGACCCGAACGAGTCCGCCAACCTCCTCGTCCGCTCGTTCGAGTCGGCGCTCGATCGCGGGCTCGCCCCCACGCTCGACTGGCAGACGCGCGACACGATCAAGCGCGGGCGCGGCGACGTCGGCTTCCGGCTCTTCTGGGCCTCGTGGCGCCGGCGCGTGACCGAGCGCGGCAGCGCTGCGCAGGTCGTCGCGTTCGTCCGCAGCCTCTCCCTCCGCCCGGAGGAAGCGGGAACCGGCGCCCTCTACGACGACCTCGCGCCGCTCCTCAAGCGGTTCGACGAGGCGAACGACGCCGGCACCGACGCGCGGATCGCCTTCGCCAATCAGCTCATCACGCTCGATCGAGCGGAGGGTGTAGAGCGTGTGCTGCGGCCGGTGCTCGCCGCGGACGACCCTTCGCCCAAAGCGTTCGACATCGCGTCGCTCGCAGCCGAGAAGCTGGGCAAGCTCGACCAGGCGGTCGCTTTCGTGAACCGCGCCGTGACGACCGCAGCCGACCGCGAGGTGCCGATGGAAGAGGTGCGCGCTCGTTATGGGCGCCTCCTGATGCTCCACGTCAAGCAAGGCGATGACGGTAGCCCCGAGGAGTTTGCGCAGGCGCTGAAGGCGGCGGTCCAGACGGCGCGCAGCTGGAGGCGCGAGGACCCCGACAACGCCGATGTAGATCTCAACGTCGCTGCGGCCCTGGATCGCTTGGGCTCTCGCGAAGAGGCCGAGCGGCAGCTCTACTCGATCATCGATCGGCACCCCGGAGAGGGCGAAGGCTTCGCCAAGGTCGCGGCGGCGATGGAGGCTCGCGGCAACTTCGACGAGGCGCTCGCACTCTGGGAACAGGCGGCCTCGGTCGAGGCGACAAACCCGACCTGGCTGCTTCGTCAAGCGCAGCTGCTCCGCGCGCGGAGCCAGCCGGGCGACGTGGACGCTGCCCGCAAGCTCTTGGTGAAGATTCACGATCAGACATGGCAGGACCGTTTCCGCCCGCAGACCTACGAGGCAGAGCAGCTGCTCAAAGCGACGAAGAAATGACGAGAAGGCTAGGAGCGAGGCGCTCGCGGGACGATCGCCGAGAGCAGTCGCCCGGACACCTTGCCGTCGCGCCGGTAGCTGAAGAAGCGATCCTCGTCGCACACCGTGCAGCCGCGAACGTGATCGATCCGCGCTCGGTCGACGCCGAGCGACGCGAGCTGGGAGACGAGGACCGCGCGGAGATCGACGTGCGGTTTGTCGGCTCCGTTACGAATGACGACTCCGTCACGTTCTGGAGCGCTCGCGGCGATCTCCTCGGCCACGTCGTCCCCGACCTCGAAGCAGCAGCTCTCGATGTGCGGACCGATCGCACAGGCCAGGTCCTCGGGCCGCGAGCCCCTGCCGAGGAGCGCGCGAACCGCCGCCCCGACGACGCCGGCGACGGTACCCCGCCACCCGGCGTGGACCGCGGCGACCCGGCCGGCCCTTCGATCGCCGATGAGAAGGGTCCCGCAGTCGGCGCTTCGGACCCCACAAGCGACGCCTGAAACCTCGCTCATCGTGGCGTCCCCCACCCTTCTGACCACCTCGGCCGGATCTTCGGTCCCGGACAGAGCCTGAACGTCGACTCCGTGGACCTGGCTCAGGTAGTAGACGCGATCGGGCGACACCCCGAGAAAGGCTGCGGCTCGCTCGACGTTTTGGCGGACGAGCTCCGGCTTGTCGCCGCTCGACGAGATGAAATTCAGCGATCGAAACGGGCCGGAGCTGACCCCGCCCTGCCTCAGAAAGAAGCCATGCGGAAAGCCTTCGGCCTCGAGAAGGGCGCTCTTTAGGGCAATCATGGGCCGGCTTCGGGCAAGATCGTGCTCCGAGAAAGCTCAACATCGCACGAAGTTCGGGGCCGGTGTAGTAGCCTACCTGGCGGCATGCCCTGGTGAGCCACCGGGTCTGGTATGCCTGGTTCGCCACCTGACGGTGGCGACACCATTCATAGTTCGCCACCTGACGGCGGCGACACCACATGACCTCGCCCCAGCAAAAGCCCCCTGATCCGTACATTGGCCGGTCGGTTCTGAACGGCCAGTTCCTGATCGAGCAGAAGATCGGCTCGGGTGGCATGGGTGCGGTCTATCGAGCCTCGCAGCCGGCGCTCAACCGCCAGGTCGCGGTCAAGATCCTCCACCCCAAGCTGACGAACCGGAAGGATCTGGCCTCGCGCTTCCGCCGCGAAGCGCGTGCGATGAGCCATCTCACCCACGAGAACACCGTGAAGGTGTTCCTGTACGGCGAGCTCGAGGACGGCTCGCTCTACATCGTGATGGAGTTCTTGGACGGCAAGAACCTCAACCAGATCGTCCGCAAAGAGGGCCCGCTCCCCTACGAGCGCGCGATCCCGATCCTGATGCAGGTCTGCGGTGCCCTCCACGAGGCGCACAACCTCGGGATCATTCATCGCGATCTGAAGCCCGAGAACATCTTTCTCACCAACAAGGACGCACGGCGCGACTTCGCCAAGGTCCTCGACTTCGGCCTCGCCAAGGTCACCGAGCGCGAGCTTCGCCCCGGCAGCATCATGCTCACGCAAGAGGGCATGGTCTTCGGGACGCCGGAGTTCATGTCGCCCGAGCAAGCGCAGGGCAAGAAGCTCGACGCCCGCAGCGATATCTACTCGCTCGCCACGATCCTCTACGAGGTGCTCACCGGCAAGCTCCCGTACGACGCGAAGACGCCGATGGAGTACATCCAGCTCCACGTCACCAAGCCCCCGATCCCGCTCGACGATCGCGTCCCCGGCAGACGCTTCCCGGCCGGCCTCTCGGACACGATCATGAAGGCGCTTCAGAAGAAGCCCGACGATCGGTACACGACGGCGCAAGCCTTCGCCGAGGCGCTCTCGCGTTACTCGTCCGGCCAGATCAACATGCGCGAGCTCTTCCCCAGCGTGGTGGAGCCGACGCATGTCGACCCAGCCCCGTCGACGGGCTCGCCGGCTCAGAATCCCGCGATGATGCAGACGGCCGGCGTGGGCCCGGGTGGGGCGCCCGCCAAGGCGCCGGCAGCGGCAGCCGGGCACGGCCCTCCGGCCAGCGGGCCCGGCGCCTCGCAGCGCACGATCCAGATGGCGCCCAGCGTCGACGGCTCGCGCACGATCCGGATGGCGCCGAACGCGCCGGTTTCGAACCCGCTGCCGCCGCATCTCCGGCCCGGAGGCGCCGGCGCAAAGCCTCGGGTCAACTACGTCACGCTGTCGGTCGTGGCCGTGATTTGCCTGGCGCTGGGCGTCGCGCTGACGATCGGCATCATCTACCTCGTTCAGTAGTCACCATCCCGCACGCGGCCGGCGGGAAGATGGACAGAATCCTGGGGCGTTGTAAGGAACACCGAGGATGGCGAGCCATGACGAGCCCAAGGACGAGCGAGCGCTCCTCCGCCGCGTGCTCTTCTGGACGTGGCGCGTGCTCGGCACCCTGCTCATCCTGAGCGGGCTCGGGATGATCGGCGTCGCGCTGACGATCCGTCACTACGAGGCGGGTCTTCCGAACATCGAGCAGGTAAAGCGCTACAGCCCGCCGCAGGTAACGCGCATCCTCGCGCGGGACGGCACGCTGCTCGGCGAAGATTTCGTCGAGAGGCGCACGGTGGTGTCGATCGGCGACGTGCCCCCGCACGTGAAGCTCGCGTTCCTCGCCGCCGAGGACGCGTCCTTCTACGACCACGAAGGGCTCGACTATCCGGGCATGCTCCGGGCGATCTGGGTAAACCTCAGGTCGCAGAGCTCCAGGCAGGGCGCGAGCACGATCACGCAGCAGGTGGTCAAGAACGTCCTCCTCACCCAGGACCGGACCTACGAGCGAAAGATCAAAGAGGTCATCTTGGCCCGGCGCATCGAGCAGGCGCTGAGCAAAGACGAGATCCTCGAGCTCTATCTCAACCACATCTACTTCGGCCACGGCCGCTACGGCGTCGAAGAGGCCAGCCGTTACTACTTCGGCAAGGGCGTTCACGATCTCACCCTGGGCGAGGCCGCCCTCCTCGCCAGCGTGCCGAAGGGCCCGACGCGCTACTCGCCTCGCGAGCACCTCGACCGTGCGCTGGAGCGCCGGAAATACGTGCTCGATCAGATCGAGGCCAAGCACTTCCTCGACACGTCGGCGATCGCCGACGCGCGCGACGAAGAGGTTCACCTCGTTCCGGAGGCCGAGACGGCTCCCGAGCTCGCGCCCGAAGCGCTCGCCGAGGTCCGGCGCGTGCTTCGCGAGGTCGCCGGCGAGCGCGCCGAGCGCGGCGGGTTCGTGGTGACGACCACGATCGATCCCAAGCTCCAGGCATCGGCCCGCAAGGCCGTGCGCGACGGGCTGGACGGGTACGACAAGCGACGGAAGAACGTCGCCCCGTTCAAGAAACCGGCGAAGGGCAAGACGACCTACTTCGAGGGCGATCCGACGACCGAGAAGGCGATCGCCTACGTCGGCGAGGTGACCGGCGCCGACGACGCAAAGAACGAGCTCTTCATCCGCGTCGGGACGGTTCGGGGTCGCGTCGCGCTCAGCCAGGCGCAGCGTTACAACCCGAACAAGCTGCCCGCGAGCCAGTTCGCCGAGCCCGGTGCTCCCCTGCGCGTGAGCCTCCTCGCTCCCGGCAAGGCGGACCCCGACGGCAAGCTGAAGAGCGCGCTCTTCAAGCTGGAGATCGGACCGCAAGGCGCGCTCGTCGCGCTCGACGTGCGAACGCGCGAGATCCTCGCGATGGTCGGCAGCTACGAAGGTCCGCGCGGCGGCTTCGATCGCGCGACGAGCGCGCATCGCCAGCCGGGCTCGACGTTCAAGAGCTTCGTATACGGCGCCGCGCTCAAGGCGCGCAAGGCGAGCCCCGCGACGCTCCTTCCGACGGATCCCGCGGTCCTCGAAGGCTACCGCCCCAAGAACTACGAGAAGTCGGGGGACCTCGAGCCGAAGCGCGCGCGCGAGGCGCTCGCGAAGAGCGTCAACGTGTCGGCCGCCTGGCTCGGCTCGCAGGTCGGGCCCGAAGCGATCGCCGAGCTCGCGACGTCGCTGGGGATCGAGTCGAAGCTCGGGGCGACGCCGTCGATCGCGCTCGGCGCGTACGAGGTCACGCCCCGCGAGATGGCCAACGCGTACGCGTCGATCGCCGCCGGCGGCTCGTTCGAGGAGCCGCGCCTGGTGACCAAGATCGTCGGCCCGGACGGGGTCGAGATCCCGATGGTGCCGCTCGCGCCCAAGGTCCAAGCGATGACGGCTGCAGAGGCATACGTGCTGACCGACATGATGAAGAGCGTCGTGAAAGAAGGCACCGGACGCGCGGCGCAGGCCCTACGAAGGCCGATCGCCGGAAAGACCGGAACCTCGAACGAAGTGCGCGACGCCTGGTTCGCCGGATACTCGACCGAGATCGCGTGCGTCGTGTGGACCGGATACGACGACCGCACCCCGCTCGGCGCGGGCGAGTCCGGCGGCGCGACGGCGCTGCCCGCGTTCGTCGAGTTCATGCGTGCCGCGCACCAGGGCGTGCCGCCGACCGATTTCCCGGTCCCGCCCGGGATCGAGCGCGCCAGCATCGATCCGAAAACCGGCCTCCTCGCTCGCGAGGGGCAAGAGGACGCGATCGCAGAGATCTTCCTCGCCGGCACCGAGCCGAAGGACACTGCGCCGGAGCCGGCCGGCGAGGGCGGCGGCGACCCGGGCGCGCCCCCGACCGAGCCGAGCGCGAGCCCGAGCGCGCCGCCTACCGAGTCACAGAAGCCCCCGGTCGAAGAGCCGCCGCCTGTATTAAACAACTCTGAGGAGCACCCCGCACCGAAGCCCGGCTAGTTTCGCTGGGCGATGCTTCGACTGCGCGCGCTCCCGCTCGTCTCTCTGGCGCTCCTCTCTCTGGCGCTCCTCTCCTCGTGTGGCGACGATGCCGACGGAACGGGGGGCGGCTCGACGGTCGCGACGACGGCTTCTACGACGACGGTATCGTCATCTTCATCGGCGGGTGGCGCCGGGGGCGCGGAGACGTGCGAGACGCTGAGCTGCGGCCCGAGCTCGTTCTGCTACGACGGCGCGTGTCACCCATGTGGCGCGCCTGTCGGATCGCAACACGACCAAGTGCTCCCGCTCGGAGACGGAGAAGAGGACCGCTTCTACTTCCTCCACGTCCCGGCGACGTACGACTGCGCCGCGCCGGCGCCGCTCCTCGTCGACTTCCACGGCACCGCTGGCCCCTCCAGGCCCGAAGAGGCGTACCAGAACCCGGCAGCCATCGGCCTCGCCGAGGCTGAAGGCGCGATCGTGGTGCGACCGCGCTCGCGGTCGAGCGAGATGGGCGGCCTCGAGATCTTCCGGTGGGACCAGAACCCGGGCGACCTCGATCGCAACGTCACCTACGCGCAGAACCTCGTCGACGCCATCCGCAAGCTCTACAACGTGGACGCGTCGCGCGTCTATGCGTCGGGCTTTTCGTCCGGAGCGAACATGACGTCGCAGTTCTTCGGCGCCGAGCATCGCGGGCTCTTCCGCGGCCTCGCTCCGATCGCCGGCGGCTACTGGTCGGACCCGGGGATCACCATGTTCGAGGGCGACGCGCCCCGCGTCTACGTGGCGACGGGCTACCGCGACTATCTCTGGGGAACGGCGCGCGACCTCTTGGGTTCGCTCGACGACGCCGGCGTCCCGAGCGATTCGATTTTCTTCCGCGAGACCGACACCGGGCACGAGCTCTACGCCTCACATTTTCCGGAGCTCTTCGCGTGGCTCGATCGCGGCGAGCGCCCCGAGGACCTTCCGCTCGCGGCGCCCTGGCAAGCGGAGTCGGTCCCCACCTCGGCGAGCATCCTCGCCGCTACGACGCTCGCGAACGGTGAGGTGCTCGCGACGACCGCGACGGGCGAGGTCCTTCGTCGTGACGCCGCGGGCACGTGGACCGTCGACGCCGTATCTCCGACGGAGATCGCGCTGACCTCGATCTGCGCCAGCGCCGACGGTGCCTCCGCGTACGCCGCCGGCGAGGGCTACCTCTCCAAGCTCGAGGGCGGGACGTGGTCCGCGCCAGAGGCCCTCCCGGAGATCGGGACGCCGATGCTCGGGGTGGGCTACGTGAACGGAGTCGCGTGCTCGGGCGCTTCGTCCGTCGCCGGCGTTGGATACTGGAACGCGCTACGAAGCGACGACGGCGCGGCGAGCTGGGACGAGTGGCTGATGCCGGCGGGGCCGGGATACGAAGCACAAGGCGCGAGCGTCGCGATCGGACCGAGCGGGACAGCCGTAGCGGTCGGCTACTACAACTATGTGGCGCGCAGCGTGGCGGGCGCGGATCTCGCCGCGGTCGCGCACCAAGCCGTCGCCGGATGGTGGAACGACGTCGCCTCCGGGCCCGGCGGTCTCTTCCTCGCGGCCGGAGACACCGGCGCGGTCGTTCGTTCGGTGGACGACGGAGCGAGTTGGTTCTCGGTCAGCGTCGCAGCAAGTCGGCCGCTCTATGTCGTAGCCATCGGCCCGGACGGTCTCGGCGCGGTCGCGGCCGGGCTCGGCGGCGACGTTCACTTCACGCGGGACGCGGGCGCGAGCTGGGCTTCTCTCGCGACCGGGCTCGATCGCTTCATCGGTGCCGCCACGTTCCTCGACGAGGACACGGTGCTGATCGCCGGCGAGCGAGGCACCGTGCTGCATACCGATCTGCCTCGCTGAGGCGTCATTCACGTGCGCACGAGATCGTGCACGACGCGATCTCGGCGCGTGGAGCGACGGATCCGCCCAGCCGTCGCCGGGCACCGTCGTTGCACCGGCGCCTGCCCCCACCGAGGAGACCCGATCATGCGCATGCACTACGAAGGGCAGAGCAACGGCGGCTATCGACAGGATCGCCAGCGCGACATGGATGAAGAGCGGATGATGATGCGCCGAGGAAGAGGGCGCGACACCGTCGGACACGGGCAGCTCGTCAAAGTGATCGAGGTGCTCGCCGAGTCGGACAGGAGCTGGGAAGACGCCGCGGAGCGTGCCGTCATGGAGGCATCCAAGACGGTCCGCAACATCAAGTCGGTCTATGTGAAGGACATGCAGGCGATCGTGCGCGACGGCAGGATCGTCAGCTGGCGCCTCAACGCGAAGGTCTCGTTCGCCCTCGAGCAGCGCGACCGCTTCGAAGAGACGTACTGAGAGGCCACCATGAGAGATCGCTACACAGGTCGATTCTTCGACGACGACATGGATGGCGGGGCGCGCCGCCGCTACGACGAAGACCGCCACGAAGAGGCCCGCTACGGCGAGCAGCGCCGCTTCGACGACCCGCAACGCTACGGCGAGCAGCGCCGCTACTACGACGAGCCGCAACGCTACGACCAGCAGCGCCGCATCGAGGAGCCGCGCCGCATCGAGGAGCCGCACTGGCGGCGCGAGATGCAGGAGCGCTGGGCGCGAAACGATCACTGGCGCCCGGATCGAGATCGCGACCGCTGGACCGAGGGCCAGCCTGCTCCGTACGGCATGGGGCGCCCCCAGCACGGTCAAGAGATGGGACAACGCCGAACGTGGATCGACGAAGGCCGCGTCGAGCTCGGCCCTCGCTACGAAGGCAGCTTCGTGCCGCAGCGCACGGATCAGCCGCGGCGCTACCCCCGAGGACCCAAGGGGTATCGGCGCTCCGACGAGCGCGTCAGAGAGGACGTCTGCGATCGGCTCTACCATTCGCTGGATCTCGACTCGAGCGACGTCGAGGTGAGGGTCCAGAACGGTGAGGTGATCCTGACAGGGTCCGTGCCCGATCGATCGATGAAGTACCGGATCGAGTCGATGATCGAGGACGTAAGCGGCGTCATCGACGTGACCAATCAAATTCGCGTCAAGCAGCAGCAGTACGGTCGCGAATGGAACGATCAGGGGGCTGACGGCACGCCCGAGAACGGGCGGCGCCCCAGCGCCAACATGCCTCGATCCTGAGGAAGAATCAGCGAGCGACGAGGCGGCGGCGGAGCGCCATCCCGAACAAGAGCACGACGAGGAGCGCTCCGACGCTGGCTCGCACGAGACCAGTGTAGTGGAGCTCGAACAGCGAGTTGCCCGCCAGATAGTCGGCGAACACCCGTGCCACGAAAGCGCCCACGAGTCCCAGCGCAGCCGTGCCGGCGAAGCCGACATGCGAGAGGCCCGGAACGAGAGCTCGCGCGAGCAGCGCTACAGCTACTCCCACGAGCAGAAACATGACGATCTCCATGATGATCTCCGGCCGGCGCGAGGTCGTTCCTGCGCAGGTCTCCACTCGCCCGGAGCAACTCACGTGCCTCTTGCCCGTCAAGTGCGGCGGAGCCTTTTCGACATGCTGCGGGCGTAAGGCTCAGCCCTTGCTTCGTCCTCGCTGCTCGGATCGGCCGAACCACAGGAGAGCGGGCATGCTTCAAGCGATCGCGGCAAAAAGCGTGGACCTTGCCTCGGTGAGGTGAGCGCTTGCGCCCCAAGACGGACGAGATGGTCGGCACGCTGCCACTCCAACGACCCCCCTCGCGGGAGACGGAGGCGGAGCTGCGCGCACTCCTGGACTGCACTTCCGTCGGCTTCGCCGTGCTCGACGAAGACCTGTGTTTTCGCCGCGTGAACCGGGTGATCGCAGAGATGGACGGCTTCTCGGTCAGCGAGCACGAAGGGCGGCGCTTCGCAGATCTGGTGCCAGAGATGGCGACCACGCTCGAGCCTCTGATCCGTGGCGTGCTCGAGACGGGCAAGCCGGTGGTCGAGCTCGACGTCTCGGGAACGACGCCGCGCTGGCCGGGTGAGGAGCGGCACTGGATCGTCAGCTACTTCCCCGTCAAGCTCGACGGCCGGATCGACGGCGTCGCCGTCTCGATGGTCGACATCACCGAGCGTCGCCGCTACGAGCGCGCGTCCGAGCTACTCGCATCTGCAGGCGACGTGCTCTCGGCCTCGATCGATCTGCGCACGATGCTTGACGGCATCGCAGCGCTGCTGGTCCCCGGCTGGGGCGACTTCTGCGCGCTGATGTTGCACGAGCACGGTGAGCCCACGCTGGTCGCCGCTCGCCATGTCGACGAAGAGCTCTTACCCGTCATCCGAAAGTTCGTGGACGCGGGCATCGATTGGACGGCTCCCATCGGGCTCCCGCACGTCCTCCGAACCGGGGAGGCCCAGCTGGTGGCGAGCCTCGACCCGCTTACGCGCCGCAAGCTC
>JBGTSH010000122.1:0-26832 GCA_041940405.1 Polyangiaceae bacterium
ATCGCCCTCTCGAAGCTCGCGGACATCGCCGGCGCGACGAGTCTCGAAGCCCTCCTCGGTTCGCAGAAGCCGTTCGACGATCGACTCATGGTCGTGCGCCCGCACCCGGGCCAGCGCACGGTGGCCAAGAACCTCCGCGCCTTGCTCTCCGAGAGCGAGATCATGGCGAGCCACGCCGGGTGCGGCAAGGTGCAGGACCCGTACTCGCTGCGCTGCATGCCCCAGGTGCACGGCGCGACGCGCGACGCGATCGCATTTTCGTACGGCGTGCTCGAGCGCGAGCTCAACAGCGTGACCGACAACCCGACGGTCCTCCTCGCACCCGACGGAACGGCCGAGGTCGTCTCCGGCGGCAACTTCCACGGCCAGCCGCTCGCGCTCGCCCTCGATCTCGCCGCCATCGCCGTCGCCGAGCTCGCCAACATCAGCGAGCGTCGCGTCGAGCAGCTCGTGAACCCTGCCCTCTCGAGCGGGCTCACGCCGTTCCTCGCGCCGAAGAGCGGCCTTCACTCGGGCTTCATGATCGCGCAGGTCGCGAGCGCGTCCTTGGTGAGCGAGAACAAGGTGCTGTGTCATCCGGCGAGCGTCGACTCGATCCCTTCGAGCGCAGGCCGCGAGGACCACGTCAGCATGGGCAGCGTCAGCGCAAAGAAGCTCGCCCAGGTCGTCGAGAACGCGTCGAACGCGATCGCGATCGAGCTGCTCGTCGCGAGCGCGGGCATCGATCAGCGCAAGCCTCTCCGGCCGAGCCGCGGTGTGGCAGCAGCGCACGGCGCCGTGCGAGGGCACGTCGCCGAGCTCATCGCCGATCGTCCGCTTTACAAGGACATCGGCGCCATCCGCGAAATGATCCGAAGCGGTGAGCTCTTGCGCGCGGTTGAAGCTTCCGTCGGCCCGCTCGGCTAATCTGATCGGTCCGTATGCCGCTGTCCCACGACGAAGCGTTCCCGCTCGAGGCGGTGCGCGATCTCTTGGGGGTGGTGCGCGCGATCTACGCCGCAGCCAAGCAGTCCGGCGCGAGCCGCAACGAGCTCATGAAGATCGCCAAGGTCGGCAAAGAGCTCGCCGACTCGATCGAGCTCGCCCAATCGACGCGGCCCGGAACGATGGGGCGACGAGCGGCGTGGGAGCGCGCCGAGCAGGCGACGCGCAAGGTCGGCGATCTCGTCGACGCGCTGACACCGGCAGAGCCGCTCGTGCTCGCGGCGCGCGGGCGCGTGACCGGATTGGGCGCCGCGGGGCGCAAGCGCCGGATGGAGCGTTGAGTGTCCCGCGAGCGCAGGCGCTACTGACAACCCTTGTACTCGGTGTCGTATCCGGGGTCCCCGAACACGACCTGGCACGTCCCCACGGTGCAATCGCCGTCCGACTCGCAGAGCTCGATGTTCGGCGCGCCGCAGCCGGCGACACAACCAATCCCGATCACCGTCGAGCCGCTCACGCTCGCGCAGCAGACTTGACCCATGGCGCAGTCCTGCGGGCCGTCGCAGGCGAACATGTACTCGAAGTTGGGATCGCAGCCCGAATTGCAGTTGTCGAAGAGGCCGTCGAAGACGTTGAAGCAGCAGACCTGCCCCGGCTCGCACGGAGAAACCGGCGGCGGCCCGCAGCTCACCTGCGCGACGGGTGGCATCCCCGAGCTCGACGTGGTCGTCGAAGACCCGGTCGAGCTCGTCGTGTTCATGTGGCCTGTCGCCGTCGTGCTCGGCCCCTGTCCCTGGGTCGTCGAAGCGACCGAGCCTACCGAGACGCGCGCGGTCGATGTCTCGGCGCTGCTCGTTCCGGCGCCGCCATCGCCGCCGGCGCCGTCGAACGAAAACTCGGGGTAGCACCCGCAGACGGCGACGGCAGGGATCAAGATCCAGCGCGCGGTGCCAGGGAGCGCCACGAAAGGCATGCTACCTCGATGTAGCGGCGCCTATCGATTCTTCTGGAGCGTCTGGAGGATCGGGAGGCTTTTGCCGTTCGGTAAGAGCGAGACGGGCACGACCTCACCGGACATCGACTTCTGGAAGCGGGTGCACCGTTGGTACTCCGCCTCGCAGTATCCGACTTGCCAGACGCGCAAGAACGCCGCTGTTGAAAACAGCGGGAAGAGCGCGCAGTCCCCCATCTTCGGACACGTCACGACGGCGAAGTTTGCCCCTCGAACGCCGGTGACGCCAATCGTTTGTCATCAAAATCGAGGCTGATCAGGGGGCATCGGGAGGATCCATCGCTTGGGCCCGAGCCCCTCCTCTTCCGCAGCCAGGTCGACTGTCGGATCGATGAAGGGGGCAGAGGGCCGGCCGTTCAGCGAAACATCGGCCTCTACGAAGACCGCCACATCGCGCCCACGGGCCCGAAAATCATCACGAACCATGTGGGCCAGCTCGAGGATCATGTCCGGCTGCGTGCTCATCATCCGCGTCTGTTCCGCGACCAGATAGTCACGGGGACTGACCAGGAAGCGCTCGCCTGTGTGGCGGTCTTGCGCCCAGAGGTCCACGCTCCCGTTCTTCTCGATGAGCATGACCTTCCAGGCGTACCGAATCCCCTCTTCGGTCCAGAGGACGTTCCCCGGGTAGAGGAGGTGCCGGAGGGGGACCAGGACCTGAACGGCGGCGTGCAGGGCCGCGAGGGCGAGCGGCCAGCGAGCCGACGAGGGCAGAGCGAGGGTCGGGAGCTCGACCGACCGCCGCCGGACCAAGGCCAGGACTCGCCGGGGCCACGCGGGATCGAAGAACACCGTCGCGAAGGACGGCATCAGGTACGGGAACATCCCGAGCTGGAAGAGGCGCGCGGTCAGGACGTGGAAGCCGAGCAGCGCTGCGTAGGCGAAGGGCCTGGTCCGCCGGTACGACAAGAGAAACGGCACCGACAGATCGAACGCCGCGCCGAGCACGCTCATCACGTATGCCGTCGCCTTCCTCTCGAGGAGCGATCCGATGATCGGTGTGTCGGTGCTCCGTGAGAGCCAAACGGTGAGCGGCTGGGCATGCACGAGCCAATCGACTTGCAGCTTGGCGACGCCGGCGAAGAAGTAGACGCAGCCGATCTGGAAACGAAAGAGCCACGCGTACCACGACGGAAACGCGCTCACCGCGAAGCTGGTGTCGCCGCGCCTACGGGCGCGCCACGCGTCGACGCTGGAGGCGCGGTGGAGCGGCACGCAGGCGAGGAGCACCGCGATGATGCTGACGAGATAGTAATGATTGAGGTAGTGCGTCTTGTCGCAGAGGTGCGCGTACGTGAACGTGAGGAACACGAGCACGCAGGCGATCCGGTAGAAAGCGCCGGCCGCGACCGCCAGCGCCGACACGAAGAGCACGCCGTAGAGGACGTACATCCACGGCCCGGGCAGCGGCCGAACCCACTCGAATCCCCAGTAGGTGAAGAAGTGCTTCGGCTCCAGGAAGTGCTCGGCGACCCAACCGTTCGCCACGAACCGCGCAGCCGCGAACGCGATGAGCATCCCGAAGAGCACGCGAAACGCCACGAGCCCCGCTGGATCAATTCCCTCAAACGCCCCTCCCCCCTCACGAAGTGAGGGGGGCCGGGGGGGTGAATCCACGGGACCAGACGTCATCGAGCACAACCACGTGCCAGCCCGGCACCCGGTCAATCGCCGTCGTTGTCGTTCACGCTGAGCGTCACGCCCAGCGTCGTCACCACGTCCGCGGCGAGGATCTTCTTGAGCGCGATGATCGCGTCGAACGCTGCCTGAAGTGTCGCCGTCGACGAGCCGAGCGCGGTGCGCATCGGCGGCGGAACGGCGGCGACGGCTGCTTTGGCCGCGGCGATCTTGGCGCGAACGTCGTCGGCGAGCGCCGCCGACTTCTTGCGGACCAGATCGTCGATCCCGAGATCGTCTGCGCCGTCGAACGCGCCCTCCCAGACGTTTTCGATCCCGACGAGCTCGTTCGTCACGTCGTCGAGGGTGTTGTCGGAGAGCCGCGCGAGCTCGAGGTCGGGCTGCACCGTGCCGCCGGTCTTGAGACCGAGCGGAGCGGCGATGCCGTCGTTCGCAGTCACGTCGACCTGGAACACGAGCTGTCCGACGATGTCGTCGATCGCCGTCTGCGCACGCTGGTAGACGCTGCTCCCGTTTCCGGCCGACGAAAGCTCGGGCCCGAACGCTTCCCACTTCGCCTGAAGCGCGGACGCTTCGCGCGAGAGGTCGGCGCCGAGCGCCTCGACGTAGCTCCGCTTTGCTGATGCGTCGGGCGCCGTCGAGAGCTTGGCGAGCACCGCGTCGTCGGTCGCCATCGGGTCGAACAAGAGGTACTCGAGCGCGAGGAAGCCCTTCGAGCTGGTCCCGAGCGCCGCGATGTCGTCGGCGGTGAAGCTCGGCTTCGACGCGATCGTGCTGTCGATGTTCGCCGGCTTGGTCGGCGTCCAATCGATGTTGCCGTCGTGCTCCTTGGTCGGGCCGAAGCCGAACGCGCGCGAGCGCATCCAAGCGGCCCGCGCGTCCCGCCACGCTTGGCGTGCCGCCGTCAGCGTCGCCGTGGTCGCACCGGCGTTCAGGGCTACGAGGGATGCTGCGAGGGCGGCCGCAGCGGTTCCGAACGCCTGCGCCGTCGGGACGATCACCGTCTCGGCGAGCGAGCCGAGGACGTTGCCCTCTTCGGTCGGCGGCGGCGCGTCATCGTCGCTGCAGCCGGCAGCGGCTGCGGCGAGCGAGCAGCCTGCGGCCAACCCGACAACGCCTGCGACCAGCTTCCTACGTGCGATGAGCATCACAGTGACTCCAAGAACGCGAGGAGCGCGGCGCGCTCTTCTTTGGTCATGGCGCGGAACGCCTCTTTGGCGGCGAGCGCTTCGCCTCCATGCCACAGGATCGCTTCAGCGAACCCCCGAGCGCGCCCGTCGTGCAAAAAGAACTGATGGTCGTTCACCGCCTGAACCAGACCCATCCCCCAGAGCGGCGGCGTACGCCACTCGCGCCCGTCGGCGTCGTGCTCGGTTCGGCCGTCGGCCAGCGCCTCTCCCATGTCGTGAAGGAGGAGATCCGAGAACGGCCGGATCGTCTGGCCGGAGAGCTCCGGATAGCCGGCGAGATCGCCGGTCACGATCTTCGGCACGTGACAGGACGCACAGCCTGCGTCGCGGAAGAGCTCGCGCCCTCGCAGCACCTCTTCGTCGGCGACGTTGCGACGCGCCGGGACGGCGATCGTGTGCATGTAGAAATTGATCCACTCGAGCTTCTGCGCGTCGATCTCCGGCGTGCCGCCGTCCGGCGCAGCCACGCACTCGGTCTCGGCGGCGGTGCATTCCTGCGCCGGGAAGATGTCCGAAGAGATCCCCATGTCGTGGAGGAACGCCGTCGCGACCTGTTGCTCGATCGTCGGAAGCGCCGCCTTCCATCCGAAGCGACCCAGGCGACGGCCCCCGGCACGCTCGTCCCACCCGTAGTTGGGTCGCCCGCTGATGCCGTCGCCGTCGGCGTCATCGGGATCGACGCGCGACAGGATCTCGGCCTCGCTGATCGCCTCGAGGAGGCCCAACCCGATCAGCTGCCTCGGCGCGCGCGGTGCGAGGTTGGCGCTCGGATCGAGCGGCCCGTAGCCGAGCTCGGCGACCGAGTAGGTGGGCTTGCGGAGCTCGTACGGCTCACCGTCGACGTACGCGCCGGGGATGATCTCGTAGGTCACCGCGATCGTCCCTTCCGCCGGGACGCCGAGGATCGAAAAGGGTGCGAGCTGCGTGCCGTACGTCGGTTCGGGCAGCGGGGCGCCGCGGCCGTCGGTGCCCGGAACGGACAAGCGCAAGAAAAGCGACTTGGTCGGCGCACCGTCTTCTTCCGGCGCGTTGCGGCCGTCCTTGTGATGACACGCCGAGCAGTTGGTCGCGTTGTAGAGCGGTCCGAGGCCGTCGGTGCCTTCGGCCGACGCAGGCGCGGTCACCCAGGTCCGGTTGAACTGATGATCGCCGAGGGCGAAGGTGCCCTTCTGCTCTTGCGAAAGGTTGCGTGCCGCCCGGGCGAACGCGTTGCCCGTCTCATCGAGCACCGTCGTGTCCCCGCCGAGCAGCTCTTCGCCCGGCTCCGGCTCGAGCCCCGACGGCGGAGGCGGCGCGCTCTCCTCCTCGCACGCCGCGATCGCGACGGGGAGAACGAGGGCGCACGCCCAACCTGCGGTGACGCGGGGTACTGCCACGACCCTGCCCTTTACTCGAGGAGGAGCGTGACCTCTAGCTTGGCGCCTGCCTGAACGAGCGACTCCGCAAGCGCGTACAGCGAGTCGATCGCCGTCTTCACCGTCGCTCGGCTCCCTGCCGGGTTGTCGACGATCGACTGATCGAAGGGCACCGGGATCGCCGCGATGGCGGCGCGCGCCGCCGCGATCTGATCCTTGATCTGCTTGTTCAGCCCCGGGTCGACCTTCTCGACGAGCTCGTCGATCCCGGGGCCGTCCGCCGTGCCGTACTTGCCGAGGTAGACGTTCTCGATGCCGATGATGTCGTTGAGGTGATCGAGGTGCGTCGTGTCGCTGAAGCAGGAGTGCTCTTCCTCCTGGTCCTGCGTCTCGTACGCGTTGTTCATGCGCTCGGTCGAGAGCTCGGCGCCGGCGAGGCTCGCGATGCCGGTCATCATCTTGCCGAGCGAGTCGCGCGGCGACGCCTCGACGAAGCTCTTCGCGTAGCCCTGGCCGCTGCGCCAGGCATCGGTGACGACCGTGATGTCGTCGACCAAGAGGCCGCTTGCCTCGCGGATGTAGAGGCCACGGCGATCCTGGTTCAACGCGGTGCCGCCGCCGCCGGTAACGTAGTCGCTGAACGGCCTGGCGCCCGGGCCTGTCGTGCTCTGATCCTGTCCCCAGAGGAGGAACTCGATCGCGTGGAAGCCCGCGGAGAGCGCCTTCTCGCCTTCGGCTTCGTTTGCCTCGGCGATCGTCGCTTTCGAAATCGTCGGGTAGTTGACCGGATCGTTGATGATGCCGGCCATCGGGCTCCCCTCGACGTAGTCGATGTAGTTCTCGTCGAGCGGCCAGCCGTTGATCTGTCCCTCGGGCCCGGTCATCTCGTCGTCGATCGGGCCGCCGTAGAACCTGTACGCCTCGGTCTGCAGGTACGCCGGGCGCGCTGCCATCCATGCGTCCTTGGCCGCGCCCATCGTGGTGTTCGACGGGTTCTGCACCAGCTCGTCGACCGCCATCTGGAGCGCCGTGACCTCGGTGAGCACCTGCGCATAGTTCGCGTGCACGTTCTTCGCGTAGTTCTCGACGACGGGGCGGATGTCCTCATCCGTCAGCGTGATCGTCGAGCCGCCACCCGCGCCGCCGTCCGAACCACCGGCCCCGCCGTGACCGTGGTCGTCGTCGCCGCACCCGGCGAAAACCACGAACAGCCCAACCAAAGCCAACGATCCCGGGACAAGACGCATTGAGACTCTCCTGAAAATGAAGTTGAAAGCTATTTTCATTAAATCAGGACAGGAGTCAAGCAGTCGGCTGAAAAGCGACGCCCCCAGGAGTGGGCGCTCGCCTCCGGCCGCCATGTCTTCGTGGAGGTTCAGTCTGCGCGCCCCTTGCGCGCCTGGTCGACGAGGTTTGCAGCGTCGTTGATGTCGGAGCCCGCCAGGAAGAGCGCGCCGAGGAGCACGATCGTGTCGGAAGCACCGTTGGAATCCTTGGCCTTCGGCCCCTGCGGCTGCGCGCGCATCGGCGGCGGGGGTGGCGGCGCTGCGGCGGCCGTCGTGCGCTCGGTGTTGCCGGCCGGTTCAGTCGGCTTGGCAATGCCGCCTACCAGGCCGAAGGTGAGTGCTGCGAGCAACAGGGCGCGACCGAGAATCCGACGCATGCCTTTCTGACGCGCCAGGACGAAAAAACCTTCATCCGCACACCCGCTACCCCGCCATCCCGCGCGTCGAGAGCACCTCTCGCACGGCCGCCTGCCCCGGTTGCGACATCCTCGGTGCCTGCGATCTCGCGAGATCGATGAACTTCGTTCCGCGTGCGCGCTTCAGTGCTTCGACGGCGGCGGTGCGCTCCTCGCGACCGTCGTGATCGATCACGCCGAGCAGCATCTCGGCCGCCTCGATCGTGTCGACCTTCGCGAGCGCACGAAGCGCGCTGATGCGCGCGCGCGACGATGTCGACTCGCGGTAGATGCGCGCGAGCGGATCGAAGGCGTGCGGGAACCGCAGCTCCTCGACCGCCTTCGCGGCCTCCTCGGCGACGCTCTTCTCTTTGTCGGCGAGCCCGTCGCGGAGCGTGATGAACGTGCGCTTGTACATGAAGCGCGCGAGCGCGCGCATGACCGCCGTCCGGATCTGCGGCTCGGGCCGTTTGTAGAGGCGCTCGAGCGGGGAGAGGATCGTGTAGAGCTCGACCTGCGAGAGCTGCTCGCAGAGGTGCCCTGCGAGGTTCGTGGTCGTGCCGGTGTCCGCCGTCGGGCCCGACGCGAGGTGCCCCTCGAGCGCGAGCGACGTGAGGCGCGCGACGAGCGCCCGGCGGCGCGTCACCTCGGTCCACGAGGGATCGAGCACGATGTCGGCGCACGCTTCGCTCGCGCTCCCCTGCTGCTCCCACTCGACGAGGTCGACGTGCCAGACGTCCGGATACCCTGTCTCGTGCCGCAGGTGCGCGGGGAGCGGTGACGCGTCGATCTTGAGATCCGTCGCGCCGTCGTACCGCGTGGTCGCGCGCTCGTAGTGCTTGCGCCGCGACTCCGCGAGCGGAAGCTGCGCGAGATCGCGGTACACCTCGGCAACGCGCTGAAACTGCCCGGACTCGCCGAACGCGATGACCGCTGCAAGGAGCGCGTTCTCGGCTATCTCGGGCGGCGCGCCGCGCGACGTCGACTGGCCGGCGAGATCGCGCCAGAGCTTTGCTTGCGTCAGCATGCCGAAGTTGGCGATCGCCGGGAGCCCCTCTTTGCGAGCGTACGCCGCCATCTCTCGAGCCAACGTCGCCGCGGCCGAGACCTCACCCTGCTTCTCCGCGGCCTCGACCGCTTCTTCGTACGACTGCAGGGCGTAGTACCGAAGGTGATCCTCGCGAAGGATGCGGATCACGTTCACGAAGCCTTCGAGCACGTGCTCGAACTCGCCGCTCTCTCTGCCGATCGCGATGAGCACCTGGAAACAGTCGAAGGCCCGCTCGCGCTGTCCGATCGTCTCGTAGCGATCGGCGGCCTCTTCGAGGAGGTGCACGGCGCCGACGGTGGCCTCGCGCGCCGCGGAGGTCTCACCCGTCTTGCCGGACGTCCGCGCGAGGTTGAACCGCGCGAGCCCCGCCGCGTAAAGATCGCCGCCCGAGCTCGAGAGGACCTGAGAGAGGCGCGACCAGAGGGCACGCGCGCGCGTGAAGTCGCCGGCCTTCTCTCGCGCGATGGCCGCGCGAGCGACGAGGCCGGCGGCCTCGTACTCGTCCGCTGCTTTGGCGTAGAGCGGCCGCCCGCGCTCCGGCCCGCCGGCGCGGTCGGCCCAGGCGAGGATCGTGCGCGCGCGATCGACCGGTGGCACCTTCTCGAGGAGCGGCCGCTGCGAGCGATCGCTCCCCGAGTACCAGTCGACGGTCAGCGCGCCGCGGTGGTCGCCCATCCTTCCGAGGAGGTTGCGGAGGTCGACGGTCGTCGCCGCGTACTCGTCCTCGCGCGCCACGGTGTGCCCGAGCGCCGTGTAGAGGACGCCGCGCGCGTGCGCGAGATCGCCGCGTGATGCGGCGGCGTGGGCCTCACTCCTGAGCTCGTGGATCGGGCGGGTGCTCACGCGCCGCTCCTCACGGACGTGGGTCCAGAGCGCACGCTCGTCGGCCCGTCGGTCCCGGGTGGCCTGCGGCTCGGCGGAGGACGGACGCTGCTCGGCGCTGCCTCGTCGGGCGATGGCGCCATGCCCTTTCGCACACCCTCGCTCTCGCCGAGGATGCTCTTGGCGGCGTCGCTCCGCGCGTCGCGCTTGGTCAGCGTCGCGTGATCGACGACCCAGTGCGCATCGAGCACGTCGAGGTAGTCGAGATCGAGGTTTCCTCCCGAGGGCAGGATGAACACCGCAGCGATGTGCGCGTGCTGCCGCACGGCTTGGACGAGCTCACGCGGGATGTAGAGGGCCGCGTGCGTGAACAGGTGCACGACGGGCGAGCGCGCGTCGCGTTGGCGCAAGAGGTCGAGCTCGGTCGACAGCTCGGTGAAGACGCGCGCCGGGTTTCGACCGTGCTCGCCGCGGAAGCTGAGGAGATACGCCGTCGGAAGCTGACCGTTCTTGGCGCGCGCCGGCTCGTAGAGGCGCGAATCGAAGAAGCGGAACACGACGTCCTCGCCCTCGAGGACCAGCTTCTTGCCCGTGGCGAGCGCCATCCCGCGAGCGAACGTCTGGCGGTCGCCGCGCATCGAGGCGGACGCGTCGACCAAGAGGATGTGCACGCGCCGCTGCTCTTCGCGGCTCTGCTCGCGCGCGTAGAAGAGCAGCTCGTTGTCGACCAGGCGGCGCGCGAGCTCGGCGTCGTCCCACGCCAGCTCGGAGAGGACCATGCTGTCGATCGATCCTCGCGTGCCGATGCCGCTGTACCCATGGGCCGAGGTCATACCGGCGGCCGGGCGGGCCTTGGTCTCGAGCACGCTCGGGAGGATCTCGAGCGAGAAGTTCACGATATCGTTCGCCTCGGGCGACTGGAACGCCGACAGGACGTCGACCTGCGAGATCGCGCCGGCCGATCCGTCGGTGCCGAGGAGGCCGAAGAGCCGCAGCGTGTCCGTGTCGAGCGCGTCGGCCAGCGTGAGAACGAAGAGGCGCGCCAGCTGCAGCGCGTCGAGGCAGGCCAGCTCGAAGCCGCGGTTCGCCGACGTGAAGAGCGTCGCGAGCTGAGGCTCGATCCGCTCGAGGAGCGACGGATCCACAGGAACGCGGCTGCGGTACGCCGGGCGGTCGGTCACCCGCGCCGCGACGACACCGAGGAGGCGCGCGAGGATGGCAATGACGAGATCGTCACTGAGGCGCAGCTGCCCGGCGCGCCTCGCCGCCTCGCAGTCGCCGAGCTCGGTGATCGTGGCGCGGTAGGCCGACGCCATTCGCTCGCCGGTCTGCGGGCCGGACGGGTGATTGCGAAACAGCGCCGCGAGATCCGCGCGCGATCCGATCTCGTACTGCTCGCTCGGTGCGGCGAAGAGCATCCCCGCGTCGTGCACCAAGAAGAACGGCAGCGCGATCCCGAGACGCTCGAGGCCCTCGTGCCAGCGGAGCGCGCGCATCGCGAGCGCCGGTGCCGCGGGCCGGATGCACGAGAGCGCCAGCGATCCCAGAGGACCGGTGACGCCTACGTCGCGCAGGAGCTGCTCGGGAACGGGCACGGGACGTCGACTTTACGACTAGTCGAGGCTCTTTGCGCAGCGGAACCCGATGCCGTGCACGCTCGCGGTCGCCACCTGGTGGAATCGGAAGGCAGGATTCACCCAGAGGGGGAAGCCGCCGTTGAAGCCGCCACCGCGGATCGCCTTGCGATCGCCTGTCTTGGCCCCCGTCGGGTTGGTCTGCTCCTCCGCCGTGTAGGTCGCGTACCAGTCGCTGGTCCACTCCCAGACGTTGCCGACCATGTCGTTGAGGCCGAACTTCGTCACGCCCTTCGGGAAGCTTCCGACCGGCGCGGTGCCGAAGAAGCCGTCGTCGTCTTCGTACATCGTCGGCGTCTTCGGCTCGATGCCCTTTTGCGTCTCCCAGGCCGCGCACTCCTTGCCGCATGCGTTCATGTGCTGGCCATCCGCACCCGGCTGATCGCCCCACGGAAACTTTCGACCGTCGGCGCCGCGCGCCGCGTACTCCCACTCGGCTTCGGTCGGGAGGCGCTTCTTCCGTTCTTTGCAGTACGCGTCGGCGAGGAACCAGCTCACGCAGTTGACCGGATGCTTCTCGCGCCCGGGCTTGATCTTGCCCTCTTCGCCGAAGTTGCAGAGCTCGCTGTACGCCGCGATGTTCTTCTGGTGCTGCGGCTCGCTCTGCTTCTCGCTCTTCGGGTAGTTGGGCGTCTGGTCGGCCCGCTTGCACTCGCCGCGCTCGACGCAGCTCGCGTACTCGGCGGTCGTGACCTCATTGATGTCCATGCAGAAGGTCGAGAGCTTGACCTTGTGCGCCGGACTCCAGATCGGAAAGTCGGTCTCGTCCGAGCCCATGAAGAAGCTCGATCCCGGAACCATCGCCATCCCCTCGGGGCAGGTGGGGGGCGGCGCAGCTGCGCTCGCGCTCGCCGTCGCCCCGGCTTCGGAAGCGACGGCGGTGGCCGAGGCCGCCGCGCCCTTTCCTTTGCCGACCAAGAAGAGCGCCGCACCGCCGCCGCCCAAGAGCGCGACGCCGGCCAGCACCGCGAAGATGACACCGGTGTTCGACTTCGCGGGAGCCTGCGTCGATGGCGGCATGCCCATCGCACCGGGCGCGAAGCCGGGCGTGGCCATCTGCGTTCCGGTCGATGGGCTGCCCGGCGGCGTGATCATTCGCGGGCCGGTGAGCTGCGTCCCGCCGGGCGTGACCGACGCGAAGCGCGGCCCGGTGCCCATCGACGGCATCGACGACATGCGCGCGCTCGCCGGGCCGTAGCCGGGCGTCGTGCCGCCGGTAACGGTGATGGGCGCCCACGCAGGGCTGCCGGGGAACACTGCGCCGTGGAGATCGGCCCAGAGCTCGCCGGCGGTCTTGTAACGATCGCGCGGCGCGACCGCGAGCGCGCGGCGGAACACCGCCTCGACCTCATCCGTCACCTCGACGCCGAACGCACGCGGCGTCGGACGCACCGAGGGATCGCGGCTCGCGATCGCGAGCTGCAGGTAGTCGTCGCCTTGGAGCGCGGGGATGCCGCCGCGAAGCAGCTCGACCATGATGAGCGCCAGCGCGAACACGTCGGTCCACGGCCCGGTCGCGCCGTGCGAGCGGCTGAATTGCTCGGGTGCGCCGTAGTTCGGCGTGAAGGCCGTGATCTCTCGACCTGTCTGAGCGAGCGACGTCTGGAGCTGCGCGTGCTCGGCCATCACCTTGGCGATCCCGAAATCGAGGATCTTCACGAAGGTGCCTGCGCCGCGCGGGTCGCCGATGACGAACAGGTTGGCGGGCTTGATGTCGCGGTGCGCGATGTTGAGCGCGTGCGCGACCTCGAGCGCGCTGGCGACCGGCTCGAGCAAGGCCATGACGTCGAAGATGCTGCGCGGCGGATAGTTCTGCGCGCGCTCGACCTGGACGACGCGATCGAGCGGCCGTCCCTCGAGCCACTCCAGCACCATGTACGGGATGTCTTGTCCCGTCGTGGGAACGCGGAGCTGACCGACGTCGCGCGCCTGGACGATCGCCGCGGTCCGGCTCGACAAGCTCGTCATGAGCTTGCCCTCTTGGATGAACCCTTGAAGCAGCTCGTCGCGCATCTGCGGCGGGACGCCGGCGAGCACGTTGAAGCACTTGAGAGCGACCGGCTGCTTCCAGATGATGTGCTCGGCGCGGTAGACGACGCTGAAGCCACCCTCGCCGACGACGCCATCGACGCGGTATTTCTGGTCGATGACCGTCCCGACAATCCCGAGCGGGTCCAGGCTTTCGGTCATGGGCGCCTCATCGTAGTCGCGTTTGCCGGTCTGCCAAGAAGTACGCCACGTTCGGCGAGGTCGGCGAGGAGCTTGGCCGTCCCCTCGAGGAGGGCCGCGTCGAGGGCGGCTCCGTGGGCGGCAGCGGCGCCGCTGATGGCCTCACCGATTGGCTCACCGCGAAGCGCTCGTTCGACAAGCGTCGCCGCGACAGGTGAAAGCTTGAGATATCGGGGCTCGTGCTCACGATCGCGGTAGACCAAGAGCGCCGTGGGGCTGGGAGCGAGCTCGGTCTGGCCCTCGGCGAGCTCGTGAATGGGGTAGTCGTAGCGTTCGAGGGTCGCGGCCTCGTCGAAGACGCAGGGAGCGTCGAGGTCGAGCGAGGCATCGACCCGCGCCGAGCCCGCTCTCCGGGGCATGCTCGCTACCTTGAACGCCGAGAGCTCGTGCCGCGCGAGGTCGAGCGCAAACGGAGGAACCGAGGGATCACCGGGCCACGTCCGGGCGGCGCGCGCGACGAGCTCGAAGGCGACGTCGCGCAGGTAGTGCGACCGTGAGAGCCCTTCCGAAAGGAACGCGTCGACCTCTTCGTCGAAGCGCGAGCCGAGGAGCGCTGCGGTCCGCGGTAGCTCGACGGCGATGGCGCTCGCGAGCGAGCGCCGAATGATCTTCCGGTAGACGAGGAAGGCCGAGTCCTCGAGCCCGGCGATCGCCGCCTCATCGCGCGGATCGAGCGCGTGCGCCGATAGAAAGACTTTGCGATCGCTGACGGCTCGCGGATCGCGGATCGACGCCTCGACGGCGCCGAGGATCGCTTCGAGCCGCGATGGCTCGGTCATGCCGCCCTCCGCGCGAGCGCGCGCTCGTAGACCTCACGTACCCGCGCGAGCTCGGCGAGCAGATCGGGCAGGTCCGGGATGTGATGGTCACGCTCGAGGACGACCGGCACCGGCCCGGTGCGCTCGACGACGTGCTCGAGCAGATCGAGCACTCTATCCGGCGCGTCCGCGCCGTGCGTGTCGATGATGCGGCCGTGCTCCGGTTTGTGCTCGTGACCCGCCACGTGAATCTGTACCACCCGTTCGAGCGGGAGCTCGTCGACGAAGGAGCGCGCGTCGAAGCCGAAGTTCGTCGCGTTGACGAAGACGTTGTTCACATCGAGCAAGAGGCCCAAGTCTGCTCCCTCCAGGACCGCGCGCAAGAAGGACGCTTCGGTCATCTCGGGGGCGCCGGGCACGAAGTAGTACGAGATGTTCTCGATCGCGACAGGTCGATCCAATCGATCGCGCACTTGAACGGCGCGACGTACGACGTTGTCGACCGCCTCTTCGATGAACGGCAGCGGCAAGAGGTCGTGCGTGAGGCGGCCGCCGTGACCGCCGAAGCAGAGATGGTCGCTGTGAAACGGTGGATCGAGGCGATCGAGCAGGGCCTTGAGCGCGTCGAGGTACGCTTCGTCGATCGGATCGACGCCGCCGAGGCTCATCGTGAGCCCGTGGGTGAGAATGGGCCACTTGGCCCTTATCTCATCGAGCACCGCGGGCACGAACCCACCGCGGCGCATATAGTTCTCGGGAGAGATCTCGAAGAAGTCGACCGCGAGGGGCGGGGCCTCGTCGCGGGCGCTCGCGAGGACTTCATCCACGAACGCCCACCTCAACCCGAGGCCCACGCCGTGCGGCGCACGGCCCCTCAGCCGCAGGTGCCCTCTCCGCAAGCGCCCTGCGCACCCTTCTTCTTGCCGTCCTTCTTTCCTCCTCCTGCCTTGGCGGTGCCGCCCGTCTTCTTCGGGGCGGCCTTCGGAGCGGCGCTTGCCGCCGGCGCTGCCGATGCCGACGCTGCAGGCGCGCCGCTCGCTGCGGGCGCTGCGGTTTCGGCCGGCGCCGCTTCTGCGCCTTCGGTCTTGGATGCTGCAGCGTCACCGGAGGCGGCTTCGGCTGCATCGGTGGCTGCGGGCGGCTCCTCTGCCGCTGCTGGCTCTGCAGGCACCTCGCTCGCGTTCACCGGAGCTTGCGTGCTGCCGCAGCCGGCGATCAGCGCCAAACCGCCAAGCGCTGCCAAGGTCTCGGAGATCGACTTGAGATTGAGCATGGATACCTCGGAAACGTTCGGATGAAGTGGGACTGGGCCAGTCTAC
The DNA here is from genome assembly GCA_041940405.1 of Polyangiaceae bacterium. Taxonomy (GTDB): domain Bacteria; phylum Myxococcota_A; class Polyangia; order Polyangiales; family Polyangiaceae; genus Xiheicaenibacterium. The sequence goes on from JBGTSH010000122.1 coordinate 15,614, forward strand.
GCGTCGTAGCCCGGGCGGGTTTCACTTCTTCTTTTCGACCGGGGGATCCTTTTTGGATGCACTGCCGGGCGAAATTGGCGCAGAAGCGCTGGCAGCCGGGGGAGCCGAGCCGCTGGCGTCGGCGGCAGGAGCAGAATCGCTCGGGGAGGGCGCAGCGGTTTCCGCCGGTGCGGGCGGACTTTGCGGCATGCCGGCCGCGACGAGCTTGACGTCGATCTCGACCTGCGCCTCTTTGGCCACCTTGGAGCCGAGGTCCGAAAGGGTCTTCTGGGCGAGCTTGCCGAAGGTGTCCCGGGGGCGGACGTCGTGCTCTTCGAGCCCCACCGTAAACGGATTCTTGGTCTTCACGACGACCGACTTCGGGGCGCCGTTCTCCATCGTGAGCACGACCGCGAGCTTGACCGTCTTCTTCGACACGCGCCCGTGCAGAAGAAAATCGCCTGTGGCGTCGACGTCGAAAGACACGTCGCCCGACTCCTTCGTCACGTCTTTCTTGGTCGTCGCGACAGACGCGATCCGGAACTCGACGCGCGCGTTCTTCTTCCGAATGTCCTCGGGCGCGCTCGGACCGATCTCGAGCCACTCGCGCGCGTGCTCGTTCTGCTTCGCCACGCGCTCTTCCGGACCGAAGTTGCCTGCGTCGTCCGCCTTGCGCTGGAAGATGTCGAGCCCGCTGATGTCGACGATCAGGTTGCCCGTCGTCTGCGTCAGGTCCTTCGGATCGATGAACAGCTGCCCCTCGACGCCGTTCACGACCTTGCCGCGGATCTTTTCGACCGGCGCATCCATCGCGAAGCCCACGCTGCTCGCGCCCTTGTCGACGGTCAGCTCTTTCGCGCCCGCGCTCTTCGGCGCGCTCGACGCGAGAGCGCTCTGCTTCGCCTCGGGCGCCAGCTGCTTCTGCTCATCCCCACAACCCGCCAGCACGAACAGCAGCACCGGCACTCCCAAGAACGCACTCGAGTGGCGCATCATCGACTCCTCTGACCGGACCGCTCCGGCTCGGCCGACGATACGCCTCGTCGCGCGCTCCGGTTACACACAATTTCAACGCGGCGCCGCGATCCGCGAAGAGCCGGAGAAACGAGCGCTTGCATCGGCCCGCGCCTCGCGTCAGAGGTCGGTGGACGCGATGTCACCGACTCTCGCTCCGAGCTGGACCCTACATGCCCTCGCGCTGGTTGCGCTCTCGATTGCTGCTCTCGGGTGCACGACCGACCAAAGCTGCGAGGACAACTGCATGTGCCAGCAGAAAGGCTGGTGCGGCGCGAACTGGGGACGGTGCGAACCCACGAAGGACGAGCACTGCGAGAAGAGCGACGTGTGTCGCATCCTCGGTCTCTGCAAAGCCGAGAAGGGCAAGTGCGTGGCCGGGACCGACGAGCAGTGTCGCGCGTCGTCGACCTGCAAGGCCAACGGCGCGTGCCGGGCGATGGACGGGCGCTGCAAGTAGAGCGCCCGGGGGCTACGCTTTCGTTCGATGCGTCTCGCGCGGTCGCTCGTCCTCTTCGCCTCGCTCGCCGCCTGCTTCAACCCTTGGGAGGCGTACGAGGATCCCAAGTACTCGGGGAGCGGGAGCGGCAAAGCGCTGCCGGAGCCGAGCCTGTCGAAGCTCGTGAACGGAATGATCCTGCAGACGTACTACGTCGCCGCGGGAGAGCGCGATCGGTTCGCGGTGCGCCGCTGCGTCCACAAAGACGGCCTCCCCGAGCGATGTGAGGTCACGGTCGTCGGAAAGCGGACCGTCCTCGCGCGCATCCCGACGTACGAGTCCGGGCCCGAGGAATGGGCAGAGCAAGGCGAGGGCGCGGAGGACGCGGTCGAGGACGCCATCGAGGACAAGCTCGGCGAAAGGCGCGTCGCGCTCACGCGGCTCGGCATCTTCGGCGCGAAGACGCCTGACGAAGGTGTCATCGGCGCGCGTCTCGAGGACGGCCAGATCAAGCTGGTCATCGAGCACTCCGGCGGCCGGCCGGAGGTGCTGCTCTCGGTCGACGCACCCCCCGGCGTCTCGGTCGTCTCCGAGAGCTATCGCTCCGAGCGCGCGCCGAACCTGTTCGCGTTCACGCTCAGCGGGCCCGAGGACCATCGCGACCGCAACAACGGTTTCGTCGCGTTCAAACGGCTCGGGCCCCGGGTGTACGAGCTCGTCGCGTGGCTGCCGCCGATCGAGCCGAATCCGGATCGGAAGCCGCCGATCACGGCATCGCCCGCGCCCTCTGCCCCGGTTGCTCCTGCGGCCGCGCCTGCGATACCGGTGCCGGACAGCCGGTCCTATACGAACGCCAACTTTCGTCTCGAGACGTCGGTCGCCAGCTCACGTGCCGACGATGGCAACCCGACCTGGAGAGCGCAGCTCCAGGTGCGCCGGCCCGCCGGGGACGACGTGAAGCTCGAGCTCGAGAAGTCGGTACAGGTCGGTTGCCAAAACGCTTCTGTCATCGTCGAGGGCGTGCCCGCCTTGGGCGATCCGCGGCTCGCGATGGTCAACTTCTTCTGCGAGCAGGGCGAGGACTACTTCTCACGCAAGATCGTCACGGCGCTGGTCTTCGTCGCAGAGCCGCCGACAATCCTCTGGGAGGGAGTGGGGAGCTACTCCAACGAGATGGGACAGTGCGAGACCATCGACGTCCCGTTCTTCGATCGAGCAGCGTCCGGCGTCGTCCGCGCGATGCGCCAGCGACAGGTCCTTCACCATCCGCCGGAGACTGCAGGCACGCCGCGGATGAAGTGCGTGCCGTCGAAGCGCAACGATCGACAGATCGTCCAAATCGCGATTCCGGGCGCTTCGAAGTAGCCTATCGAGATGAAAGCTCGCCTTCGGAGTTCCTTGCTCATCGCCGTGGTGCCGCTCGGTCTCGCCGGGAGCGCGGCCTGCGACGACTCGGACTCGGACGGTACCGGCGCGGGCGGCGCGACGACCGCGCCGACCACCGGCGTGGGACCGACGACGACCACGAGCACCACCACCGGAACGACCAACGGGTCCGGAAGCTCCAGCACCGGGATGAGCACGCTGCCGACCGACGACGTGGGGGACGGCAACTTCGAGGTCGGCCCGGACTACGCGATCGATCCGGATCTGACAGATCTCGGCGCTCCGCAGGGCATGAGCTTCTCCTTCATCATGAACTCGGAGGACAGCGAGATCTTCAAGGGCGACGACGCGACGCTGGATCCGGAAAACCAGCATCCCTTCCAACGCCAGGTCTTCGTGTACATCCCCGCTACGTACGAAGACGGCGATGAAGCGCCTCTCCTCGTGATGCAAGACGGGCCCGGCCTCCTCGATGAGGTCTCCCGTGCGCTCGACAACCTCACGATCTCCTCCGACCCTGACCGAAGGCTTCCGCCGTTCGTGGCGATTTCCGTCGGCAACGGGGGCGGCGACGGCAAGGGCAGCGAGCGGGGGCTCGAATACGACACGATGTCGGATCGCTACGCGCGCTTCATCGAGCTCGAGGTGCTGGCCGCGGTTCGGACGAACCCCGACATCCTGGCGGCGTATCCCAACTTCAAGCTCACGAACAATCCCGAGGGCAAAGGTGCGCTCGGCTGCAGCTCGGGCGGGGCGGCCGCGCTCACGATGGGTTGGTTCCGCCCCGATCTCTTCGCGCGCCTCATCACCTATTCGGGCACGTTCGTCGACCAACAAGACGATGACGCGCCCGAAGAGGCCATGTTCCCGCTCGGCGCATGGGACTACCATTCGGGTCTCGAGCTCATCCAGAGCACGCCTCCGAAGCCCCTTCGCATCTTCATCAACGTGTCCGACGGCGATCTCGGAGCAGGAACTCCGGAAGGCGATCATCACAACTGGCCGATGGCGAACGAGCGCACAGCCGAGGAACTCGCCGCGCAGGGCTATCACTACCGGTACGTCTACGCGACGAACGCGGGACACTGCGACGGTAAGGTCTTCTACCAGACGCTCGCCGACACGCTCGTGTGGATGTGGCGCGGCTGGCCGGTAGAGTAGCTGTCAGAATCGGCGCCGCTCACCGTCACGCCGCCATGGTCGACACCCTGCGCACCGTCCGCGCCACCCGCTACCTCCAACCCCTGAAACAGGGGGGTTCGGTGCCCGCGCTCGTCGAAGGCGAGGATGATGGCATCTACGTCGTGAAGCTCCGCGGTGCAGGCCAGGGTGAGAAGGCGCTCATCGCCGATCTCGTCGCCGGAGAGCTCGCTCGCGCGCTCGGCCTCGCCGTACCGGAGATCGTGCTCGTCGACCTCGATCGCGCGATCGCCGACGCCGAGCCCGATCCCGAGCTCTGCTTGCCGCTCGAACGAAGCGCAGGGCTCAACCTGGGCCTCGATTTTCTGCCGGGCAGCGTCACCTACGATCCGCTCGTCGGTCCCCATCCCGATCGCGACGACGCGGCGCGCATCGTCCTCTTCGACGCCTTCGTCGCCAACGTCGACCGCACGCCACGCAACGCGAACCTGCTCACCTGGCAACGTCGCACGTGGCTCATCGATCACGGCGCCTCGCTCTACTTTCATCACGGCTGGAGGCCCGAGGACCCGCTGGTCGGAAGTGCCGACCCGTTCGCCGAGGTGCGGGATCACGTGCTGCTCTCCAGGGCCGGCGATCTGCGGGTTGCCGGTACGCACCTTCTGAGGACGCTCGACGACGCCACGGTCGATCGCGTGATCGACCTGATCCCCGCTTCATGGCTGGCGAACGACCGCGCCTTCAGCGACGTCGCCTCGCACCGTGACGCCTACCGCGCGTGGCTCCGCGCGCGTCGCGACGCCATCGATCTGCTCGTCGAAACGACGGAGCGCGCACGTGGCTGACGCCTACGAATACGCCGTCATTCGCGTCGTGCCGGACATCGTGCGCGAAGAGTTCGTCAACGCAGGCGCCATCGTCCTCTGCGAAGCGCGCGGCTACCTCGGCGCAGCGTGCGCGTTCGACGAGGCGCGCGTCCGTGCCCTGGCGCCCGGCGCGGACATCGATCTTCTTCGGGCTCACGTGGATGCCATCGTTCGCGTCTGCCGTGGCGAGGGGCCCATGGGCGCGCTGCCGGTACGTGAGCGCTTTCAATGGGCGGTGTCGCCGCGCAACGCGATCGTCCAGACCTCCTGCGCGCACGGTGGAGTGACCGCAGATCCTGCAGCCGCCCTCGCTCACATCCTCGAGAAGATGGTGCGTAGCTGCTGACGCACGTTGCCCTCGCACGCTGGGCGGACCGAGACTTTCGTGCTGCCGTCGAGACCATTCCTGCTCCGCGGCGGACGCAACGTCGGGCAACATTAGCTTCGGTCACATGGCCCCGCTTGCTCCCTTGGATCGTCTCAGCCCGTTGCCCGAGGTTCCGATGCGCGGCCCATCGCCGCTCGCCGTCGGGTGCGGGCTGTTCGCGGTGGTCCTGCCGCTCACCTGTTCGGTCAGCTGGGGCCTCTTGTACGCGTGGTCCACGTTCGATCCCGCGAGCGGGCTTTCGGGCTTCCTCGCGGGCATCAGCTTCGCGTTTGGGTGGCTCGCCCTCTCTGCGTTCTCGCTCGTGTGCGGTGCGATCATGGCGACCGCCTTTCACAGCGGGTACCGGAATCCCCCGCCTTTCGCGTCCGGCTTCCTCGCGCTCTCGGGCCTTGCGGCCGCCGCTGCCTGTTGGCTCTTCATCAAAGGAACTAGCGAAGTGACCGCCGCGGCGATCGCGCTGGCGAGCGTGATCACGACCATCGTCATCTGGATCGTGGCGCTCCACTACGCGTACGACAAATGGGGCGACGCGGACCGCGGCGACACTCGCGGCTGAAGACGGCGGGAGCTGATCGGCATCGAGTCCTATGCAGCGCGAAACGCGTACCTGCGCCGCAGCACGAGGGCCAGAGCGATCAGCGCGGGAACCGGGATCAGGTAGCTCGCCAGGACGCCGGCGCTGACGACGGTGTCGCCATGCTCTCGGGGCCGCAAGAACTCCGCGAAGCTGACTGCACCGTCTGCATCGGGCGCGATCACGAGCGACAGCTCCCGATGCCGGAAGGTGCGGGACCAGACCGCGCCTGGCTCGGCCAGCGAACGGATGGCGATCGCCGCTGCGCCGACTTGGGAGCGGACGACCGGCATCCCGACGCCGAGCTTCTGACCTACGGCGCGCTGGACGCCGATCTCTTTTCGGGCGCCGTCGCGCTCGACGACGACCGCCAAAGGGTTGTCCGCCTTGTTCCGTAGCGCGGGCTTGATGTCGTCGAATCCGGCGACGTCGATCCCGCCCACGGCGACGATGCGATCGCCCGAGATCATCCCCGACCGCGCAGCCGCCGAGCCTTCCTCGACCGTCACGCGTCCGGTGCGGTCGTATTCGAGGACGCCGCGCAGGTGGAAGCCCATCGCGAAGAGGAGGACGCCCGCGACATAGAGGGCCGCAGCCACGCCGAGGAACGTGCGGTGGCGTCGCATCACGCCGCTCAATCTTCGCGCAAAGCCGGCCGTTCGGGTCAACGAAACCAAGCGTCCGCGAGTGGATCGTCGATCGACGGAAGCGCCGCCCGGGGCGGGCGGGATGGCGGGGGCGGCCGCGGGGGAGGTGGGTCGGTAGGGGCCCGGCCGAACCAAGACTCGGCGAGCTCCGGTGGATCCGTCGCCTCGAGGGTGACGGCGGGCATGACGCGGGTGGGATGGGCGCCTTCGGTGAGGCCGCTTTCCGAGCTGTGCATCGTTCCTCGTTCCTGGCGCGCTGGTCGGTGAGATGCCGGCCGAAGTCAGCCATTCAGGGTCGCTGGTCATCCTCCGGTCATCGGTCGAGCCCACCCTGTCCCCGTCCCGCAGCACTCCTTTTTTTCCCCGCAGAACGACTTGGAGACTCTCGATGGTCCGCTCCCTCTCTTCCAAAGGCTCGATCGCTTGCATCGTCACGCTCTTCGCCGCTCTCGAGGCCGGCTGCGGCGGGGATCCCGCAGGCGACGGCGATGACGGCTCGTCCGAGGGCGGCGGCACCTCCGAGGGCGGCGGCTCGTCCGAGGGCGGCGGCGGGAACCCGCCCAACGATCCGCCTGTCGAGCCCGCCTGTGAGGCGCCCACGAGCGGACCGACCATCCATGACGAGGACGTGACCGGCCACGAAGTCTGGACCGCCGCGGGCAGCCCCCACATCGTCGAGTGGACCGTGGACGTCGTAAACGGCGGCACGCTCGAGATCGAGCCGTGCGCGGTCGTGCAGATCAGAGAAGGCCATGGTCTCAACGTCGCGTTCCCCGGCACGCCCACGACCGGCGCGCTGATCGCCGAGGGCACCGCGAAGCGGCCGATTCGGTTCGAGGGCTACCAAGGCGAGCGCTGGGGTCACCTCTTCGTGCACGCCCCCGGCACTGCACGGCTCGCTCACGTCACGATCGATGGCGGCGGCGGCGTGGACCTCTCCGGCGCGAGCCTCATCGCGCACGGCGACGGGACCTTCCCCGCCAAGCGCGACCTCTTCGTCGACTCGGTCACCATCTCCAATTCGTTCGGAGCCGGCGCCGTCGTCTCGCGTCTCGCCGGCTTCGCCGACGGATCCAAGGACCTCACGATCGTCGGCGCGGGCAACGACGAGCACCCCTACCCGCTCGAGGTCTCCGAGCACGCGATCGACACCATTCCGACCGGCAGCTACACGCAGAACCTCGTCGACGAGATCTTGATCAATCCGCTCGAGCGCCTGCAAGAGGACGCAACCATGCGCAAGCTCGGCGTGCCGTATCGCATCGGCGACAGCCCCGTCGACCACTTCACGATCGGCGCCGCCGATCAGGGCGAGACGCTGACCACGCTCACCATCGAGCCCGGCGTGACGATCAAGATGCACCCGCAGACCGCCTTCAAGGTCGAGCACTTCACGGGTGCGTTCCCCGCTTCGGGCGCGCTCGTCGCGGTCGGCACCGAGGCAGAGCCGATCGTCTTCATGTCCTCGGCCGAGACGCCGGCAGCCGGCGATTGGGTCGGGCTCTGGTTCGGCGGCATCGTTCGCGCGGAGACGCGCCTCGAGCACGTGCGCCTCGAGCACACCGGCGCCGACTGTGGATGCGTGCTCCTCACCTGCAGCGCCATCGATCAGTTCGAGGGCGCGGTCATCATGACGCAGCCTCCCCCGAGCGCGTTCGTCTCCAACTCGGTGATCGCCAACGGCAGCGGGCACGGCTTCGTGCTCGGCTACGACGGTGCCAACGTCGACTTTCGTTCGCAAAACGAGTTCGAAAGCATGGCCGGCTGCCCCGCGACGCTACCCCGCGACGGCGCGTGCCCGAACCCGCGGCCCTCTTGCATGTGACCCGTCGCGGTCGGCGGTGGCGAACGTGCAAGTTCGCCACACCCCCGCCGCCTGCTCGTTCCGCCGGGCAAGACGCGGGCGAGTGGGCCGTGCCGATCCTGGTGCGATATAATTTTTGCTCATGCCTGCGCGCTCCGGCGAGCCTCCACAGATATCGATCGAGCCGCTCCGGTACCACGTGGGGGACGTCCTCACCGACAAGTACCGCCTCGACGAGCTCCTCGGGCAAGGGGGGATGGGATCCGTCTGGCGGGCGCGCAACCTCGCTCTCGATGCCGACGTCGCGGTCAAGTTCGTACACCGTGAGCTCGCCTCCGCAGACACGACCGAGCGCTTGCAGCGTGAGGCGCAAGCGACCGCACAGCTCGAGCACCCATCGGCGGTGCGCGTCTACGACTTCGGCAAGAGCGAGCTCGGTGATCCGTTCATCGTGATGGAGCTGCTCCGCGGCGAAAGCCTCGCGGACTTCATCGAACGCCGGGTTCGCTTTCGGCCCGAAGAGGCCGTCGCGCTCCTCTTGCCCGTCGTCAGCGCGGTCGCGGCCGCGCACGCGAAGGGGATCGTGCACCGCGACCTCAAGCCCGAGAACATCGTCCTCGTGCAGCAGGACGGCGTCACCGTCCCCAAAGTCGTCGACTTCGGAATTGCCAAGATCGCGACGCGCACCGAAAAGCGCGCCTCCAGCACCGGCGGGCAGATCCTCGGCAGCCCCGACTACATGTCTCCCGAGCAAGCGAGGGGCGAGACGGAGCGCGTCGACCCGCGCTCCGACGTCTGGTCGCTCGGAATCGTCTTGTACGAGCTCCTCGCCGGCAAGCGACCTTTCCATGCCGACGGAACGCTCGCGCAAATCCGCGCCATCATCGAAGAGGACTACGAGTCACTCGAGTCGCTGGGCGCCGCCGACGCGCGGCTGTCCCAGATCGTCGACCGCGCGCTTCAGAAGGACATCGAGCTTCGCACGCCGGACATGCGAAGCCTCGGTCGGGCGCTCGCCGAATGGGCGCTCCGCGCGGGGATGGAGGAGGACATCACCGGCGCCTCGATTGCCGTGTGGACGCGCGGATCGCGCGCGTCGATCACGTCGACGCCACCGCCTCCTGCTGCGCTGCGTGGACGACAGTCCGTTGCCGCCGTCTGGACGCCGGCCGCAAAGCCCAAATCGCGCGGAGGTCTGGTCGGCCTCGTGATCGGTGCCGTAGCGCTCGCGGGCGGTGCGAGCGCGTTCCTCTATCTCAAGGGCAGAGAGCTCGACCGAGCGGCAGGACCAACGCCGACACCACAACCTGCCGAGACCGTGGCGACCGCATCGGCCGAGCCCATTGCCCCCACCCCTTCTGCCCCAGCCGCTGCTGCGCCGAGAGCGGCGACCGAAGCGCCGCCCGCCGCCAGCGCTCCCGCACCACAGGTCGACGTCACCTCGTGCGTCGCGACGCTCTTTCCCGGCGAGCCCTTCGAGCCTAGCGCCAAGCTCGATGCCATCTGTGCCGAGGTCGACCCGCGCCGCGGAGCCAAGCTCCTACGTTCCGAGATCGCACGGCGTGGATTGGTCCGCCGCGAAACTACGAGTGCCATGCGCGCGTGGGCGGTGCTCGATTGGTACGAGCTCGCCGCGTTTGCCGTCGCCCGTCGCACCTGCTGCACCGGCGATCTCGCGTCCCTCGATCTCCCACCCGCCGTCGGCACCTGCCCCGACCTCGGCCCCCTGCTCGACAAGGTCGCCGACGCCGCCGCGACCACCGCCGATCCCAACGAATCCATCTCCGCATTCGACGGCGCAGTGAGATGCGTAGCCCGCGGTCACCAGCTCAACGCCAGCCTGCCCAGCCCCTACGCCTACAAGGGCCCCCCCGGCGGCGGCGCCGAGACCGCGTTCCGCCGGATCCTCGACCGCGCACGCAAGCGCTGAGTCTCTACGGGCACGGGTTCGTGCCGATCGTCTCCGAGCAGACGGCGAGCTTCGCAGCGCCGGAGGCGTAGTCGAAGGGAGCGTCGAGATCCAAGACGACCTCGGTCGGCCACCACGGCTGAGACTGAAACCGTCAGCGTGCCTCCGGAGACCGACTGCAGATCGGGCATCGAGACGACGACATCTTCGTCATCAATCGGATACGTCCCGGCCAGCCCATCCCAAGGCGCAATCGAGACGAGAATTGTCTGCCCGGGGATGTTGGGTATGAAGCACCCACCGTTGAATTCACCGGGGTAGATTTCGACGAACAGCCTCGGCTCGTGGGAGTGGCATTCCAGACGGGAGTTGGTCTCGTCCTCCGAGTAGAAGAGCCCCGTGCTGCTCGACGATTTCGACGACGTTGTCACTCCCGAGCTCGTCGTCGATCCGTTCCCGCCGCCCCCTGTGCCCTCGTCTTCGAGCACGACGGAAGCGCTGCATCCGAGGCACACCAGCTGCGAGAAAGCGAAAGCAAGCGTCCGTGAGCCCCGCATCGGCCGGCAGATCATTTCAAGCATCGCAGTGAGTGGCAATCTTCGCCCATCGCCATCTGCTCATTTCTCTACCGCGTCAGCCCCGAGAGCAGCGCCACCAGCCGCCCCCCGATTCGCAAGCACCTGATCGCTGCGTCTTCACCCACGTCACCCGCCGCGGCTGCGATCTCGACAGCGGCCGCCGCCTCACACGCTTCACCCCTGGCGATGGCGTACACGCGCCCCTTGTCCGCCCGCGACTTCCTCCCCGCGCCCTCGGCGATGTTCAAACAAGCCGACTTCGCCGCCCGCAGGGCCTGATCCCGAAGTCCCGCATCCCGAATCCCCGCCCCCCGCACAGCGCTCAAGAATTCCAAGCTCACCTGGTAAGCAACCAATCGGTGATGCGGCAGCGAAGCAGTCTCGTTGGGTTTGGTCATGCCCCCTCCCGCGCAGGAAGCGTGACGGCGCCGTCATCCATACCCTCCCCGTCTCGGCTCAACGCCACCAGGCGCCGGCACGCTTCGTGCGCGCCAG
>JBGTSH010000123.1:0-26798 GCA_041940405.1 Polyangiaceae bacterium
GCCGTTGACCAGGCAGCCGATGTTGCCCTCGAGCGACACGTAGGACACGCCGATCTTCTTCGCCTCCATCTCGACGGGGTCCTCTTCGGCCTCGTCGCGAAGCTCGGCGAACTGCGCCTTGTGCCGCCACTCGGCGTTGTCGTCGAAGGTCACCTTGCCGTCGAGCGCGAGCACCTTGCCCTGCTTGGTGACGATGAGCGGGTTGACCTCGAGCATCGAACAGTCTTCGGCGATGAACGCCTTGTAGGTGTTCTCTGCGAACGTCACGAACGACGCGAAGGTCTCCTTGTTTGCAGCGAGACCCAAGAAGTAGGCGAGCTTGCGGATCTGGAAGCCGGCCATGCCGAGCAGAGGATCGAAGTGCACCGTGAGCACCTTCTCGGGCTCTTTCTCGGCGACCTCTTCGATGTCGACGCCGCCCGCCGCGGACGCGATGACGGCCACGCGGCGCGCTTCACGGTCGACGAGCATCGCGAAGTACATCTCACGGTCGATCTCGAGCCCCTGCTCGACGAAGAGCCGGCGCACCACGGTGCCCTCGGGCCCGGTCTGCTTCGTGACCAGGGGTTTTCCGTAGATCGACTCGGCGAAGGCGGTTGCCTCCTTGGCGCCGCCCTTGATCACCTTGACGCCGCCGGCTTTGCCGCGGCCGCCCGCGTGGATCTGCGCTTTGACGACGACCACCGGGATGCCCGTCTTGGCGATGAGCCGCTCGGTGGCAGGACCGACGTCGGCGACGGTGAGGGCCGGCTCGCCCTCCGGTACCGGGATTCCGTGGCGGCGAAAGATCTGCTTCGCCTGGTACTCGTGGATCTTCATTCCTTGCTCCGGCTCATCTCACACCCGCCAGGGTGTGAATCAGAGAACATCTCACACCCGTTAGGGGTGAATCAGAGGACATGTGCGGGGAGCGAGAACCTACCAGAGCGGCGCACGAGAGGGCAGCACAACTCGCGAGCATGCGCGTAGGATGCTCTCGTGGATGCCGCTCTTTGCCCTCTTTGCCTGGCGAGCGCGGACGTCGTCGAGCTGGGCCGTGAGAAGGGGCATCTCTGCAGCGAGTGCGGGGCGGTGGTCGTTCGCGGGCCGGCGGTACAGGCGCTGGCAATCAGCGGGATATCGGCCCGCGATCCCAGTCCCGACGTCCGGAAGGCCCTCGTGTCCAAGGAGCAGCTGCCCGACCTGCGCAGCTTGCGAGGTCAGACGTCCTGCTCCTTCTGCAAGGGTACGCTCGAAGCGTTTCGCTTCGGCGGCGGCACGGCGCCCGCGGTCCGCTGTCGCCGCTGCGAGCGCGTGACGTTCCCTCGCGGCGCGCTGGCTCTCGCGATCGAAGAGCAGCGGGGCGGCTCGAAGATGACGTCCGACCAGCGTGACGCCTTGCGTGGCCTCCGCATGGGCAGCGCGCTCGGCCGGCACCTCAAGACCGACGTCGTGGTCATCGGCTTGATGTTGGTAGGCCTCGCCGTCCTCATGCGCTTGGGTGTCGTGTTGCCGGGTTGGGCGTTCGCGGTCGTGGCCGTCGTCGTCGGCGCGTACGTCCTGATGCGCATCCGCGGCGCCAAGGCAGAGGAGCGAGAAGCCGAGGCGCAGGTCGAACGCATGGCCGAGGCCGAAGCCTTCGAGAAAAAGAAGCGTCGAGGCGGGAGAGCAGCCGCTGCGATCGCGGGCGGATACTGCGCGTGGTGTGGTGGCAAGCTGTCCCCGAACGCGACGCGATGCGACGCGTGCGACACGGATTTCGGCTGAGCCGTCCTCAGGGCAAGAGCTCGGGCATCACGCGGCCCGAGCCGGCACGCACCTCCATCGGTACGCCCGCGATGGCTGCGAGCGTGGGCGCGACGTCGCTGAGCCTTCGCTGCACGGGAGACGAGACGTAGCCGCGGGCCGGGATCGGCCCGCCACCTGCGACGAGCCAGGCTCGCGCCGACTCTTTGAACTTGCGTCCGTGCTCTTCGAAGTCGCGGCTGCGACCGTGATCGGTCGTCACGACGATGATCGTCGCGTGGCCGTCTTTCTTCCAAGCGTCCGCCGTCGCCATCACCTCGCCGACGAACTCGTCGGCGGCGGTCAGTGACTTCAGGTACGCGTCGTATCGGCCGCTGTGCCCGTACTCGTCGGTATCGCCCAGCCCGACGAAGAGGAAGCGCGGCCGCTCCTTCTTCAAGTACCCGAGCGCGAGCGAAGCGGTGTGGGCATCGGGACGGTAGTCGTCGTATCCCGGCGCCGGCGACGCGCTCGTCGCGGCGTCGAAGACGGCAGCGAGGCCGGGTACCGCGCGAATCCGGTCGCGCGTCTGCCCACCCGTACGACCGGTGGAGATGACGCCCAACATGGGATCGCTCGCCGCGATTCGACCGATCGGCGTCCAGGAGGCGATCGCTCCGACGCCACCTCCTTTGGTGGCAAAGGCGTCGAGCAACGTCCACGTCGGTCGTTCGTTGCAATCGTTCTCCTGACACGGCGCCGGCCTTCCGGTCAGCATCTCGGTGTAGCCGGGCAAGGAGACGAAGTTGGGGCCGCTCGCCACGAACGGAGCGCCGTGCCCCGGGGCACCGAGCGCTACGCCGCGGCGTGCGAGCGCATGGATGTTCGGCGCGAGCTCTCCGGCGCTCCTGGGCCGCCCGGCGCGAAGGAACGCAGGATCCGTCCCCTCGAAAATTTCCTGCCACCGCACGCCGTCGATGGCGATGAGCACCACGGTGAGCGGCCCGTCGTACTGCGCCGCAGGTCCAGCGAGAGCGACCGACCCGACGTCGCCCGATGCGAGCGGGGTGGTCACAGCGAGACTTACGACCCCGGCGATGACACGTGGAAGAGAGCGAAGCCAGCGGTTCACGCCGGCGCGAGGTGCACGCGCTGTACCCGAGCGCGGTGTCGTCGAGCAGGTGGCGACCGCGACCGGCGCGGGCGCCACAGGCATGCTTTTCATGCTCTGCCCTTCTAAAGGGCGGTTGTGCCAGGGCGCGGGCGGGTTCGGAACGATTCGGTGGTTTGTGGGTGAAGCGAGATGAGACGCTGCTGTTAGGATCGGCCGCGATGCGAGCGGCGTTTGTCGGATTGGCGGTCGTGCTCGGCTGCTCGGGAGGAGTGGTCGAGATCGAGCCGCAGAGGTTCGTGGTCGCGGGCGCCACCGCGCCCACGTCCTCGGGCACGGGCACGGGCACGGGCACGGGCACGGCGGTGACGGGCACGGAGCCGGGCACGGCGGTGACGGGCACGGAGGCCGGTCCCTGCCCCAGCGACATGAAGCTCGTCGATACGAGTCATTGCACCGAGGTGCGGCGGACTTGTCTCGACGACGAGTACTCGAAGTCGAACAAGATCACGATCTGTCACAAGTTCGCCAAGGCTCCGGCGCGCTGCATCGGTGAAGAGCGGCGACAGAGGTTCTGCATCGACGAGTACGAGTATCCGAACCAGAAGGGCGCGCGCTCGCCGGTGATGGTCGACTTCCACGATGCGATGGCGCTCTGTGCCGAAAAGGGGAAGCGTCTTTGCTGGGAGAGCGAATGGACGGCGGCGTGCGAGGGGCCCGACAAGACGCCCTTTCCGTACGGCTACGATCGGAGCCCGGCGGCCTGCAACATCGAGAACCCCTGGCTCAAACCCAGCCTGTCGAAGCTCTATGACACGAACGCTGCGGTCGCGAACGCGGAGCTCACGCGGCTCGATCAAGGCGTCGCGTCGGGAGCAAAGGAGGGGTGCGTGAGCGGCTTCGGCGTGCGCGACCAGACGGGCAATGTAGACGAATGGGTCATGCTCGAGCGCAAGCGCGGCAAAGGCGGTTGGGCCGGGCTCAAGGGCGGGGCCTGGGGTCACGTCCGCAACGCCTGCCGGCCGGTGACGACGAGCCACGCGCCGGAGTTCACCTACTACTTCGTCTCGCTTCGCTGCTGCGCCGACGCAAAGCCCGAAGCGGGCGACGCCGGCGCGCCGATCTGGAAGCCGCCGCCGTTGCCGCCGCAGAAGAAGACGCGAGAGTCGGCGAGCCGAGGATGGACGCCAGGGCGGTGAGCCCGACATGGTAGCGTCCGCGCCATGAAGCGCGTCGCCATCTTCGGTGCCACCTCGGCCATCGCCGCCGAAGTGGCGGAGCTTCACGCCGCGCGCGGTGACCGGCTTTGCCTCATCGCGCGAAACCCCGACAAGCTCGCCGACGTCGTCCGCCGGTGCTCGGCCACCGACGTGCGGTCGCTCACCGCGGATTTCTCCGAGCTCGACACGAACGCAGTGGTTGTCGAGCGCGCGATCGAGCTGCTCGAAGGCCTCGACACGGTGCTCATCGCGCACGGCGATCTCGGCGACCAGCTCGCGAGCGAGCGCTCTTTCGATGCGGCCGAAGCGACGATTCGCACGAACTTCACCAGCGTGGTCGCGCTTCTCATTCCGCTCGCAAACCACCTCGAGAAAGCCCGACACGGCCGGATCGGCGTCATCACTTCGGTCGCCGGCGAGCGCGGGCGCCCGCGCAACTACACCTACGGCGCTTCGAAGGGCGCGCTCAACGTCTACCTCCAAGGGCTACGCACGCGGCTCTATCCGGCCGGGGTCGCCGTCACGACGCTGAAGGTCGGCCCCGTCGACACGCCGATGACGCGCGATCATCGAAAGCACGTCCTCTTCGGAAAACCGCGCGGCGTCGCGGCGAGCATCGTCGCAAAAATGGATGCAAAGACAGCGGAGGCCTACGTGCCCTCGTATTGGCGGGCCATCATGCCGGTCGTGAAGAACACGCCGGAGCGGCTCTTCCAGATGCTGCCGTTCTTGTCCGGGCGCTGAGTCATTTGGCGGCTTCGGCGGCCTTGCGGGACCAGGTGCAAGAGAACTCGTGGTGAGCCCCACCCCGGCTCGGGCACTCGGTCTCCCGCCCGCCGGGATGCACGTGGCAGCCGATCGCTTCCATCGTCGCGATCATCCACCCCTCCATCAGGCGGCAATGCGTCGGATGCATTTCGGGAAAGCCACTGATCCTGAGCACCGTGCGCTCGGGCGTCCACGCGAGCGCCTCCATCGCTCCGGCGTTTCGGTAGTACGCGGGCCAGACGAGACGGCACCCGCGGATGAGCCGCTCGGGGCTCGCGACGGCGGCGAACACTCGAAACGCAGTGCCGATGTCGCGCTTGCCGCCCATCGCGCCGAGCTCGCGGCAGAGCTTGCGGTCGCCGGCGCCGAGCGCTTTATCGGCAGCGCGGAGCAGGCCGACGAACACCTCGTAGGGGTACCACTCCGAGGTCCGGACCTTCTTCTCGAGCACCTCGCGCGTAGCCGGCTCGGCCGCCGCGAGCACCTTCCCGAGCGCGTCGCTCCCGCCGCGCTCTTTGACGCTCTTGATCACGCCGAGCAGCGCTCGACCACTCGCCTGCGCCGACACGCGGACAGGCGTAGCGCGGGGGCGATGAGGACACCAGCGCGACCTCGCGCTGCCAACTCGGCCGTCATGTCATGTAGATGCCGCCGTTGATTTGCAGCGTCTGGCCGGTCATGAACGGGTTTCGTAAGACGGCGACGGCAAGGTCGGCGACCTCTTGCGGCGAGCCGAACCTGCCGACCGGGATGCGGTCGGTGGTCGCCGAAGGGTTGCCTGCGAGCATCTCTGTCTCGATCAAGGCGGGCGCAATGGCGTTCGAGGTGATCCCTTCGCGCGCCAAGAGGGACGCGTAGCTGTGCATGAGCCCCTCGAGCCCGGCCTTGGACGCGGCGTAGTGCGGCCCGACGATCCCGCCCACCTTGGCCGCCGTGGACGAGATGAACAAGAGCCGGCCCCAGCGGCGCGCGCGCATCTCGGGCAGCACGGCGGAGGTCAGGATGAACGGCGCCCGCAAGTTCACAGCAAAGGTCGCGTCCCACGTCGCGAGGTGGAGCGCCTCGAGCTTCAGCGGGCGCGCGATGCCGGCGTTGTTGACGAGCACGTCGACGGGTCCGAGCTTTCGCCGAATCGTGTCAATCAGCTCGCCGACCGCCGCCGGGTCCGATACGTCGGCGCGCACGGCGATCGCTTGGCCGCCGCCGACCTCGATCGTCCGAACTACCTTGCGCGCGTCGGCGTCGTGGGCCCGGTGGTTCACCGCGACCTTGGCGCCGGCGGCGCCGAGCGCGAGCGCGATGCTCTTCCCGATCCCGCTCGTCGCACCGGTCACCAGCGCGACTCTGTCCTTCAAGGCGTGATTCGAATGCAAGGGTGCGGCGCTCTAGTTTAGGTCACGACCACCAACCCGGCGGCGGCCCCAACGCGTGACGGTTCCAACATCAGCGGACAACATATCGCGCGTTCGACGAGCCGTGTACGCTCGCTCGTGGGTTTCCAGGCGGAGCGGGACATGAGCAAACGCACAATCTTTCTTTTGGTGATGGTCCTCATCGCCGCCGCGCTCGGCGGGATGAGCTGCAGCGCCGGCATCGACGATTCCGCGGGGACGGGAGCGTCGTCGTCGGGCTCGAACAACAACACGGGAGCCGGGAGCAACGTCGGCGGCGGCTTCAACGCCGGCGGCGGCTACCAGCAGGGCCAGCAGATCATCATCACGCCACCGACCTTCGAGCTCACGATCACCGACGGGGCGATCGTCACGCAGGCGCTGACCGCGACGATGAACGGCCAGGACGTCACCGCGCAGGTCCAGTGGTCCTTCGAGAAGCCGCTCGTCGGCGACGTCGACGCAGCCGTCTTCACGCCGACCGGCAACGCCGGCGGATCGGGCCTGGTGCAGGCGACGCTCGGCAATGCGACCGGCACCGCGACCGGCACGGTCTACATCAAGAAGACCGTCGGCGTCGGCCTGGTTACGCCGGAGCAGAAGATGTCGCTCGATGCGCCCACGGGCGGCGCCGATCCGGCATTGCAGATGCTCTACCCGTACGACCAGACCGTCTTTCCGCTCGACGTTCTGGCGCCGGAGATCATGTGGAACGGCGGTCAATTCACCGACGTCTACAAACTCACGATCGTCGAGAAGTACTACGAGTACACCGAGTATCTCTCCGCGCCTCCGCCGAGCCGTCACCTCATTGCCGAGGCCGATTGGAAGGCGATCGCCGAATCCGGCAGTGGGTCGCAGAGCGATCCAGTCGCTGTGTCGGTAACCCGCTGGTCGAATGGCACCGCCTATTCTCCCAACATGCGGACCTGGCGCGTCGCGCAGGGCCGGTTGAAGGGTGTCGTCTACTACTGGGAGCTCCCGGACGCATGCGGCGCCGGCAACGGTCGCGTCCTTCGCATCAAGCCCAGCTCGCCGACGCCCGAAGAGTTCTATCAACCCGGCGGCTGCTGGGGTTGCCACACCGTCAGCCGCGACGGAAAGAAGATGATGGCGACGCTCGACGGCCCCCTGCCGTTCCCGCAGATCACGATCGACCTCACGACCGAGCCCGCCGTCCAGGGCAGCATCACTGCGGCGTCGGGTCTCGGCGGCACGTTCAGCGCGTTCAACAACGACGGCACGAAGATCGTCACGAGCACCGATGGCGCAGGCGTCAATCAATTGCGCATCGTCGACTCGAACACCGGGCAGGTCCTGAACCCCGACGCGATGGGCCAGGGATGCGCCGAGCCGGCGTGGTCGCCCGACGGTCTGAAGATGGCGGCCATCTGCGGTACGACCTCGAGCTGGGTCTTCGATTCGTACAGCGGCTTCCTCTCGATCGCCGACGTCGCGCCCGACGGCGTCACGCTGTCGAACCAGACGGTCATCGTGCCGCAGGGCAGCCCCGGCCGGCCCGCGTACCCGAGCTTCACGCCCGACTCGCAATGGATCGTGTTCGGCCGCCCCACGCAGGGCTCACGCTCGACGGGGAACGGATCGCTCTGGCTCACCAACGTCACCGGCAGCGAGACGAAAGAGCTCTTCAACCTCGACGCCGCAAACGGCGTGCCCGACGGGCGCAGCTTCAATCCGGTGTTCGCTCCGCTCCGCGCGGGCGGGTACTACTGGCTCGTCTTCATCTCGCGCCGCGACTACGGCAACCGCCTCGTCGGCTCCAATCGCCAGCAGCTCTGGGTCGGCGCCATCACCGATCCGCCGGCCGCCGCCGATCCCTCTCAGCCCGCGTTCTACCTTCGCGGACAAGAGGACTGCGGCAAGAGCGAGAACGCCTACTTCGCGCTCGAGCCCTGCAAGCAGATCGGCGAGCCCTGCACCTCGGGCGTGGATTGCTGCGAGGGGACCTGCGTCAAGGATCCCAACAGCATGGAGTACGTCTGCGGCACGCCCGAGGAGTGCGCAATGGACGGCAACGCGTGCGACACCAACGCCGATTGCTGCGACGCACCGCTGTCCACCTGCGTCGATGGCTTCTGCCAGAAGCCGCCGCCCGAATGATCGGGATCGAGTCGATCTAGTTCTGGCTAGTTCTGGCCCTTGGGGGGCGCCGTCACCGGGATGAACGTCCCGTGTGACGCGCGCTCCTTTCCTTTCGGAACGGTGCCCGGATAGACGGTGACTTTGGCCTGGCCGATGGTCTGCCCGCGATCGGCCACCCATTCCATCCGCTCCTTCACCCAGGCCATCACGGCCTCTTGGGCTTCGGGCGTGATCGGGCGCTCGTCGTATTTGTCCGTCTTCGTCAGCTCGGTCTTGTCGAAGCGGTACTCGATCTCCATCGGGCGGTTCGGGTCGGCGTTCTTCGCGGCCTCGACATTGGCCTTCTCGGCAGCCTCGGCCTCCTTGCGGCGCTCCTCGAGCTTCTTCGCCTTCGCCTCGCTCTCGGCGGCGTCGAGCCGGTGCATGCTGGCGCGCTCGTCGTCGTCGAGCGGGCGCATCGAGCTGCGCATGCGGTCGTTCTCCTCACGCGTGATGCCTTCGAAGACCACCCCGAGCACCTCGGTGAAGCGCGGTCGATCGGCGAGCCACGGGATCGTGGAGTCGACGTCGTTGAACTCTTTCGTGAAGCCGTCGCCGGTCTGGAGATCGCGGAGCCGCAGCATGACCTTGGACATGGTGCCGCCCATGCTACCCGCGCCCTTGAAAGTCTGCCTAGGATGCTCGCATGTCGTACGGTCGCCTCGCTTTCGTCGTGCTCGCGCTATCGATCGGCTGCTCCGATGACGGCGACCAGCCGACGGGCGGTGGTGGCGCAGGCGGCGCGCCCGGATCGACGACCACGAGCGGACCGGCGACCTCCGGGCCGTCCACGTCGGGCCCGGCGACCAGCTCGACGACGGCGAGCACGACAGCTGCGAGCACGACCAGCACCGGTGGCGGCGGTTCCGGCGGCGGCAGCTCGCTCACGGTCGCGGAGTGCTACGCGGACGACTACGTCAACCCGCCGAGCTTCGGCCCCGACTACGATCAGTTCAACCCCGTCGTGGGCTCGCACTGCATGGGGACGAACCATCAGGCGATCAGCGGCGTCGAGCGCGTCGTCTTCCTCGGCGACTCGGTCACGGTCGGCACGCCGCCGACGCTCTCGGCCGACTACTACCGCAGCCAGCTCGCCGATCAGCTCGCGCAGACCTTCAGCCTCTCCGAGCCCGGCTTCCTCTGGAAGCTCGTCAACGTCTTCGACGGCGTCGCGAGCCAGCAGGACGACGGAGCGTTCTCCACCTGTTCGAAGTGGGGCGCACGCACCGATGACTTCTTGATGGGTGGCAACCAGATCGCCGACTGCTTCCCGCAGAGCGAGCTCGACAAGCGCACGCTCGTCATCATCACGATGGGTGGCAACGACATCTCGTCGCTGACCCAGGACGCGATCGACGGCGTGCCGATGGACCAGCTCCAGGCGTCGACCGAAGCCTTCGTACAGAACATGGAGGATGCGATCGCGTGGCTCAAAGAGCCCGGCCGCTTCCCGAACGGCGTCTTCGTCATCTTCGGCAACATGTACGAGTTCACCGACGGCACCGGTGAGGTGCAGAGCTGCGACGTCTCCGCGCTCGCAGGCTTCGACGAGCCGGTCCCCGCGCCCATGGATCTCGCCGCCTTGGTCGTGTACGCCAACGAGCAGTTCGCGCGCATCGCCGTCGACTACCAGGTCGACATGATTTTCATGCTCGAGGACTTCTGCGGTCACGGCTACGAGCGCGACAACCCGATGGCGCCCTGCTACCGCGGCCCCGGGCAAGAGGCGTGGTTCGATCTCACCTGCATCCACCCCACGCCCGCGGGGCACGATCACCTCACCGAGATGTTCATGGCGGTGGTGAACGAGTGAGCGAGCGGCTCAACAAGAGCGGCCCCCTCCCCTTCGCAGCGTACGATCAGCGCAAGTACCGGACACTCGACGTCCGCGATGGCTACGCGATCTGGTCGGCGATCTACGGCGACCTCGACGATCGATTCGACATCCAGCTCCTCGAGGCCTCCCCCGGCTTCGTCGATCGCATCGCGGGCTCGCGCGTCGTCGATCTCGGCTGCGGCACGGGACGCATCGGCGTGTGGCTCGCTTCGCGCGGCGCGAGCGCGGTTACCGGCGTCGATCTCTCGCCCGAGATGCTCGAGCGCGCCGCAGCGCGAAACGTCTACGCGCGCCTCGTCGAGACCGATATCACGCGTACCCCGCTCGACGCCGCCTCGTTCGACGGTGCCGTCTCCAGCCTCGTCGTCGATCACGTCGCCTCCCTCGAAGCGTTCTTCGGCGAAGCCGCGCGCCTCGTCCGACCCGGCGGCTTCCTCGCCGTCGTCGACTACCACCCCTTCTTCATGATGAAGGGCGTCCCCACGCACTTCGACCATCCCGCTACAGGAGAGCCGATCGCAATCGTGAACCACGTTCACGCTTTGAGAGACTTCTTCCGCGACGCAACGGGGCACGGCTTTCGCGTCGTGGACTTCGACGAACGGTTCATCGACGAGGCGTGGGTCGCGGCCACGGGCGCCTACAAGAAGCATCTCGGCATGCCCGTTTCTCATCTGTGGGTGTACGAGCGACCATGAGGGCGCTCCTCTTTGCACTTCTGGGGCTCGCGGCGTGTGCCAGTGCGCCGCCGGAGCGGTCGACCCCCTCCACAGCGTTCACCGCCACCGCTTCCGCGTCCGCACCTGCTCTTCCGCCGGTTCCGTTGGAGATCGTAGTCACCGAGCGGCCCGCGGCGGATCGCTGGCGCGTGAAGTACACGTTTGCCGAACCGGTTCGCGGGATCGCGTTCGTTCGGAACGCGAACAAGTTTCGCTCCAAGAGCTGGTGGGCCACGTCGGGCGGCGACGATCTCGCCTGGAAGGTCGTGGAAGATCGCGAGGCCGCGGTCATCGAGAACGCGAGGGGCTCGCGAGAGATCGAGGTCGCCTTTGCGACCGACGTCGAAACTAAGCAGTCCGATTACGAAGTCAACGTCGGGTTTACCGACGGGAGCCGATTGCTCTTCACCGGCCATCTCGAAGTGCGGCCGCTCACCTGCCCCCACGAGCCTGGCTGCGCCACGAAGGATCTTGTGCTCGCGCCGCAGGCGGCAATCAAGTCCGACCGGTGGAAGTTCCGCAGCGACGGCGACCGGCGCATCGTCACGATCGACCAAAGCGAGCTCGGCGAGGTCGTTCGCCGGCCCCTGGCGACGCCGAGAGCGCGAAGCACGTACGTCTATTTCGGGAACCTCACACCGATCGAGACGCCCTACGGGCGCCTGTTCGTGGACCCCGGCTTGCCTCCTTGGATGCGGCGCGCCGCCGAGACCCGCATTCCCGAGATCCTCGACTTTTATGCCGCTGAAACGCGCACGACACTGACCGACAAGCCCCTCATCTTCGTTTCGTTCGGCGGAAGTGAACGCGGCACCCGGAGCACGGGCGGGGGAGGTCTGCATCGCCAGGTCCAGCTGGCGGCCTGGGGCACAGGTTGGACGAAGGAAACGCCCGAAGGCCGCATCGAGTGGCTTCGCTTCCTCGGACACGAGCTCTTCCACATTTGGGACGGCGACCTGTTCACGTACCAGCGAGCAGAGGACAGCTGGATCTGCGAAGGTGCCGCCGACTACTTCGCCGCACGAGCGCTCATCGCACTCTCGGAGAGCACCTCGCAGCACTTTGCAGACACACTCGTCAAGACCGCCAATCGGTGTCTCGTGACGTTGCCACACCGCTCTCCCGTCGAGTCTCAGAAAGGCCGACCGGTGTACTCGTGCGGCATGACTTTCTTCTCGTGGATGGATCACGTCAATCCAACGAAGGCAGGTTCCGCGAGCGCAGTGTTCGCCGACGTCTTCGCGCGGGCGCGAGCCGCCGGTTCCTCCGAATACTCGACCGCCGACGTACTCGACGCCGCCACACGCATCGGCATCGACAAGGCATCGATCGAGACGATCAACGGCGCGCTCAAGTCCGGACTGCCTGGCGATGCAGACATCTTCTTCGCCGCGCGCCTGGGTGCGATGGGAGTCAAGGCCGAACGCGTGGCTGTCACCGAGAGCCAGGTAGGCCGTCGAGAGCTTCTCGGCACCATCGGAGTTCACATGGCGCGATGCGACTGCGAAAAGCGCATCGCGTTCAACTCGGATGACGGCGACGGGATCGTCGACTTCAACGACGTGCCCGAGTGCAACGTGCTCCGCGGTGTGCGCGTCGTGGAGGTAGAGGGAAAGCCGCTCTCAGGCGATCTCGGGGCCGCGTACCAAGCGCTCGCCGACCGCAAAGACATGAAGGCCATCCGCTTTCGGCGTGAAGGCGCCGAGAAGGCCGAGACGCTGCGTTGCCGAGAAGCGACAGTCCCCAGGTTCCGCCGCCTGCTACGCCTCGCCAACGGCCCCAAGCCCTGAGCGACTTGTCCATTCGCGTAAACTTCTCTCGAAAGTTTACGCAAACGGACAACCACGACAGAGAGCCCCGACGCCCGGGTGGCGGCCGGGCTCCGGGTGATGGCCTTCGGAGCGACGATCGCTCAGACGTGCGCCGTCGCTGCCGACTTCGCGCTCGAGACGACCTTGGTGAGCCAGCCCTTGGTGTCGGGGCGGGTGCCACGCTGGATGCCGGTGATCTCGTTGTAGAACTTCATCGCGATCTCGCCGGGCTTGCCGGTACCGATGACGATCTTGTCATTCTCGGTGGCGAGCTCGGCGACGGGGCTGACGACCGCGGCGGTGCCGGAGCCGAAGACCTCTTTGAGGAGACCGCTCTTCTGACCGGCGAGGATCTCGTCGACCGAGATCGGGCGCTGCTCGGTCTTGACGCCGAGGCTGGCAGCGAGCGCGAGGATGGAGTCGCGGGTGATGCCGGCGAGGATGGAGTCCGAGAGCGGCGGCGTGACGAGGGTGTCGCCGAAGACGGCGAAGAGGTTCATGGTGCCGACCTCTTCGACGTACTTGTGCTCCTTGTGATCGAGCCAGAGGACCTGATCGAAGCCGGCCTTCTTGGCGCGGACCGCAGCCTGGAGGCTGGCGGCGTAGTTGGCGGCGGCTTTGACGGCGCCGAGACCGCCGCGCGCGGCGCGCACTTGCTCCTTCTCGATCCAGATGCGGACGGGCTTGAGCGCATCGCCGCCGTAGTAGGACCCGACCGGCGAAGCGATCGTGAAGAAGATGTAGCGGTTCGACGGCCTCACGCCGAGGAAGGGCTCGTCGGCGACGATGGTCGGGCGGAGGTAGAGCGCGGTGCCCGGCGACGAGGGAACCCAGTTTTGGTCGATCGAGACGAGCGCCTTCATCCCGGCGACGAAGTCGGCAGGATCGAGCGCGGGGACGCAGAGCCGCGGCGCGCCGCGCGCCATGCGCTCCGCATGGGCCTGGACCCGGAAGAGCTGCACGTCACCCGCGTCGTTGCGGAAGGCCTTGAGCCCCTCGAAGAGCGCCTGGCCGTAGTGGAGGACGCTCGCCGCGGGGTCGAGCGCGAGCGAGTGATACGGCTCGATCCGAGCGTCGTGCCAACCTCGACCTTCCGTCCAGGTGACGATCAGCGCGTGGTCGCTGAAATGTTTTCCGAAACCGAGCTCGCTTTCGGGGGGGTGGGCCTTGGGCTGCGTGGTCTTGGTCGTTCGGATCTCGAGGGCCATGGCTGCCTCCGCTCGGTACCTTGTTCGTTACGCTTAACTTCGAAAAGGCTCAGCCCCAAGCCTTTTCGGCAGGCACACATCGACCCTGGCGAGCGACCGCCCACGGGCCCGGGACCGTCGATGATTGCAGCTCCAACTTTTCGCATTTTGCAGCATCAAACCAGGCCAACTCGCGGACGCCGCGCCGCGTCACGCGGGTCGCCTGGATCCGGACGATCGCCCTCTGCGTCAGGTCCAGAGCTTCAGGCCGCCGAGCATTCCCGCCGCGTTGTCTACGATCGCCACGTTGGCCGGCATGGCGGCCGGGTCGAGCCTCGCCGCGTTGCCCCCGCCCAAGTAGAGCTTCCGGTAGTTGATGATCGGATCGAGCTTCTCGAGGATGCTCGCGACGCGCCTGCGCCACTTCTTGTTGCCGATGAGCTTCCGGGTCGCGTCGCTCACCCGATCCTCGTAGCTCTCCTTGCCGTTGTAGGTATGGTGCCCGAGCTCGAGGTTCCAGGCGCAGCGACCGTCCACGTAGAGGCCGCTGCCGAGCCCCGTCCCCAGGGTGAGCACGAGCTCGACGCCGCGCCCTTCGACCACCGCCAGCCCCTGCACGTCGGCGTCGTTGGCGATGCGTACGGGTTTACCCAGTCGGCGCTCGAGCTCGGACCGGGCGTCGAGACCACCCCAGATCCCGTCGAGGTTCGGCGCCGTCTTGATGATGCCTTCCTCGACGACCCCGGGAAAACCCACGGAGACGCGGTCGTACTCCCCCGCTTTTGCGGCGATCGCGGCGACTGTTTCGAACAGTGGATCGGGCGTCGCCGGCCGTGGGGTCGGCAAGCGCTGGCGCTCGCAGAGCGGAGCGCCCGCGGTGTCGTAAACCGTGCCCTTGATCCCCGTTCCTCCGACGTCGACGCAGAGCGTGCGCATGACCGCGGGGAAGCTATCACACCCTTGGATTTTCCTTGGTGCGTGGACTATGGTCCGCGCCGGAGCGGACCGAATGGCAGCGATGAACGACGTCCCCCGCGAGATCCTTCAAGAGGCTTACCGTCGTAAGCCGATCTACCTCCTGAAGATCCCCTTCCTCTTCGCCCTCTGGGCGGCGGCCGGCGCAGCCATCTGGCTGTCCTTGGGCACGCCCTACTGGATCCCGGTCGGGATCCTGGCGTCGCTCTTCATCACGCAGCTCATCCGCGGCCTGGGTGCGGCCGCGCACGACTCTGTCCACGGTACGGTCCTCAAGTCGAAGCTGGGCTCGTACTTCATCGGCGTCCTCTGCTGGATGCCGACGGGGATGAGCTACACGATCTACTCGAACTACCACCTGCACCATCACCGCATCACGAACACGTATCCCGACGTCGATAACTTCGTGGTCACCGACTACACGAAGAACCCGACGCTCGCGAAGCTGCTGCTCCTCGCGGTCTACTCGTTCGCGTACCCGATCTACTTCCTCTTCCAGATGTTCCGATACCGCCGCCGGCTGACGTTCGCGAAGCAGGTGCGGATGAACGTCGAGCTGCTCGTCTTCTGGGGCGCGGTCGGTGCGGCGATCTACTACCTGCCGTGGCAGTTCATGCTGTTCATGTACGGCATCCCGTTCATCCTCGGCGCCGTGTTCGCGAGCATCACCTCGCTCATCGAGCACTACGAGATGGAGCCGGGCGACGACGACGCGTACAGCTCACGCACCTACGCCACGAAGCGCCACTTCCTGAACTTCCTCTGGAACAACGTCAGCTTCCACAACGAGCACCACAAGTACCCGGGCATCCCTTGGTACAACCTCCGCTCGTTCCACGAGGCTGCGTTCCCCTACTACGACGCGAAGGTGAAGGCCGAGGTCTATGAGACCTTCCTCCCGGTCGTGTTCATGCTGTGGGGCCGCATCCTCAAGGTCGACGTCCAGAAGCTCGAGGCGAAGTACGGCAAGCTCGACCGCGAGAAAGAGCGCGCCGAGCACATGGCCCTCGCCGGGATCCCGCCGGTCAACACGGCCGAGCCCGAGCCCGCAAACGCCTGACCGCCTGCGCGCCGAAATCTCGGCTATTCTTCATGCTTGGTGAAGCACAAAGCCGATAGCGCGGCGCCGGCGCTCGAAGAGGTCGAAGAGCTCCCCGAGAAGATCGCGGCGATCGAGGTCAGCCCATCGAGCGACGCCGCCGCCACGCGGGACGTCTTCGGACAGCTCGCGCTCGCCCGCCTCGTCGAGGTCGACAGAGAGGGCGCGACGATTGCGATCGGCAACGGGACGCGCAAGGCGCTCCTCTCTCCGGGGCTGTCGCCGGACGTCGTCCGCACGGCGCTCGCACGCGGCGAGCCCGTCCTCGTCGAGCGCGCCACCGACGGGAGCGTCGTCGTGATGGGCGCGCTCCGCACGCAAGCGACGCCCGGTGTCGATCGCATGAAAGACATCGAGATCGAAGCGGACCGCATCCACCTCAAGGGGCGAGAAGAGGTCTCGCTCTCGACGTCGGGCGCCACGCAGCTCGCGCTCCGTGCGATCGGCGAGATCGAGACCTACGCCGACCGCATCGTGTCGCGCGCCGAGAAGGTCCACAAGATCATCGGTCGAATGCTGCGGCTCAACTAGCGCATGCCCCTCCGCCACCGAGCGTTGCTCGTCGTCGCGCTGGCTGTCTGCCTCGGCGCCGCGCCACCCAAGAAGAAGACTTGGTCGAAGGCACGGATCGCCGCGACCAAGCGCGCTGCGGAGCTCACCGCATCGCTGGCAAAACAGAAGGTCTCCGGGTTCGTGGTCGCGGGGCGTCCCGCCTTCCCGTCCAAAGAGACGGCGCGCGCATCGAAGGTCGCGCCCACAGGCGGGGTGGCGATCGATGCATCCAGCGTCTTCGGAGGGGCCCACGGCAACCTCTGGAAGGTGATTTCGGACCAGGGCGACGTGGTCGAGGTGCAATCGATCCACGGTGGCGAGAGGGGTGACTGTCAGCTTCCGAGCGCGAACGCTCCGATCGAGGCTCGCGCGTTCGTTCGCCGGATCGATCTCCGCCCGGTGTTGGTCACCGAAGTCTCCCAGCGATTCTCCGACGGAACGGCGATCTCCTTCGCGCCGGGCGCCGCGCTCGGCGCCCCGATCCTCGCCCGGCGGAGCGGCTGGGCCGTCCACGCCGACAGGCTTACGTTCGAGCTGAAGGTGCCGGACGAGGCGATCGCGCTGAGCTTCGCGGCACCGAAGCCGTTCAGCTTTGCCACCAAGCGCCTGAGCGGGAAGCCGGGACCGGACGGACGCTGGAGCGAAGAGCCCTGGCGACAGGTCGTGCCGGCCAGCGTGCTCTACCTCGACGGACGCGCGGCCCTGCGAGCGGACATGCTCTCCGACGATATGAACGAGGTGCAGACCACCGAGGGCTCGTCGCGCCCGCAGGAAGAGCTCCTCGGCCTCGTTTCCAAGTGCGTGCGCCTCAAGGTGATCGGAAACAGCGAGGACGGCGAGGACAACGGCAGCAGCGGAAGCAGCGGAAGGCTCGAAGCGCCCAGTGGAAGGTTCACCCATCGAATCCCCAAGGACACGGCGCTCACCTACCCCGACGGATCGCCGGCAGGCCGCACGCTCGACGATGTGTTCGGTTGGGAACCAACCCTCGACAACGGGCGCGTGTGCTTGGGGCTCGCGATCGCGATCGAGTCACGCTTCTGCGCCCCTGCGTCGGCGGCGATCGAGGTGAAGTGATCAAGCGATGCGCTGTGGTGCTCCTGGCGCTGACCGCGGCGTGCGGCGGTGCGGCCTCCACAGCGACGCGCCCCGTGAAGCCGGCGGCTCCGGCCATGGCGCGCCTCCCGGAGCTCGGAGACAAGACCGTCGAGCTCGGGACTTCGGGAGGCCATTCGAAATGGGTGACACAGCTTTCGATTACCCCCGACGATCGCTGGCTTGTCTCCGCGGGGGCGGACGGCTCGGTGCTTCGGTGGAACCTCGAGAAGCCTTCGACCGAGCCATTCGTCCTCTTCGACCGAAAGGAGGAGGGAGCGTTGAGGGTGGCCCTCTCGCCCGACGGCAAGCTCGTGGCGATGAGCACCGGAGAGCTGAGCGGCGCACGGATCGTCCCAATCGAAGGCGGCCCGCCCGTCTTCGAAGTGGATGACGTAGGCACGGTGTCCGGGCTCGCCTTCGACGGACCCAACAAACTCTGGGCCGCGACGACGGGGGGCAGCGTCGAGCTCTACGACATCGCCGAGCAGGAGCGCATTTGGAGCGCGCCGCTGACGCCGGGCGGCGAAGCCACCCGGCCGATCGAGTGGGACGGCGCCTTGATAGGGCCGAAGTGGGCGCTCTTTCGGCCTCATCTCGAGCGCTCGAAGATTACGAGCGGGCCGTCCCTCGCGTTCAGCCTCCCCAGCGGACGCCCCATGGGAAAGGTGGAGCTATCTCCCGAGTGCCGGATGGTGGGCGACGCGAAGATCGTCTGTCCGGGCTCGGTGCGGACAAAGCTCGGCGAGGATGCCCAACACGTCGTGCGCTTCCTCGACGTGAGCACCGGGCACGTGCGTCTTCTGAAGGCGGTATCGCCCATCAGCGCACTTTCGCCGTCTCATGACGGTTCTGTCATCGCCATTGCCGTCACATCGTTCGAGAAGTCACCCAACATCGCGGCACGGCACCGCCTGCTCCTGATCGACGCCGTCCGCGGAGAGCAGAAAGGGGAGCGGCCACTGTCCGATCCCGCAACGGTCGTCGCAATGACCCGCTCCGGACACGTATTGGTCGGCCACGCCAGCGGCGCGATCCGCATGCTGAAGCCGTGATAGCTTTCTGCCCCCGATGAAAAGAACCGTCCTCTTCGCCCTCCTGTGCTCGATCCTCGCCGGCTGCCCCGCCAAAGAGGCAACGAAGGAGAAGGACGACGAGTCCGAAGAGGACGAGCCCAAGAAGAAGAAAAAGAAGAAGGACAAAGAGAAGAAAGAGAAGAAGGACGAGCCCACGGCCAAGGCGACGTCGACGGCCACCGCGACGGCCACCGCTACCGCCGTCGCGACCGCGAGCGCGGTGCCCACCGCCGATCCCACCGCGGGCGGCGAGTCGTTCTTCGCCGGACCGATCCCCAGCGGCGTGAAGCTCAAGGCGATCAAGGCGAACGCTATCGAGAACGGCGCGCTCGTCTTCCAGCCGGTCGAAGGTTGGAACGGCGGCGGGCTGCCGGGCCGCGACTACATGGCCATGTCCAAGGATCAGTCGGCCGTCTTTCGAGTCGACACGTCCAGCGCGGTGGTCAGCGAGATCGCGTGCAAGAACCTCGCGTCGGTGATCGCGATGGCGCCGGTCAAAGGGAAGAACATCGAGCAGGTGACGCCGGGCAAGCTCGTCAAGGTCGGCGCGAACGGGTTCGTCGCCAAAGAAGGCACGTGCTCTGCCGAGAACGACAAGGGCAAGCTCGAGGTCCACTACATCGACATCCTCAAGGGCAGCGGCGACGACCAATGGCACTACGCGGTCGTTGTCAGCTTCCCCAAGGACGCGCCCAAAGAGACGAAGGACGAGGCGCAGGCTTGGGCGCGCTCGCTCGAGTTCACCGGAAAGAACGGCTACAAGCTCTAGGGCAGGATCGCGGCGGGAACAACGGCGAGGGCCCCGCGCTTCTCCGGGGCGATGAACCGCCGCTTCGCTAAGGGGCGCGCTCGGGAACGTGCTCGATCGGGTCTTCCGCGGCTACGTGATCGACTTCTTGCACGTCCATCACTGGCCGATCTTCAACGTGGCGGACATCGCGTTGGTCGTGGGCTCGGGGCTCTTGCTGATCGCTGCCCGCGGACGAAATCGAGGCGGCGGCGAGCGCGCCGCTCCCGCGTGATCGCTGGATGATCGCACCCGCCGCGACGGGCAAGAACGGCCGCATGAAGAGGTAGAGCACCGGGACCGTCCCGAGGAGGCGCACCGCGGCCAGGCCCGCGAGCTCGAAGGGCGTCTCCTCGACGCGCTTGCACGGCGCGAAGAGCGCCCGCGTGAGGCGTCGCCACAGCCGCGCGTACCACTTGACGATCGGCACTTGCGCAGCCGCACGGAGGAAGAACGGCTCCGGCGCGGTCGTCTCGTCGTGCCACGCCTGTGCAGACTTCGCGCCGGCGAAGACTGCGAGCCAGTACATGCTCCAGCCGAAGGTCGCCGTCGCGTAGAGGTACGGGCCGGCAAGGGGCACGAAGGTGATGAGCCCGATCACCGGCAGCCCCGCGATGAAGACCCTCGCACCGCGCATGCGGCGCTTCGTCTTGGTCCACAGCCAACGGAGGTTCAGCCGGATGCGCGGCTTCGCGTCGGGGTCTTCAGGCTCGACGCCGGTGAGGAGCGCCGCGCGCCTGCCGATCTGGTCGTGGTACTCGCGCGACAGGACGATCACGAGCCACTCGACCAACGTGAGCGTTCCGAACGAGAGGTACGCGAACCCGAGCGCCATCTGGAGCGGGTCGTCGAGCGACCACCGCTCGCTCGGCGGGATCGGCGGTCCGCCGTCGCCGCCGGTGTGGATCCTGAACCCCTCTTTCGTGAAGCTCACGTCGAGGCCAGGGGTCTCGGCGGCGAGGCGCATCAAGAGGATCCACGGAGCCGCGAGCAGAAAGCCCGCGCCTACGGTGATCGCGACCTGCACGATCATGACGCGCTTGTAATACGCGCGAGCCTCCGGATCGCGCAGCGTAAGGCGCGCGAGCTCCAGGGGCTGCCGGAGCCCTTCCAAGAAGCTGGAGAGCGCGGCTTTGAGCTTCACTTACCTCCGCGCGTGCGCGTCGAGCAGATCCGCCACGCAAGCCGTGAGCTTCTTCGCGAAGGGCACGTGCAGGAACTCATCGGGGCCGTGCGCGTTCGATTGCGGGCCGAGCACGCCGGTGATGACGAACTGCGCCTCGGGGAACTTTCGCCCGAGCATTCCCATGAACGGGATCGTTCCGCCCTCGCCCATGTAACACGCCTCT
Organism: Polyangiaceae bacterium; assembly: GCA_041940405.1. Taxonomy (GTDB): domain Bacteria; phylum Myxococcota_A; class Polyangia; order Polyangiales; family Polyangiaceae; genus Xiheicaenibacterium. The sequence goes on from JBGTSH010000123.1 coordinate 20,824, forward strand.
TTGCCGAACGCCGCCTGCGACGCGGCTTCGTTGGCCTTGGCGAGCCAGGGCGCGAGCGCCGGAGCGTTCCAGCCGTCGCCGGGCTCGTCCGCCGTGAAGGTGACCGAGGCGCCGTACGGCGGATCATCGGTCAGCACCTTCGTCAGGATGGGCGCAACCTCACGCGAGGAGACCGTCGGCGGCAGGCGGAGCGAGAGCTTGAGCGACGTCTGCGGGCGCAGCACGTTGCCGGCGTTCTCGATCGGCGGCATGCCAGAGGCGCCGGTCACCGACAGGTATGGCCGCCACGTGCGGTTGAGGACGAGCTCGGTGACGTCCTTGTCCATCGATCGCGTCGAGCCGGCCCACGGAAAGCGCGCAAAGACCGACGGCCCGAGCACCGCTCCGCTCGTCTTGGCTTGCGTGCGGCGCTCCTCGGGGATGTCGGCGTAGAACGCGCTGGGGATGATTCTGCCGGTCTCTTGATCCTCGAGGCGCGAGAGCAGCTCGCGCGCGATGCGGAAGCTCGACGGGACGATACCGCTGGCGTCGCCCGAGTGAACGCCCTGCTCCAGGACCTTTACCGTCAGCGTGCCGCCGATGAGGCCGCGAAGGCTCGTCGTGATCCAGAGCTGGTCGTAGTTGCCCGCGCCGGAGTCCAGACAGACGACGAGGCTCGGGCTCCCGATCCGCGCGCCGAGGTGATCGAGGTAGTACGGAAGATCGAAGCTGCCGCTCTCTTCGCATCCCTCGATGAGCGCGACGCATCGCTTGTGCTTGCCGCCGAGCTCGCGCACCGCGCGGATCGCGAGGAGCGAGGCGAACGCGGAGTAGCCGTCATCGGCGCCGCCGCGCCCGTAGAGCTTGTCGCCGCGACGCACTGGCGTCCAAGCCCCGAGGCCCTCGGCCCAGCCGGTCATCTCGGGTTGCTTGTCGAAGTGGCCGTAGAGCAAAACCGTGTCGTCGGTGCTGCCGTCGGTCGCCGGCACCTCGAGGAGGAGCAGCGGCGTCCGTCCCGGCAGCTTGACGATCTCGGTGGTGAGGCCCGGGATGGGCTGCGCCTTGCACCACTCACGAATCAGCGAAACGGCTCGGTCGAGGTGGCCCGCGCTCTCCCACTCCTTGTCGAACGACGGAGATTTGCAGGGGATCCGAATGTAGTCGGTGATCGCCGGGAGGATCGAGGCGTCCCACTCTGCGTCCACGAGCGCTGCGAGCTTGGCTGAATCCATTGCGGGCGGTCCTACCATGGAGGGCGGCGCGGCCCATCCCGCCTTGGGCACTGAGCACATGACGAGAGGGCCGTGGTAGGATCGAGCGGTCCTTAGATGGGAAATTGGTCCCGCGCCGCAAAGGTAGGCCTGATGGCGATCGTCCTCTCGATCGCCGTGGTGGTGGGCTACCGCTTCATCTCGCGGTCGACGGGCACCGGCAGCGGCTATCGGGTTTGGGCGTACATGCCGGACATGACCGGCGTCGCCCCACAATCGCGGGTGATGATCAGCGGCATCCAGGTCGGGGTCGTCGAACGCATCTGGCTCGACAACGGGCAGGCGCGGGTCGACATCCGGATGAAGCCGGAGATCCACCTCTACAAAGACGCCGCGATCGGCAAGCGATCGACGAGCCTCATCGGCGAGTACTACATCGTGCTGACGCCGGGGACCGAGGGGACCGAGCGGATCCCCGACGGCGGGCAGATCCTCAACTACATCGAGGAACCGACGCTCCAGACATTACAGGGGCAGGTCGCCGAGATCCTGAAGGACGTCAAAGCCGTCACCGAGAGCCTGAAGAACACCGTCGGCTCCGACAAGGGTCAGGAGCAGATCGCGCAGGTCCTCAAGAACCTGGCCGAGATCACCGAAGAGCTCAACAAGTCGGTCAAAGAGAACCGTGAGGGCGTCAAACAGACGATCCAGAACGTCAACTCGATCACCGGCGACGCGCGGCCTCAGCTCAAGGAGATCCTCGAGAACATCCGCCAAGTCACGCAGGACGTGAAGGAGTTCACCGGGCGCGAGCCCGATCAGGCGGGCAAGCCGGGAGAGCCAGGAGAGATACGCTCGACGCTCGAACGCATCGACAGAGCGAGCGAGAGCCTCGAGTCGATGCTCAAGCACGCCGACAACATCGCCGCGCGTGTGGATGCAGGTGAAGGCACCGTCGGACGCCTGACGAAGGACGAGACGCTCATCAACGAGGTCGAGACCGTCGTTCAGGACGTCGGCGATCTCGTCGGCGGCATCGGCCGCCTGCAGACCGTCGTCGGCCTGCGCGCCGACTACAACTTCCTCGCCAACACCGTAAAGACCTACGTCGAGCTGCGCCTTCAGCCCGCGGTCGACAAGTACTACATGATCCAGCTCGTCAACGACCCGCGCGGCAAGACGAGCATCGAGCAGACGACCGTCGATACGACGAACCCCAACGAGCCGTCGAGCTACCGCGAGACGCGCGTCACCACGTCGAACGATTTCCGTATCAGCTTCCAGTTCGCGAAGCGCCTCGGCCCGTTCACCGGCCGGTTCGGCGTGCTCGAGTCGACGGGCGGCATCGGACTCGATCTGCACCTCATCGACGACCGCTTCGAGCTCCGCCAAGACCTCTTCGGTTTCGGCGAGCAGCTGACGCCGCGGTGGCGCATCACAGTGGGGTACGAGTTCATCGATCAGCTCTGGCTGCTCGGCGGCGTCGATGACATTTTGACCAACGACCGTCGCGACTACTTCGTCGGCTTGCAGCTTCGGTTCACCGACGAGGATTTGAAGACGATGTTGCCGTTCGCGCCCGGCCCTTAGTCCCGGCCCTGCGCGTGGGGCCCCAACCCCACTTGCCGACAGTTTGGCAATCGTCCGCGGGCTCGGAATCTCGAGAGCCGTGCAGGCGCTCCACCGATCACGAAGGAGCGTCCCATGCGAACTCTCGCCGCAGCTCTCATCATCGGTTCTGTCGCACCTCTGACCGCCTGCCAAGCTACGCAGCCAAATGAAACCGCAATCACACCGGGAAAGACCAACGCGGCGGAGCTCGCCGCGATCAAGCAACCGGAGCGCCGCCGCGAGAGCGAGCGCGTCTCCGTCGAGGCGCGCGTCACCAAGCTGGGCGGCGGGGAGGCGGTCGCAGTTACCCGAGGCGAGATCGAGACCGAACGAACCGCCGTGTTCGAAACGAAGAAGGCAGGCGAGCCCGGCGAGTCTCGCCTGACCCTCGAGGTCCAGCCGCGCGGCAAGGGCGTCTACGCCGTCCGGCTCGACTGGCAAGAGACGACGAACGAAGGACGCAGCATCACGTTCTCTCCCACGCTCGCGGTCGTCGAAGGCGAAGAGGGGTCCGCCGAGATCGCATGGTCCGACGGCGACGGCCGGCGCATCTCGCTCAAGCTCGAAAAGCCGGTGGCGGTAGCACCCGCAGTGGCCACGCGGTGACCGGTCAGTGCGCCGAGACGATCCGCGCGCGGTACCCGCGCTGGTAGAGGTTCGCGATCATCTGCTCGTAGCCGTCGACTCCGCACGCAGGCCAGGTCGCGTGGACGACCGCCGTCCTCGTGTCGTAGTCGACCTGCACGTCGTCGACGCCTCGCACGCGCGCGAGGGCCGCGCGGACCTTGATCGGGCAGGCCTCGGCGCACGCCATGTTGGGGAGTGACAGGCCGAGGGTGCACTCCGAGCGGTTCTGCTCGAGCGCCGGATCCCAGGCCTTGGGCTTCGAGCAGGCGCTGGCGAACGCGACGAGGAGGAGGGCTGCGGCAGCGAGAAACCGGGCCATCGGTGCACCATCGTACAGGTCGGGGGCCTTTGCCACAAACCCGCCACAATCGTTCCTCTGACCTTCCTTCGCCGCTACCCGATGGCTGGATGTGCCGGGCGTATCAAGGGGTCATGAGATCGATCGGTCGAGCCTTTGCCATCCTCTGCATTTACGCCGCGACCTGCGTCGCCTGGCTCATCCTCGGGGCCATCACGATGCATCGGTCGCAGACGCAGTCGTCGTCCTCGCGGACCGACGTTCACGACCTGTGGGGCCGCGAGCAAGTCCAGGAAGCGCCGAAGCTAGCGTTCGACACGCCCGGCGGCCCGGCTCCTACGGCGCCGGTACAGATGCAGCCCGAAGCCACGGACATCAGTGTTCACGTCGACCTCGATCAACGTCTGCGAGGGCTGACCTGGTATCCGCTCTACGACGTGAAGTTCGACGCGACGTGGCGATACGTCCATGAGGGGCTGAACGAGGATCTGCTCGTCACGTTCGCGTTCCCGGACGCTCAAGGCGTCTACGACGACTTCCACTTTCTCGTCGATGGTGAGCCGGTGCGTGCCGAGCCGTCGAATGGTGGCGTGACGGCGCGCGTACCGGTGACCGACGGACAAGAGGTCCTCATCGCCGTCGCTTACAAGAGCCGCGGCATGTCCAAGTGGGAGTACCGCCCCTCGGTCGGAGCGAGCAGCCTGAAAGACTTCCGGCTCGAGATGACCACCAACTTCGACGCCGTCGACTTCCCCGAGGCAACGCTCTCGCCGTCGAGCCACGAGGACACCGCCGAGGGCAAGCGCCTGGTCTGGGATTTCAAGCAGGTGGTCAGCGGTCGCGGCATCGGGATGATCATGCCCACGCGCATCCAGCCGGGTCAGCTCGCGTCGAGCCTGTCGTTCTCTGCGCCGATCTCGCTGCTCTTCTTCTTCCTCGTGGTGGCGGTCCTCGCGAAGCTCCGCGGCCTCGACATCCACCCGGTCAACTACTTCTTCATCGGCGCGGCGTTCTTCTCGTTCCACCTGCTCTTCGCCTACACGGTCGATCACATCTCGGTGTGGACCGCGTTCGCGCTGTCGAGCGTGGCGAGCGTCATCATGGTGACGGCCTACCTGCGGCTCGTCGTCTCGTCGCGCTTCGCCTTCGTCGAGTCGGGCATCGCGCAGCTCATCTACCTCGTCGGCTTTTCGCTCGCGCACTTCTGGCAGGGGATGACCGGGCTGACGATCACCGTCCTGTCGATCGGAACGCTGACGCTCCTGATGCTGCTCACCGGTCGAATCCGGTGGAGCGAGGTGCTCGAGAAGGTGTCTCCTCCGCGCCAGAGCCCGACGGCCGTTCCGATGGGCGTGTTCTTCCCGAACCCTCCGGCGCCGCCCCCTGGCCCCGCGGGGGAGTAGCAAGACGCCGCATTCGCGCGCAAGGTGGGGCGCCCTGCGACCTCTGGGCGCCGGATCCACCTCCGTCGGCCGTGTTTGGCGTGCTTGGCGCAGGGGTTGCCCACTTCCGAGCAGAGCCGGAACCGGCGACGGGAGAACACCATGGCAACGAGAAAAGCGGTTTTCGGGATGCTGGCGAGCCGCCAGCAAGCGGAGAGCATCGTGGTCCAGCTGCAGAACATCGGCTTCTCCACGAATGACATTTCCGTCCTGTTCCCGGACAAAGAAGGGTCTCGCGATTTCGCGTTCGAGAAGCACACCAAGGCACCGGAAGGCGCAGCGATCGGTGGCTTCGCCGGCGGCGCCCTCGGCGGGACGCTCGGCCTCCTCGCCGGCATCGGCGCGCTGGCCATCCCCGGGCTCGGCCCCCTGATCGCGGCCGGCCCGATCATCGCCGCGCTGGGCGGCGCGGGCGCGGGCGCCGCCGTAGGCGGCCTCACCGGTGCGCTCGTCGGGATGGGCATCCCGGAGATCGAGGCCAAGCAATACGAGGCGAAGATCCGCGGCGGCGGCATCCTGATGTCGATCCATGTCGAGGATGCCGGCGAGCGCAAGCGCGCCCGCGAGACGCTCGAGCAGAATGGCGCGACGCACGTCAGCACCATCGGCGAAGAGCACGTCTCCGGCCGCACCCACGCTCACCACCCGCGCCACTGACGTGGTTCCAAGACTGGCGACGATCCGCCGCTTGGTGGCGCTGCTGGCTGCCATTTCACCCCCCCGGGCCCCCCTCACTGCGTGAGGGGGGAGACAGCGACCGTGCTCTGCGGTCCCCCGCAGTAGCCCGGTCAGGCCGAGGCCAGCGCG
>JBGTSH010000124.1:0-26632 GCA_041940405.1 Polyangiaceae bacterium
GCGCGCGTGCTCGGGTTCTCCCATCCGCGCACCGGAGAGCCGTGCCGCTGGGAGAGCCCGATCCCCGAAGACATGGCGCGCACCCTCGCGGCGCTGCGCGAAGCGCTACCTACGTAGCGCTACCAGACGCGCGACTTTACGTGCCCTTTCGACTTCACCAGGATGTCGACCAGGGCGCGGTCGTAGAAATTCTTGTGGTAGAGGTCTGCCGAAACGCGGCTCTTGTAGAGCGCGCGCCCCTCTTCGATCTCTTCGGCCAAGCTGGTGAAGAGGTCGTCCTCTTGGATGCCCTTGACGATCTTTTCCTCGTTGTAGAGCGACAGATCGCTCGCGATGGCGCGGGCGAGGCGACGAGCGGCTTCTTCGGTCTCGATCAGGGGCATGAAGCGAAGGATGCCCGGGTTTGTGGCTACCTGTCAAAAGCCGGGTCGAGCGCCTCGGCCAGCAGCAGGGCAAGGGCTGGAATCACGACCAGGCCGTAGCGACCTGCGCCGAAATACACGGCGTGAACCGCGGCTGTCGCCAGGATTACCGTCGCGGCGAGGGGCACGCCGAGCCCGATTTGGCCCCGCACACGAGGCGCCAAGGCAGCGAAGCCTGCCAGGAGCCCAGAGGCGAGCGTCCCGACGGCGCCGGACGCCGCACACAGCGCCCCGACGACCCACGGGCCCAGCCGGCGAGACCGCTCTCCCAGCGGCAGCATGCCGGCGAACCGTCGCAGCAGCGCCCCTACGCCCACGGCGAGGAGGAGCCTGTGAAAGACGATCTCGGCGGCCGCCCAGGCCGTCTTCGCCGACTGCGGGAACGCTTCCGGGTTCGCCGCGTGGAGGTACCAGGGACCCGCACCGAAGTACTCGAAGGTGACGACCAGCTTCTTGGGAACCAGGGCCAGCCAGGCGAAGGGCTCGTCCGCGATCACGCTCCTCGCCTCACGGCCGAAGCACGCGTCCTTGGCAGCTTCGTCCCACACCGTGCGGCACGCGAGGGGAACCTCGATCGGCGCCCACGTGCCGCCGGCGCTCTGGTTCGTTCCAATGTGCAGGTTCCACCCGCCGTTGACGCTGACGAGCGCGCACATGCCCATCTTGTCGCAGTTGCGGATGGTCCACGGCGCAATCGCCGCGAAGCAGGTGGCCGTCGCGATCGCCGCGGTCGCGGCCGCGCGTCTGAGCGTCGGACGGAGGGCGTCGCCGTGTAGGACCGACGCGAGCGGGAGGAGCGGCGCGAAGAGGATATTTTGCGGGCGCACGTACGTCGCGGCCGCGATCGCGAGACCGAAGCCCACGGCGAAGTACGGGCGCGGTGATCCGATCGCGCGTCCTACGAGGTAGAGCGCGATCGCGAGGAGCGACGCCGTCACGCCCTCGGTCATGAGCGCGGGGGTGTACGAGACGAGCGCGGGATGAAGCGCGAACGCGAGCCCCACGGCGAGCGCCCCTCGGCGCCCGGCGCGCTCCCGCGCGAACGCGTAGAGTGCCGCTGCGCCGGCCACGCCGAGGATCGCTGCTTCGATCATCGCGACGCCCGGGTGCGCTCCGAAGAGGCGATAGCCCGCGCTCACGAGCGCCGGGTAGCCGACCGGGTAGTGCGCGGCAGCGGTGACCGTGCCGTCGGGCCAGAGCCAGGTGTAGCCGTGCCCCTCGGCGAGGCGCCGCGCCATCGTGTGGTAGTAGGTGCCGTCGGCGACCGGACCGATCCGCGAGTACGCCCACGCGACCATCGCGAACCGGGTGATGGCGGCGACGGCCGCCACGATGAAGGTGTCCGATCGGCGAGCTTCGCCGGTCGGCGAGTCTCTCAAGACACGGCCTCGCGTTTCGGAAAGCCCGCGAGCAGACCGAGCGCCTCGAGCGCCGTTACCACCTCGCAGACGGGTAGGCCGACGACGTTCGAGTACGAGCCTTCGATGCGCGAGACCGCCGCCGAGAAGATGCCTTGGATGGCGTAGCCGCCGGCCTTGTCGTTGCCCTCGCCGGTGGCCGCGTACCGGCGAGCCCAGGCGTCGTCGACGTCACGCACGAAGACCCGCGTCGTGACCGTCGCTTCGTGCGCAGGGCTCGTCTCGCCCGCACGGGCGATCGCGAACCGTGTCGAGACCTCGTGCGCGCGGCCGCGGAGCGCCTTCACCATCGCAAAGGACTCGGCCTCATCCGCCGGCTTGCCGAGGATCGCACCGTCCGCGACGACGACCGTATCCGCGACCAAGATCGCTGCATGGGCGGGAGCAACATCGCGACGCAGGATCGCCGCATCGAGCTTGGCACGCACCACGCGCACGACGTACTCTGCCCACGCTTCACCTTCTTTTACCGACTCGTCGATCACCGCCGGTGCGATCTCGACGGGTACGCCAATCGCGCGCAAAAGGTCGCGCCGCCGCGGCGATGCGGACGCGAGAAGGAGCGGTAGGTCGTGGCAAATCGCGCGCTTCACGGCGAAGACGATTGCAGATAGCTCACCGGCGCTCGCTTTGGTAGACGTCGAGGCGCATGCGAGCCCCGAGCTGGGTCGTGTCCGGCCTCGCCGTCGCAGTCGCCATGAGCGCTGCGGAGGCATACGCCGACGATTGCGTCCCGCTCGGAAGCGAGTCGACCGGAAGGTTCTCGCGCTGCATCGACGTCGACAACCTCTGGTTCCGCCCGGGCGATAGCAGATTCTTCTCGATCGGGCCCGCCCGGACGACCCCCGCGGGTGAGGTCTCGTTCGGTGTGGCGGCCAGCTATTCGTCTCGGCCGCTCGTCCTCGAGAGCGGGGGGCCGGACCCGGAGGGTCGCGACACCTTCGTCATCGACAACCTCTTCGATTCGACGTTCCTCTTCGCGCTCGGCGCGACCGATCGCCTCGAGCTCACGATCGCCGCGCCGGTCACGTTCTACCAGGACGGCGACGGCTACGCGTCGCTCCTCGGCCTCGAGGGCACCCTCCCCCGCAGCGCGGTGCGCGACGCTCGCTTCGGGCTCGCGCTCGCGATCCTCGAGCGCGAGCGCAAAGCCGCGGCCGAGGGCTTCGCGCTCCTCGGTCGCTTCGAGTTCACGGCGCCGTTCGGCCAGGGCGAGGCGTTCGCGGGCGGCCGGACCGGCGCGGCGATTCCGGCGGTGACCCTCGACTACAAGATCGACCGCTTCAGCGCCGCTGCCGAGGTGGGGGCGCGCATTCGCGGGGAAGCAGAGCTCGGGCAGGCGACGTGGGGAACGCAGGTTTCGAGCGCGCTCGGCGCGCACGTTGCGATCTGGGAGCCGCTCGGGATCGGCGTCGGAGCCGAGGCTTTCTCGCTGGTGACCGTGGCCGAGCAGGGCGAGGACCAGCCTCTGTTGGTCCCTGCAGAGTGGATGGCGACGGCACGCATCGCTCCCGTTCTGGCAGGCGATCTCTCGATGTCGATCGGCGGAGGTGGACCGATCCCCTTCACCGACGCGGGCGCGACCGCCCCACGCTTCCGCTTTTCGTTCGTCGTGTCCTACGCGCCGCAGGGCCTCGACTCCGACGGCGACGGCGTGCTCGATCGCGACGACGGCTGCGCCGACATCCCCGAAGATCGCGACGCGTTCGAGGACGCCGACGGCTGCCCGGATCGGGACAACGACAAGGACGGCATCCCCGACGACAAGGATCTCTGTCGCGACGCGCCCGAAACCATGGATGGCTTCCGCGACGAAGACGGATGCCCAGATGACGACGACGACGGCGACGGCGTCCCCGATGCGGCCGACAAGTGCCGGAACCAGAAAGAGGACAAGGACGGGTTCCAGGACGACGACGGCTGCCCCGATCCCGACAACGACCAGGACGGGCTCTTGGACGCGGCGGACACGTGCCCCACCGGCGCCGAGGACAAGGACGGCTTCCGTGACGAGGACGGCTGCCCCGATCCCGACAACGACGCCGATCAGGTTCCCGACGCGAAGGACAAGTGTCCCGACGCGCGCGAAGACAAGGACGGCTTCGACGACGAGGACGGCTGCCCCGATCCCGACAACGATGCCGACGGCGTCCTCGACGCAGCCGACAAGTGTCCGACCGACGCCGAGACGCTCGACGGCAACGCGGACGACGACGGCTGCCCTGAGCCCGGAGCGAAGAGCCTGGTCGGCGTCGAGCGTGACGGGCACGTGACGTTCACGACCCCCGCACGATTCGCAGCCGGCAAATCGACGATCCCACCTGAGCTCGAGCGGCAGCTCCGCGTCCTGGCCAAGCTCGTCCTCGGGCGCGCCGATCGCGGCATCGTCATCGTCGAGGCCTATCCGGACAAAAGCGGTGACAAATCGAATGCCGGCGCAAAGCTCGCCGCAGCCCGCGCAGACAGCGTGCGCGCCGCGCTGATCGCAGCCGGGCTGCCCGCCGAGCGCGTGACTGCTGCTTCGGGCGATCCCGCAGTGTCCCGCAAGCCGAACGATTCACACATCGACGTATCCGTGACCGCACCTTCATCGCCTTAGGAGAATTGACGACGTGGAGACGACCGAGCTTTCCCGATGGGTGATCGCCAAGCCCGAGAGCGGCGCCGACCTCTTCGCCGAGCTGCGCACGCTCACCAAGACGCTGGGCTCGGGGGCAGAGGTCTTCGTCGAAGCGTTCGGAGAGATTTCCGACCCCATCATCCACGTCCTGTCGGACTCCGGCGAGCGGACCGAGCGGAGAATGAACGGCTCCTGGGACATCGCGACATCACACGGGCGCGTCGATCCATCGGGCGCGTGCGTGCTCCACGCGCTGCTCGTGACGGACGGCGCGACGGGGCCTCAGCAGCTCTCGGGGCTGCTCACATCGGCCCGCGCGGCGCAGGTGACGGTGCGAGCCGCAGTCGAGAAGGTCGTTGTCGTTCGCGCTTCCTCGCCGAGCCCGAGCGCACCCGAGCGCCCTTCGACGCCGTCACCGACGCCGGCGCCTGTGGCGGCGACCAACCAGCCTTCCTCGAATCCCGGCTCCCCGCCCCTACCCAAGCGCCCACAGCGCCAGATGGGCCTCGAGGCGTACCCCGAAGAGGGCGACATCGTGAATCACTTCCACTTCGGAAGGTGCGTCGTCGTCTCGAGCGACGGCGAGCGGCTGCGTCTCCAGCAAGAGAAGGACAACCGCGTCCGCGAAGTCGCCATCAGCATGCTCAAGGTCGACGAGCCCACCATCCTCGAGGACGGCAAGAAGCACTGGGAGCTGCTCAGGAAGAACTAGCGAAGCAAGCCTGAAGCAAGCGTGGTTGGGGGTTCTGAAATCAGAGCATCGTCTTGGCGACGTTCACCGAGTCGCCCGCCTGGAGCGGGATGTCCGGCATTCGGTTCGCGAGGATGTCGTCGATCGAAACCTCGACCACCCTCACCTCTCCGGATTTGAGCCTGCGCCGGATGGTCACCGAATCGGAATCGGCGAGCTCCTTGGTGCCGCCTGCCAGGGACACCAGGCGCAGCAGCGTCATCCCCGGCGTGAAGGGGTACGCGTCGGGCTTGTTCACCTGGCCGAGGATCTCGACCTTCTTGGAGCGGTACGCGGCGACCACGACCGACACGCTCGGGTCGGTGAAGATCTCGCGCTTGATGAGCTCGTCACGGACCAGCCTCTCGACCTCATGCGGCTCGAGCCCGCTCACCTTCACTCGATCCAGGTACGGGATGCTCACCGTCCCATCGGGCTGCACCTGAAACGTCTTCGGGATGCCGTCGCGCGTCGGAACGATGCGGAGCTCGAACTCGTCGCTCGGGCCGAGCGTGGTCGAGAACTCCGGCGCCGGAAGGTTGACCGGTTTCATCGGCCCGGAGCAGCCCGACACCAGCAGCAGCAGCGCCGCAACCAGAAGGAACGCAAGCGGGGCCCCCATCACACGCAGGAGTGCCCCGCGCGCAGTGGCTGAGAAAATCAGTGCCCCGCGCGCAGGGGTTGATGGGAACAGCGGCGCTCTTACCAGAGGAACCGCGCGCCGATGTACGCCTGAAACTGCTGCCACTGAAGGTTCTCTTGGGCACCGCCACCCGAGTCGAGGACGACGTCGGTGATGTTGGTGTCGTATCGCACCGTCGCGTTCACGCCAAACCAGTCGACGAAGCGGTATTCGCCGTAAGCCGACGCGTCGACGCGAATGGCGGTGAAGGGCTCCTGGTTGAAGCGCTCGATCTCGGGGTAACGCACCGCCGCCACGCCGCCGTCGATGACCAGAAGGAAGCGACCCGCGAAGAGGTACGAGAACTTCACGTAGCCGCGGTTGTGCTCCTCGTACGTGCCGATGTACGAGTCGGCGAAGTCGCGGATGAAGCCCGCTGCGAGCGAGCTGAGCGAGAGCGACGCCGCGGCCGGGTCGGTGCTCGGCGAGGGCGTGATGAGCCACTTCACCTCGGCCTGGCCGATGAAGCTGTCGAAGTCCTGAGGCGGGTCGGGCGGAGGCGAGTAGAAGCTCGCTCCCCAGCCGCCCATGAGCAGGATGGCGAACGAGTTGGTGATCAAGCCGTTGTAGCCGAGGCGAGCGCGCATCGGGTGCGAGTCGGTCTTGATGAACTCGTCCGGGTAGTCGATGAACGAGAAGCGCCCGTCGAAGGTCAGGGCGGAGCGCGGCAGGAAGCGCCAGCGGCCACGGGTCGTCGCCTCGTGGTTGTAGTTGTTGAGGTCGGTGAAGTCCGACGACTCGAAGAACGTACCGTAGAAGTTGTAGCCGAAGCGCCAATCGAAGTTGCCACCGCCGGGAGCGAACCCGATCTCGGCGCCGCCGTCGGGGAGCAGCCGGTTGAAGCTCTCGGACTGGATGCCGACGTTGCTCGGGTCGATGTTGCGCGTCAGCCCGCCGTGGACGCTGCCGAAGACGACGCGCCCCGGGGCGAAGTCGACGTTGAAGTCGACGCGGCCGCCGATGTTGCGGTTGTCGGCCATGGCGTCCTTGCCCGCCTGCCCGCCCGAGACCGGAAAGAACTCTTCGTAGGTGGCGTAGATGCCGGCCCGGAACGCGACGATCGGAGGCGCCGCGTTCTCACCGCGGCGGCGGCCGGAGAGGGTGCCAACCGAGAAGGACGGCGTGATCCGGAGGCGCAGCGAGCCGATCGGATCCTCGTCATCGGCGCGCTGGAAGTAGTTGGAGTCGTACCCGAACTCAGCCGCGGCGCCGGGGTGAAGCTCGAAGTCTCCGACCTCGATGCCTTTGCCCTCGGTGTAACGGCGATCCTCGAGCCAAGGCTGAACCTGAGCTTGGGCAGCGTGGGCGCAGAGTCCGACACCAGTGAACGCTGCTGCTGCGACGAGGAGACTCGGGATCGAAGATCGACTCATGCCTGCTCGGGGGAGGTTCGGGGTGGCCCGTCAACAACACCGAGCGCCGCATCAAGAGAAGGAATCCACATGGGTTCTAGCCAGGTCCAAGATTCGTCGCAACCCCCATCGGTGAGCGCCGGAGGAGCCCCGTTCACCCCGATACGGCCGCGCGACCCGCCGCGCACAAAGATGCGCGGTCGTTGGAACGAGCAGCCGCTGGGGGTGGGGCTACTTGACGCAGCTCGCGCAGCCCGGAGGCTCGACGAGTACGCCGAAGTTCGGATACTCGGACGGGTCTTCTTCCGGAAGCTCTTCGATATCGACGCTGACCGAGGACTGGCCGACGACGCCCACCTCTTCACCGATGCACTGGTTGGCTTCGGTCGCCAGCTGATCCGAGCGCTGTCGAAGCACCGAAAGGATCGTGAACTCGTGCGTCGAGAGATCGGCGTCGTTGCGCTTTACCGCGGCGGCGAGCGCTTCGCGGCGCTCTTGGGCCGAAGCGACGGCGACATTGAGCTGCGTGAGCTTGTCGTTCAGGCAGAGCGTCTTGACGACGTCACGCTTCTCGCGCGCCTCCATCAGCTGGCGGCGAACCACCGAACGCGACTGCTCCATCCGGGCGAGATCGTTGTCCGCCTGCGTCAGCTGCTCCTTGGGGGACAAGTTTGCCTGGCGCTGGACCCCGACGTTTACGTCTGCGCCGGGCTCGGCAGGCTTCGCAGGATCTTGCGGCGTACCCTGCGCGATGGCGACGCCTTGGCCGATGGCCAGCGTGACGACCACTGCAGCGAGAACCCTTGCGACACGAGCACGATCCATGAAGGCCCTCCCGAGGACGGGGTGCCGCCGCCGGGATAACCGGGCGGAAGCGGTCTTGAAGCCTACCGACTCAGGGCCTGCGGGTCAACGCAGGGTCCCTGGTCGTTGGGGTGCACCGGATGCCGAGAGGGTTCAGCGAGCCGTATCTTTTTCGATACGGCGATCACCCCGATCACTGCGGCTGGAACGAGATCGGAATGACGACCGTGGCGCCGCCGCCATCGGGCGGTGAGAACTGTGCGCTGGAGACACGCGAGACGACGCACGAGATGACCGTGCCGGAGAGGCCGCCGCCGCCCGAGGGGGTAGCACCGAGCACCTCACCGTTGGGACCGATCTTCGCCGTGATGCGGACCGAGCCCTTCATGCCCGGGTCCTCTTGCAGACCGCGGTTGTAGCAACGGCGGAATCCAGCGGCCATGCCGGCGACCACCGAGGCCGCGTTCGCGACGCTGCCGCCGGAGACCGACGCACCGCCGACGGACGCGCTGCCCGTGGGCCCCTTCACCGCCTTGGCCGACCCGGCACCCGCGGCGGCTTCGCCCGCGCCCTTGTTGCCGAGACCGGAGAGACCGCCGCCACCACCGGCACCCGGGATGTACGCGCCACCGGCGCCGCCGCCCATGTCGAGACCACCGACCTTGCCGCGGCCAGCCGCGGCGCCTGATGCAGCCGACTGATCGAGGAGGGCGAACGGGATCTCGCTGTTCGACAGAACGCGATCGGTCGCGACGCCGCCCGAGTTGAGGGCGGCGAGCATGGCGACGTCGAGCTGCGCGAGCTCGTTCGAGAGCTGCGACGCGCGCGCGTCGCTCATCTTGCCGGCTGCCGGTCCCTTGGCTCCGGCGCCTGCGGCGGCCGCGGGCTTCGGCGCCTCTTCTTTGGCTTGCGCCGTCGCAGTCGCATCGGCAAGGACGGGCGCTTCTTCCTTTTGCTCGACAGGAGGAGGCGGCGGCAGCTGCTTCACCGATTCGATGAGCTGCGCGACGCTGAGATCGTCATCGACCGGCGGGTCCATCCAGTCCGAGTAGATCGAGCCGATGAGGCCGAAGTGGAACAGAAAGGAGAACGCCGCGATGATCGTCGTCGTCCAATCGATCTCGACGCCGCTGCGGACCGAGACCGGCAGCTGAGGCCGCGGCTGAACCGGCGGGGGCGCGACGAACTGAAACAGGAACGTCGTCTCGCCGACGATGATCTTTCCGCGCGCGTCGTCGTTGAGCTGGATCTGGTACGCGGTGACCGGCCCTTGCTGCACGCGCTTGGCCTGCGCCCGCAGCGCCGTCAGATCGCTGATGCCCGTCTTGAGGGCGACGCGACCGGTCATCGTGTCGAGGAAGTTCAGGTAGTAGTCGTTGCCGACGAGCTCGAAGAGCTTGAAGGTCGGCGGCAAGCTCTTCGTCGGGAGGACGAACTTGCTCTTTTCGCTCGGGCCGACGGTGACGGTCTCGCGCATCTTGATGACGCGCTCCTCGATGACCTTGCCCCCTTGGACCAGGCCGATTCTGAGGACTTTGGGCCCGGTGGCCTGGGGCATCGCCCGCATGACCGCCGTCATCTGACCAGGACGATGGGGTTGGGTACCGAGGGGGGGCTGCTGGGTCATCGAAAGGTCAGGCCTCCGTCCGAGCTATGCCCCGCAAGGGTGCAAGCCGTGGACATTAGGACGACGGGTCGAGGCAAAGGTTCCAACGAAGGCTACACAGAGTTCTATGACCGGTCCAGGCGCTGGAGATCGCTAAAGAAGACCCAAACCGGGACAGGGGTCAGTACCCACGTTTTCTGGCGCGCCTCCCCTCGGTCAGGTCCGGAACGAGCAGCAGCACGATTTCGTCGGCCAGCGCCCGCTGGGCCCGCTCGCGCTCTTTGGCCCGGTCGCCCACCAGGTAGGACACCATGCCTCCGATGACCGCGATGGCCAGCGCGCTCGCGGCCTCCAGCCTCGCGGCCTGTGCGAACAAGAGCGCACCGGAGAGAAGACCCACAGCGACCTGAATCCGCAGGGCCGCGGGCGCCCACCGCGAGCGTGAGGCGTAGAGGCCCGCCAGGTCGCCGACCGCCTCGCTCGCCGCATCGGCACGCTCGGCGGGCGACGGTGCTTCGATCAGCTGCCGCGCGAGCTCGCCTTCCCAGCTCCCCGCTTCGGCGATCTCGACGACGCGCTTCGGGCGCTCCTCGACCGCGAGGCGACGGATCTTCGAGGGCAGCTCGCGCGCGGACGGAGACGGCCGCTCGCCCACGTCACGCAGCTGGACGAACGCGAGCGCGATCCCGATGACCGCCGTCAGCGCCGAAAGACCGATGTAAAGCGCCGTCAAAACGGATCGCGATAGATCGCTTTTTCGATCCGCTCGAGAAACGGCTGACGAAGCTCGGCCAGCGTGAGCTTCGGCTGCAGCCGGCTCACGTCCACGGCGGCGATCGGCTTTTGGATGCGGCCGGTGATGGTCACCTCGGCGAGGGTGATCACGCCGCGGCCCGACTTCTCTTGAGCGTGCGCCGTCCCCGCCGCGAAGAGCGGGAGCGCGAGGAGGGTGCCGACGAGGAGCTTCTTCATGGTTTTCCTCGGACTCATTTCTTCGGCGGGGTAGCGCCGCCAGCGGGAGGTTGACCAGCAGGAGGCTGACCGGCGGGCGCTGGTGCGCCGCCAGCAGGAGGCTGCGCGCCTGCGGGAGGTTGTCCTGCCGGAGCGGGCTGCCCCGGCTTACCCGGGGCAGGTGCCGGCGGAGGCGGCGTCGGCGGAATGGGCGCGGCCGCCGCCTTGGCGGCTTCGAGCTCGCCGCGCTTGAGCTTCGCGCGGTTCAGGAGCTCGTCGGAGTCGTCGGTCTCGCCCTTGGGCCGAAGCTCTTGGTACTTCTTCAGCGAGGCCGTCGCCGCGTCGACCTGCTGCATCGGCGACATGCCCTGGATGCTCGGCGCGAAGAGGTAGAGGAGCCCGAGGTTGTAGTGGACCTGCGGGAGGCTCGCGTCCTTCGACACGACGTAGTCGAAGCGCTGCTTCGCTTCGGCGTACTTGCTCTGGAGGCGGTAGACGTCGCCGAGCACGAGGTGCGCCGGAAGGTGTGTGTTGTCGAAGCGGAGCGCGCCCTCTGCCAGCGGCAGCGCCTGCTCGGGGCTGCCTGCCTCGAGCAGCATCGTGGCGAGCTGCACGCGCGCCTCGACGAGATCAGGTCGGCGCGCGACGGCCTTCTGGAACTGGTCCATCGCGCCCGCGCGATTGCCCTGCTCGCGATAGATGAGCGCGCGGAGGAGCAGCGCCTCGGCGTTTTCTTTGTCGCGCGGCGGGTTCTCGTTCACGGGCTCGAACCCGTCGAGGATCGCTTGGAGCGCGTAGAGCGCGAGGTCGAGGCGTCTTCCGCGGTAGTGATCGCGCGCGATGACGACCATCGCCGGCTTGTAGTCCGGGTTGATCTTCAGCGCCTCGGACGCGAGCTTCTGCGCGTTGCCCGTGTCCTTCATCAACGATTTCACCTCGGCGTGCGCGGCGAGGAGCGCCGCCGACTTGGGGAGCTGGCCACGCTTCTGCGAGAGGAACGTGTCGGCTTCGCTCGTGCGGCCCCGGCGCGCGTTGAAGAGCGCGTAGGACACGATGGCCGGCTCGTAGTCCGGAATGATGGTGAAGGCGGACTTGTAGCTCGCGAGCGCCGCCTCCTCGCGGAGGCGCTCTTGCACGACGCCGAGCGAGTAGTGCGCCTGGTACGCCTTGGCGTCGGCGGCGATCGCGGCTTGAAAGAACTTCTTGGCGTTCTGAAGATCGCCGGCGACGAAGGCCTGCATGCCCTGCTGGTACGGCCCGGCAGCAGCCGCGCTCATCTTCGGCCGGTTCTTGCCGATCTCGGACGAGCTGCCAGCGTCGCTCATCGACCACTGCTGGCCGGGTTGCGGGTTGCCGAGCCCGCCGGGCCCGCCCTGCCCGGGTCCGCCCTGGCCGGGCACCTGCGTCTGCTCGTCGGTGCTGCTGCACGCGACGAGCAGAGCCAACGCAGACACAACCGTCAGCCTTACTCCCCCCTCGCGCAGTGAGGGGGGCCGGGGGGGTGAAAGTGCAGCCATAGGGATCCTGCGAGGCAGAGGTTGGCGGTCTTGGAACCAGGTCACGGCGTAGCAGGCAGCGGAGCGGGCAGCCCGTCAGCCGGGATCGGCGCCGTCTGGCCCGGGCGAGTTCGGAGGAACATGTTGTCGACGTACACGAAGGGTTGCTTCGTCCCCGGGTCGAGCACGCCCTGCGAGTAATCCTTCATCTTGGCGTTGCCCAAGATGTCCGTGAAGAACGCGAGACGTCGAAGCGCTTGATCGCTCGACGGCGCGCGGACCTTGTAGGCGCGACCCCAGACGACCGACTCGGCGTAGAACTTGATCATCGGCCGATCCGCCGACTCGAGCGACTTCTCACGCGCGGCGCGCCACTGCTCGCGGCGCGACTGCTTGATCGCATCGGCCTGCTCGGCGAGATCGTCGCGACCGCTCTCGTCGACGAGCTTGAAGAGGCGCTCTTCCTTGTCGGTGTAAAGCTTCACCGCCGGGGGCGTCGCGTTGAAGAGGCCGGTGCGAACGCTGTCGTAGAGCGTACCCTGGCGCGCACGAGCCGCGACGCTCCACTTGGGCGAAGCGTAGGTGGTGATCACCGACTCGAGCTTCGGGTGCCACACGTCGAGCGCCTCTTTGAGGTCCTTCTCGAACGCGAGCTTCACCTTGTCGATCGTGCCGGTGTAGCGGTGGTGGTTCGTCTCGTAGTCGAACTTGTCTTTGAGCTGCTGGTCGATCGCGAGATACGCGCACTCGGCGGCCATGTCCGCCTCGATCGATCCGACAGCCTCGCTCTTGCCGTCCTTGGTCGGCGCCGACGCTTTGTAGGCGTCGAATGCCTTCATCGTGTTCGACGCCCAATCGCGGGCGCGCGGGTCCTTGCCCGCAGAGTGCATCTTGAACGCGTGGTAGGCGGCCTGGACGTTGTAGCGCGCGGCTTCCTTCGTGCCGCGGTTCTTCTGGTAGTAGGCCTCGAGCGACTGCGTCGCCTTGAGGCGCGCCTGACGGTTCGCGCCCTCGTCGGGCGCGGCCTCGTCCCAGCGCTTGAGGTCGGCCTGAGCGACGAGGTAGTCGATCTCCATCTTCTGCGAGACCGGCGGGTTGAGCCCGTAGAGCGTCTGGCGCGCCGCGAGCATCTTGTCCTCTTCGCCGAGGTTTCCGTAGAGATCGACGGCGTTCTTCGCCGCCTTGCGCCGGTCGTCCTCGGTGAAGCGCTTGTTCTTGCTGACGGTGTCGTAGACCTCGGCAGCGCCGCGGTACGTGAAGAAGAGGACGTTGGCCTTCGCGAGCTCCGTGTACGCGTCCTTCAGCGCCGTCTTGCGCTTCTCGTACTCGGGGAGGTCGGGCTTGGTCGGCGGCTCGGCCTTGGGGTCGCCCTTCTCCAGCGCGGTCAGCTTCTCTTCGCTGCCGTACTCCTTGATGAAGAGCTGGTACATCGCGATCGCCTGGTCGTACTCGCCGACCTGCTTGTAGGCGTTCGCGCCGAGCATCGCGGCTTCGGGCGCTTCGTTGCGGGCAGGCGCCTTCTCGAGCGCGACCTTGTAGAGCGCGGCCGCCTTCTTCCATGCCTCGTCGCGCTCGGGGCCCTTCTTGCCCGCCTTCTCGAGCTTCTCGGCCTCTTCGTAGGCCTTGGCGGCGTCGATGTAGAAGCCGCGCGATCGGGTGGTGCTGGCGAAGGTGCTCTCGCTCGCCTTCTGCTCGGCGGTGATACCGCACGGGCGCGTCTCCGCGGCCGATGCGAGCTTGCGGCTCTCTTCGACGTTGTTCTCGAAGTTCGCCATCGACTGGAGCCGATCCCACGCTTTGTAGCCGAGGGTGGTCTTGCCGCACTCGGCTTCGTAGATCGGATAGAAGCGCTTCTTCGCCTCGTCGAACTGTCCGTACGCGAAGTAGTAGTTCGCAGCGTCGAACTGGTAGGTCTTGCGCTGCGGCACCTGCGCGCCGTCGAAGTCGACCATGACGTCGTACGCCTCGGGGACGCGCTGCGCGTACTCCTCGCGCGCAGCGATCATCCCGAGCACCGCAGGCGGCACCGGCGTCTTGACGACCTTCGCGTCCTTGGTGCCTTCGTTCTCGATCTTCACGCCGTCGCGAGGCTCGATGCCCTCGGCGCCGTTCGTCGCCTTGAAGCGCTTGTACTGGTCTTGGAGCTGCTGGTAGGCGACGTCGACGACGAAGAAGGCCGACGGCTGGAGGTACTTGTTGTCCTCGTTCGAGTCGCGGACGGCGATCGCGGTCCGCTTCGCGACCTCGATCTGTTGCTGCGTCGGCGTCCGATCGAGCGCGACGGTGAGGACGACGACCATGTGGTTCGCGTCGGCGAGCCAGAAACGGCTCTCGTACGAGTCGCTCGAGTTCTCGTCCTGGAGGAGGTAGCCCTCCCACCCTTGGGCGGCGAGCTGGTACTCCTTGAGAGCGTTCTCGAGGACCGGATCGCGCTCCGCCTTGTCCTCGATGTTGATGGCGCGCTCGGCGAGCGCGCGACCGGCGTTGGTGTGATCCGCGGCCGCTCGTCGCAAGCCGCCACGGACCAAGCGCTCCGCCGTCTGGATCGCTTCGGGATCGTTGATGCAGCCGCGCACCCACGGCTTGTCCGCGCCGACGTACTGCGCGAGCTTGGTGCGCGCCTCGAGGGCCTTGCGCGAGTTCTCTTGGTACTCGGCCGTTCCCTCGCGGCTCTGCCGCATCATCGTGTCGTAGGTCTCGGCGATCTGGTTCTGGACGACCGGGGCGCCGCAGTCACCGGGCCACTTCTTCAAGATCAGCTCGCTGATCTCGATCATGTTCCGGTACTGGTTGAGCTCTTTGAACTCCTGGGCGAGCGCCTTGTAGACCTCGACGGTCCACTTCTGATCCTGCGGGATCAGGGTCGCGTCCTGGACGCGATCGATCGCGACGCGCATCTTCTGCTCGGCCTTGCGAGCGTCCTGCTCGGTGTCGAGGACGTCGTTGCGCGGAATGAACGGCTCTTCGGGCCCCGGACCGTCGAAGTCCAGGTAGGTGAGCGAGCCGGCGATGTACGTGTACGCCTCGGAGCGGAAGTCCGTGCCGGGATCGCCCGTCGCCTTCTCTTGCTCGTCGGCATACTTCAAGAGCTCGACGAACTGCAGAACGCTCGCCTTGTACCGTTGCTGGCGGAAGTAGGTCCAAGCCAGCTTGTACATGGCGACGCCGTAGACAGGCGGCTTCTTGTACTGGAGCGAGTTGGTGTAGGCGGCCTGGGCGCGGTTCCAGTTGAACGCGCCGCCCGCTTGGCTGACCTCGTTGAAGTGGTAGTCGCCGATGAGCCACCAAACCTCGGCCACGTAGCGCGGGTCCTGGCCGGCGCGGATGCGCTGGGGGACGATCTTGCACTCGGCCGGATACGGATTGATGAACTCGGTCTCGTCGCGCAGCTCGTCGGCCGGGCTAGGCTTTCCGTTCTTCGGAGGAGCCGCACGCGGCGGCGCAGCCCTCGGCTTCGCCCCGGGGCCTTTGCCCTTCTTGATCGGCTCGGGGTGACGCGCTTCCCACTCGCGCCAGTAGGCGGCGTCGTGATCCTGGACGAGGGGCGTGACGATGTCCTTGTCGGGATCTTTGGGATCCGCTTCGACCGGGTACGGGTAGCGGTCGTGGCAGACGAGCGACCGCCACACCTGCTGCGCCTCTTCGATGCGCGCCGAGTCGTTGAGCGCGTGGCCCAGGTAGTAGTAGACACCGGCGAGCTCGCGGTACTTCGGGAACTCTTTGATGATGCGCTTGTAGAGACCGATCGCCTGCTTGAGCCGCTCGGTCAGCTCTTCTTGCGTGATCTCGGTCTCGTTCTCGCGAGCGCGCTCTTCGTAGAGCGCCGCGAGGCGGAACATCGCGTCGGGCGTGTTCTCGGGGTGGGCGTTCGGCCCGGAGTACTTCGCGATGAACTCCTCGTAGCGTCGGATCGCCTCTTCACGCGCTTCGAGGAGGCCCTTCTTCTCGATCTGAATCTCGCGATCGAGCGCCGAGAGGACGCGACGCTTTCGATCCTCGTAGTGGTGCTTGACGATCCGCGTGAGCGCCGAGCGGTAGTCCTTCGCCGCAGCCTCGTACTTCTCGGCCTCTTTCTGGAGCTCGGCGAGCGCGGCGAGCTGATCCGGCGTCGGATCGGGCGGGCCGGGAACCGTCTTCTGCGGAGGGGGCGGCGGGAGCGGTGCCGCGGTCGTGGTCGGAGCCGGCGCTGCGGAGGCGGTCGGCGCTGCGGATGCCGAGGGAGCGGCGGACGCCGACGGTGCAGCGGGCGCACCCGGCTTGGGAGCCGAAGCCGACGGCGCGGGCTGCGCGCTCACCGGCTGCGGCGCGAGGAGACCGGGGACGAGCACGATGCAGCCGATGGCTGCAGCGAGCAGAGGGGCACCAAACTTCGACTTCATTTCGGTTGCTCCGGCTCCGCCGTCGGTCGGCGCCTACCTCGGTCTCGTTGCTCGCTCGCTCGCAACTCGCCCTCCGGTTTCATTTCGGTTGCTCTCCCCCCCCAGGGTTCGCGGGCTCGGGCGCCTCACCGGCGTCGTCGAGCACCTCGTTCAGCTCTTCACGCAAGATGCGCTCTTCTCGAGCGCGCTCACGTTGCAGGGTTCGGACGCGGGTGATCTGGTCCTCGCGGACCTCCCACGCTTGCTGGGTGATGCCTACATCGGCACGCAAGATCATCGATTTGAGGCGATCACGAACGAAGCCGAAGTTTCGCATCATGACCTCGCCGACGAGCACGCGCGCCTCGCCGTCGAGGGTCTCGAGCTCGACCTGGTATTTGACCAGGTTCTGGTTCTCGGCATCGACCTCTTGAACCACCAGACCCGTTCGACGTTCGATCTCGGTATCCAGCTCACCTTTGACGGCGTGGATCTGCGCGTCTGCGTCATCGGCCTGTTTCGCGATGGGCAGGGCCTTGGTCGCGTACGCCCGAAGATCGCCGCCCGCCGCGCCGCCCGCCGCGAGCTCGAGCTCCTTGCGCAGCACCGCGCGGTAGCGGTCGCGCACCTTTTCGTCTTCGACGAACCGCTGATCCCCGAAGCCCGCGGTGACACGGCCCGAGCGGACCATCTTGCGCACGGCGTCGAGCTGCTGCCGGAAGACACCGAGCTCGCGCTCCTCTTGATCGATCTGTGCGGTCCACGCCTGGACCGCGGTCGGATCGCGGACGACGCCGAGCGAGCCGCCCTCTTCGATGACGCGCTTCAGGCCGTTCACGATGGCCTGGTTCTGGTTGACCTGGAGCTCGAGGCGCTGGACGCCTTGCGAGACGCGGTTCCACTGCCGCTCGGCCTCGACCTCACGCGTGGCGAAGTCGCTGTCGGTGGTCGGAACCTTCTTCAGCCGAGCTTCGAGCGAGCGGCGCTCTTTTCGGACCTCGGCGATCTCGCCCGAGAGGTTGCCGTCGTCGACGTCCTCGAGACCGCCCGCGAGCGTGAGCCGAGCCAGCGCCGAGCGGTTCAGCATGCCGAGCGCACGCTCGAGGCCGTTCTTGAGATCCGGGAACGCGCGAACGCGCGCCGGCGAGTTGAGGATCGCCTGGAGACGCTCGACCATGTCGGTCGACTGCGCGAGCAGATCGCGGCACTCGGTGATGTCCTCGACGATCCCGAACGCCGACTCTCCGTCCTCGGCCTCGCGCGCCCACTCCATCGCCACCGCGGGGAGGCCGGCCGCGTCGATGGTCTCGAACTCTTTCTTCGTGAGCTTGTCGTAGTAGGCGCCCGGATCGCTCGTGGAAGCGAGAAATTGCTCCACCTTCTCGCGCATGGGGTCGTACGTCGTCTTGAAGCCCTCGTAGGTGGAGAGCGCCTTGTCGAACTTCCCGGCCCGGAGCATGAGGTCGCCGCGCAGGAGCGTGGAGTCGGCGATGTTCTGGCCCTTGGGATCGGCCACGGCGAGCACCTCGAGCGACCGGAGCGCTCGGTCTGCGTCGCCGAGCCGGACGTACACCCAGGCGAGCTCGTAGAGCATCGTGCCGAACTCGGGCGACGAGCGCTCGATGCGGTTGTAGGCCTGGACCGACTTTTGGTACTGCCCGGTCTCGTAGAAGAGCCGGCCGATCGCGAGCCACGCTTCGTCGATGACGAGCTTGTGAGCTTCGGTGTCGGCGGGCAGGCGCGTCACCGCGGTGAAGAGATCGATCGCTTGCGCGTAGCGCTCCTTGGGGACCGGAGGCGGATCTTCACCCTCTTCGAGCTTCACCGGCGCGGGCGTCGACTCCTTCACCGAGATGAGGCCGAGGAGGTACTTCGCCTGGTGGGCATACTCGCTCTTGTCGTCGATCGCGCCGAGAACGCTCTTGGCGGTCGTGTAGTCCTTCTTGGCCACGAGCGCCTTGCCGCGCGCGTACGCGAGGAGGTTGGTGGCCCCGGAGGGCGCCTTGTCGATCGTCGCGATGACCTCTTCGAGCAGCGGCTCGTCTCGCTTGCGCATCGCGATGTCGACGAGGCGCGCGAGCGACTTGGAGAGGTACGGCGTGAAGCGCTGGTCGGTGGCGTTGTCGGTGATCTTCTTGAAGACACGCTTGGCCGACCAGAGCTGTCCGGATCGGAAGTAGACCTCACCCAAGAGGCTGAGGCCGTCGCCGTACGCCGTCGGATGGTCGGGGTACTTCTCGACGACCTGATTCAAGACGTTGGCGGCGCGGTCGTAGTCCTTGGACCCCATGAGCAGCATCGCGTCGGCGATGCGCTGTGCGGGTGTGCGCTCGGTCTGTGACTTCTGGACGGCCTGGCGGATGCTGCCGACGCCCGACGAGACGCTGGTGACCTGTTGCTGTGCGGTCTTGAGGGCCTCGTCGGAGTCGATCGCGTAGGCAGGCGACGTCACCGCGAGCGCTGCGGCGAGGACGGCACCGGCCACGACGGGACCGAGGAAGCGAGGAACCGAGAAGAAACGGCGGCAGGAAGAGCTCATTCGGGGCTCCGGAGGATTCGCGCCATCACGCTGCGAATCGGACAATCACGTCCCATCGTCGGTAACGACGACATGTGCCGTCAGGGGGAAGGAGCCGCCTGTGCGGGTTGCGCGGGCTGCGCCTGATCGGCGAGACCGCTCGTCACCTTCTCGGTGTAGCGAATGGCCGGCCGCTCCTCGAGCGGCGTGGTCACGCTCCCTTTTTCGTAGGCGATGGCGTCGACCTGCATCGTCTTGCCTTCGACCGCCGAGAACGAGTGGCTCGAGCGAACCTCGAACCGGTAGCCACGCAGGTAGGAGAACACGCCGTAGCCATTGCCCTGCAGGTTGATGAGGACCTGCATCGTGTGGTCGCCCGGCGGGATCGAGCCGTTGAAGATCGGGATCTCGCTCTGCTCGCTGAGAGCGCCCGACTGATCGGTCTTGTTGTACTGCACCGCGCCGTCGAGGACGAAGAGGGCGCGGGTGACGCGGAAGGCGTCGGACAGATCGTTCTTGAAGCGAATCACGGCGCGCGAGCCGGAGCCGCCGCCGGAGAGGATCGTGTCGCTGAGGAGCGACAGGCGCGTGTGGCTCCTTCGGATCTGCTCTTTGAGCTCGTCGATCTTCTGCTCGAGGGCGCGCAGACGAACCGCGTAGGTTTGCCCATCCATCGGCGGCGCGGCGCCGGCAGCGGGCGGCGTGCCGGGAGCGGCAGAGCCTGCGGGGGCGGCGGCCGTGCCGGCAGCGCCAGCTGCCGGACCGGAAGCAGAGCCGGCCGGGGCAGCCGAACCTGCGGGCGCGGCAGCGGTGCCGGCGGGAGCCGCCGACGCGGCAGGGGCAGCGGCGGTGGTCGCGGGAGCGGCGGACGCCTTCGGAGCGGCGGACGCCTTCGGGGCGGCGCTGGTCGCCGGAGCACCCGACGGGGCCGGCTGAGCGACCGCCACGGTGACGAGCCCTGCGACGAGCAGGCCGGAAAGGCCAGGAAGACCCAACGAGCGGAAGAGTTTCGTCACGACCAACCCCTATCGGTTGCGGAACAAGTCAATCACAGCGCCGAGGCGCGACGTCAGTCTAGGAGGGGGCCCCCAGGGTTGCAACGCCCGTGGCCCAGCAGCAGCGCTGCTGCACCCCCCGAAACCATGACGGGCTTTCTGCCTTGGGTTAGGCTCCGAGGCCGCACCGTGGGACGCGGACGCGAGTTTGATCATTTCCGCCACATCGCCTCCGAAGCCAGAACTTCCATGAGCCTGGTGCGTATGGATCCTCGAGTCTCTCGAGCCGAGTCGCGATCTCGCGGGAGGCATTGAGTGGCTCGAGAGGAGGTCACGGACGAAGCCTTGATGCTCCGTTATCAAGGCGGTGATCGAGCGGCTTTCGCCGCGCTCGTAAAAAGGCACAAGACGGCGGTCTTCAACTTCGTTCTGCGCCAAGTCCGCGACCGCGGGGTCGCCGAGGATCTCACGCAGGACGTCTTCGTGCGGGTCGTTCAGTCGGCAGCAGACTTCCGACACTCCGCCCGCTTTTCAACTTGGGTTTACACAATCGCCAGAAACCTCTGCATCGACCAGCTGAGGAAGGCGCAGCTCCGGCGGCACCCTTCGCTCGACCAACCCGGGGCTGGCAGTGCCGAGGACGGCCCGACCCTCGGCGAACGTACGGCCGATCCACATCCGGATCGTGCGGTCGACCGTGCGGTCATCGGCGGCGAGCTCGGTCGTCGCATCCAGATCGCCGTCGAAGAGCTCCCCGAGGATCAGCGCGAGGTCTTCCTCTTGCGCGAGGTCGGAAACGTCCCCTTCAAAGACATCTCGACGATGATCGGCATCCCCGAAAATACCGTGAAGAGCCGCATGCGCTACGCTTTGGAGAGACTCCAAAAAGCGCTGCTCGAGTACGAGGACTACGCAAAAGCCCTGAAATAAGCCCCCGAAGAAGAGACCCAAGAATGGACTGCGAGAAGTTCGACGAACACGTGATCGACGCCCTCTACGGCGAGCTCGACGAGCTCACCGCAGCGGCGCTGCGTCGTCACGTCGAGAGCTGCTCGCGGTGCGCGCCCATCTTCGCCAACCTGAAGAGCGCGCGCGAAGGCTCGACCCTCCCGCTCGAAGAGCCGCCGGACGACCTCGAGGAGCGAATCCTGGCGGCAGAGCGCGCGGCCCAGCGCAGCGCCCCGTGGCACAAGAAGGTCATGCGCGCGGCCGCGTGGGCAGGATCGCACGCGATGCGACCGCAGCTCGCGATGGCCGCGCTCTTCATGTTCGTCATCGGATCGAGCCTCCTTCTCTTGCGGGCCAAGCCGGGGACGTTCGGGCCGACCTCCGTCAGCGAGCGCGGCACGCCCGCAGCTGCCGAAGATCGCGACTCGACCATCGGTGCGCCGAAGCCTCAGTCGGCGCGCGGCGCAGCGGGCGCCGACAAGGGCGGCCGCGCCGACAACGCGAAAGAGGCGGCCCCGCCGCCCGCCGCGGCGTCCCCGGTAGAGGAGAGCATGCGACCCGCGGATTCGGCGCCCGGCGGCGCCGCCGCAACGGCGGCAGCGACCGCGACCGCCGAGCCCAAGCAGGATCCGGCGATGGCCGACGCGATCGACACCCTCACCAAGGACGGCTGCGAGGCCGCGCTCCCGAAGCTCAAGCAGATCGCCGACACGGCCGAGGGCAAGGACGCCGAGGACGCCAAGAAGCGCATCGAAGCGTGCGCGCGTCCGGCCAAGGCGGCCCCCGCGGCGCCGCCCCCGACGGCTACTTCGTCGGGCGATCGTTAGTTCCTGACGACGAGCGGCGCATCGCTGTAGACTGCGGCGCGATGCGGCGTTCGATCTTCCTGGCTTTGGCCGGCCTCAGCGCGCCGGCGCTCTTCTTCGCGTGTGAAGGCGGCGACACCGCCTCGGTCGGGCTCGCGATGAGCGCGCCGCAAGGCCTCCTCGACGACGCCTCGGCGGTCACGCTCAAGGTCTTCCCCGCCGGGCAAAAGCAGTGCGCCGCGGACGGCAGCGCCGAGGTGCCGGGCGACGCGAAGAGCTTCCCGCTCAAGAAGAGCGGCTGCGAAGGCGGCGCGACCTGGTGCGGCGATCTCACGCTCGAGCGCGACGAGAGCACGCAGATGTTCTACGTCGAGGTAACCGGTGGCGGGAGCCTGCTCGCCCAGGGCTGCGCCACCGCGAAGATCGACCAGGATCCGGTCGACGTCGACATCAAGATCGTCCGCTACGTGACGCCGTCATGCTGCGGTGACGGCGTCCTTCAGGCGGGCGAGACGTGCGACACCGGACCCGAGGGCGGCGCATGCAGCGCGATCACCGCTGACGCCGTCTGCGAGAGCGACTGCACGACGAAGGACATCCCTGTCGATTTCATCGGAGCGTCGGGCGGTGCGGTCGGACAGACGCAGCTCGCCCTGACGTTCGCGGCCGGGAGCGGAGAGCTCGACGGCGCGCTCCGCGGCGTTTGGCAGACCAACTCGACGCAGACGTCCGACATCGGCGTCCGCTATCTGCGCAGCGATCTTACGGCGCTCACGTCGCCTCCGCAGTTCGCACAGACGCACAAGCTCACGCTGGATTGCGACGGAAGCGATTCGCCGATCGCCCGCGGGCAGACCCTGCCTGCGATCGCGCCCATCGGCAACGGCGTCGTCATCGCGTTCATCTCGAACTTCAGGGACCCGTTGCACAAAGAAGTGCAGGCTACCGAGCTGCCTGCAGCCGGTTGCAACACCAACGTGCCGAGCAACGTGAGCCAACCAGCGATGCAGGACGTGGTCGCGGTCGACGTGGCGCAGAGCAGCGTCGGCGTCGCGCTGATCGTGTGGGAGATCAACGGTCAGATCCTCGGCGCGACCTACACCTCGCAGGACCCGGGCCTCCCCGTGATCGGAACACCGATCACGATCGCATCGGGACGAGCCCCGCGCGTCGGCGGTTTCGCAGGCGGGTGGGTCGTCACCTACCAAGGCGCCGAGGCGGGAGATGACGATGGTGTCTTCGTCCGCCGGATCTCGTCGCAGCTCGCGGTCGGCGCAGCAGAGACGGTGAACACCAACACGGCCGGAACGCAGAACCAACCCGACATCGGCGTGCTGCCCGACGGACGCTACGCGGTCGCCTGGGTGAGCGCGGGCGACGTCTTCTTCCAACGCTTCAGCGCGACCGGCGCGCCGGTCGCCGGCGATCAGGAGCTACCGATCAACGTCGTGACCGATGGCGAGCAGCTCGCGCCCACGGTCGCCGGCGCCTCGGGCTTCTTTGCCGTCGCGTGGGAGAGCGGCTCGGAGATTCGCGCGAGGCTCCTCGGCCCCGACGGCGGCTTCCTCTTCAACGCGATCACCGGACAGAACGACGATTTTCCTGTCACGCAGGCTTCGGTCGCTCCGAAGAAGCCGGTCATCGCCGTGGGCGACTACCTGGTCTTCGGTTGGGAAGACATGGGCGTAGCGCAGCCCGGCATGTACGTGCGCCGCTTCCCGCTCGCCGGCTGATCGCGAGCGGGGTTGGGGCCGCTCCTTTTTCTCAACCCTGCGCGCGGGGCCCCAACCCCGCCTGCGGAGAATCAACTCGCCTGCTGCTCGATGTCTTCGGGCAGATACGCGATCGTGCGGATGATCTCGACGAGGCTCTCGCGGCCTTCGGGGCTGAGATCCAGAAAGCGGATCCCCATGCCGGGGTTCGGGCACGTGGGGCGGACCGGGTTGATCCACTGGACGCGACCCTCCATCACGAGGGAGTCGCCGAGGAGCGCGGCAGGCGCGAAGCGCAGGCGAAGCCGCGTACCGACAGGCAGCGGCGCCTCCGTCCGGACGAAGATGCCGAGTGCCGAAATGTTGGTGATGGCCGCGTAGAGGAAAGTGTCCTCGGTCTCGCAGTCGACCGACCAAACCACGTCGAAGCGATCCGCGCTGCGACGGTCGCGCGACGACGACGGCGCGCTCTCGGGCGGCTCGGCAACTTGCTCGTCTTCACGCATGGGATGCGACTAGCGCCGCCAGTGTGGCGTGTCGAGTGCCGCCGAAGCGCCCGGGCTGCCGAATACGACGGCGCAGAGCGTCAACGGACCTTGATCCGACCGGCGATCGCCCGGTCCTCCTGGTGCTCGCCTTCGGTCACGCGCATGCGCGTTTTCCCCTGAAAGAAGCCGAAGAACACCCAGATCTCACCGGGGCCGAAGTTCGGAGGGAGCGTCACGTCGATCTCGTCTCTTACGCGGTCGCCCGGCTGCCAGAGCGGCATCGGATATCGACCGCCGAGGACCGCGTGGTCCGCGTTCTGGCGGCTCCGGCCGTCGAGGTGCACGAACGCCTGCCAGTCGCCGACCCGCGCGAGGACTCGATAGTAGAAGACGAGCTTGAAGGGCTTGCCGGGGACGACCGCGTCGACGAGGCGCCCGCGCTCGTCGCGGACCTCCCAACCGAGCACGTCGAGATCGTCCAGGAAGCGCGTGGCGAGCGGCTTGGCAGGCGTGGGATCGGCATCGAGGACGATGTCGCCGAGCGGGTTCTGGTTGGGCTCGTCGCCCAAGCGGCTGACCGCGAGGAGGTTCTCGGAGCGTCGCGCGTCGATCACCGGAAGGTTCGCCTGGTGCTCGCCTCGCCAGAGCGAGTTGAGCCGGGCGAGATCGCGCGCCTTGACGACGAGGAATCGACGGTTGTCGCCGGCCGCGTCGAGCCAGTCGAACGCGGAGCGCTCGTCCGAAAATGACGGTACTGTTTGTCCCGCATAGAACGCCCCGGACCGCGGGCTCGCCCCGAGCAGCGCGAGCTCTTCGCCGGGCGCTCGCTTCGCGCGGAACGTCTCGAACACCTCTTTCGGCGAGAGCTCTGCGGCGAGCGCCGGGTAGTACCCGAACGAGAGCCACGTGCCACCCATGGCGACGGCGAGGCCGACCACCCCGCCGCGCCCCAGCCTCGTCACGGCCGCTGCGGCGTCGACCGCGGCAGCTCCCGCGCGCCAGGCGACGGCGGCGCCCAAGGCGGCGAGCGGCAGGGCCCACCAAGCTGCTTGCCCCGCGCGGACGGCGGCGTGCGGCAAGCTGGTCACCGATTCCCACTCGGCGCGCCCGCCGATGAAGAGCATCGCGGCGAGCCCGACGAGACCGGCCTCGAACACCACGAGGAAGAAGAGGAGGTTGCCCTGGAACGCGGCGACCGCCGCTCTGCCGAGCGCGCGCGCATCGGTCCTTGCCTCGCGGACGCGCGCCGCGAGGAAGGGAAGCACCTCGCGAAACGTGAGGCGCAGGGTGGCCCCGCTCTTCGCGAGAGCGACGATGACGATCGGCGCCGAGAGGAGACCGGCCACGACGACCGCTCGCTTCGCAGGCTCGTCGTACGCCGGGGGCAACGTGGGTGATACGAGCCCGAACGCCGCCAGCGTTCGAACGGGCTCACGCGTCAGATCGATGACCAGGAGCGCATACGCCGCGCCCACGCCGAGCGCAGCCACCGGCGACGGCCGCTGCCCCCGATCGAGGTCGGCGAGCGCGAGCGCGACGAGCCCGGCGAGTGGAACCACGCCGACGTACGGGAGCGCGCCGGCCCACGGCACGACGAGCGTTCCACATGCGAAGGCCACGATCGACGCTACGGCCAAGGCGATACGAACGAAGGCCTCGGGCCCGGTCTCTCGCGTCGAGAACGCCCGCGACAGCGCCCACGGGAGGAGCGCGCTCCACGGAAACAGGCCATGACCGATCTGGCGCAGCAGCCGGTCGAAGGTCGCGTCGTTGGGCCGAGAATCCCAGAGGATCATGCCGGCTTCGCGCGCGAGCGGCGCGTCGGTGTCGACGAGCGGGAGCGCGACGACGCAGAAGCGCACCGCGGCGAGGGCACCGAGCGCGACCAGGACCGTCCCGACGATGCGGCGGATGCGCGCTGATGCAGCCGATCCTCCGAGCAGCTCGCCGCCCACGAGCATCGCCACACCCACCGATAGGCAAGGCGCCGCGACACCCAGGAG
This sequence comes from Polyangiaceae bacterium, assembly GCA_041940405.1. GTDB lineage: Bacteria > Myxococcota_A > Polyangia > Polyangiales > Polyangiaceae > Xiheicaenibacterium. The sequence goes on from JBGTSH010000124.1 coordinate 25,910, forward strand.
CCAACCCCGGCTCATGAAGCCTGCCGCGAGACCGGCTGCGCCGACGGCCGCCGCCGCCCACCTCGCGCGGCCCGGGATGATCGCCCAGAGGAGCATCCCCGAGACCGCGATCGCGAACGACGCGATCGTGACGATGTCCCCGAGCATCGTCCGGCCTTGGAGGAGATAGAGAGGCATCGTGACGAGCACGGCGACGGCCCAGAAGGAGGTCCGCTCGCCCGAGGCGCGGCGCACCAGCGCTCCGAGCGCGGCGGCGCCCACCACCGCCCAGACCGCCATCGCGCCTCTCCCGGTGACGTCGCTCACCCCGAACCACCGGAACACGAGCGCCATCCACGTGAACGGCAGCTCGCCCATGCCGAGGTCCGTCAGCGTAGGAATCGTCGCCGGGTCGCCGGCGCGCGCGAGGTCGGTCGCACCGAAGGCGTGCACCGCGATTCTGCGCGCGAGATCGGCGACGTCGAGCTCGTACGGGTCCCAGGCGCCGCCCCTGCCGATGGGCAGGACGATCCAGAGCGCTGCAACCACCAGCGCAAGGACAAAGGCGAGCCGCGAGGCCCTCATGGCAGCGGTCCTAGTCTTGGCGCTCGTCTTTGTCGACCGCCGAGCCGCGTCCCGTTACGGCCCCTTCGAAGAGCGGGTCGTGCTAAAGGCCGCCCGTGAAAAAGCGGAAGACGCCAGCGCGGACGCGTTCCGGCAGCGTCGCGATCGTGGGCCGGCCCA
>JBGTSH010000125.1:0-26543 GCA_041940405.1 Polyangiaceae bacterium
CGCTCTCGGCCTTGAGCTTGAGCTCGAGCACCTTGACGCGATCCTCGTGCTTGCCGCCGGCGCGGAGCACCGGAGCGAGGATCTCGGCCGCGTCGAGGCGGAGCTCGGCCGAGCCCTCTGCGATGCTCATCACCGCGGCGATTGCCGCCTGATCCCCGGACGACTCCTCGAGGACGAGGCGGTACTGCTCGAGCGCGTCGATCGGGCTCGAGAGCCGATCCTTGTACAGGTCACCGATCGCGACGCGGAGCTTGGCGCGGTCATCGGCGGTCTCGGCCCGTGCCGCTTGATCCTTGAGGTTGTCGAGGAGCTCGTCCCACATCTCCTCGGCGCGGTAGAGGCGCTCGAGGTGAGCAAGGACGCCCGGATCGCCGGGGCGTGAGTCGAGCGCCGCGCCGAGCGCGGCGATCGCTTCACGGCGGTTCTCGAGCGGACCCTCGTAGAGGGCCGCCGCCTTGAGGTTGAGGTCGTAGCGGAGGTCTCCCTCGTCGGGGCCGCTCGACTCGATGCGCTGCGCGTACAACGTGACGAGCCGGTCCGAAGTGCCCTTCGCCTCGTAGAGGGCGATCAGGCGGTCCATCGTAATGGCGCTGTCCGGCTCGAGCTCGAGGGCCTTCTCGTAGGCGGCGACCGCGCCGGGCTCGTCATCGAGCATTTCGGATCGCGTGCGTCCGAGCCGGCGGAGCAGCTCGGCCGCGTCGGCGTCGGAAGCGTCCTTGGCCTTCTTCTCGATGACGCTCGCGACCTTGCCCCAGTCGCCGAGCAGAACGGCGAGCTCGTCGATGGCCTCGAGCGGCTCGGGATCGCCCTCGGACGCGAGCGAGAGGCGCTCGAACGTCGCGAGCGCCCGGCGCGGGTCGTCGACGCGCTCGTCGTAGATGCGCGCGAGCATCGCCAGGAGCTCTCGCTTCGTGATGTCGTCGTCGACGTGGTCGAGCGCCTTCTCGAGCGCCTCGGCGAGCTCGTCCCAGGCGGAGAGCTCGGCGGCGAGACGCTCGAGGGAGGAGCGGACCTCGGCCTCGTCCGGATCGACGTCGAGCGCGCGGAGCAGGGCGCTCATGGCGGCGCGTTTGTCACCGCCACGCTCCTCGAGCAGGATCGCGTTTTCGCGGAGTAGCGCGGCCTTCTCTCCGCGGTCCTCGACGATCGCGAGCGTCTTCTCGTTGGCCCGGACGACGTTCTCCCAGCTGTCGGCCCGGATGTAATGCGGCTTGAGGATCTCGAGGACGCGCGCCTTGTGCTCTTGGTCGGCGGTGAGCGACTCGAGCTCGGCGATAGAGTCGGTGTTCCACGGGACGTCGTTCACGATCAGCTCGAGCTGATCGATCGCGCCGCTCGTGTCGCCGAGGTGCTCGCGGCGCACTCGCGCCAGCGCCAGGCGATAAGGAGCGGCCTTCTCGGCCGACTCGCTCATCTCCGCACGGCGCTCGTAGAGGTCAGCGAGGTCGCGGTGCCTGCCGAGGCGCCGGTAGAGCTCGGTCAGCCGATCGAGCGAGCGCTCGTCGCGCTCGTCGACGTCGAGCGCCGCGCGATACGTTTCGATCGCATCCTCGGAGCGGTCGAGCTTCGTCTCCTCGATGTCTGCGATCGTATGAAGGAGCGCTACGCGCCGCTCACCCTCGCGGTAGTCGAGCCCGGCGCGCATCAGGTCGACGCGCTCTTGGTAGAGAGACTCTTTGACGAGCAGCGCGTCGATCGACTCGAACAACGCCTCGCTCTCGGGAGCGAACGCGTGGGCGCGGCGGTACCACGAGAGCGCCGCCTTGGAGTCGCCGAGATCCGCGTAGATTTCGCCGGTCCGCTGCGCCAGCTCGGCCGTGTCCTGGTCGTCGGACTCGATCTTCGCGAGCTCGGCCGCGTAGATGTCGGCGAGACGGCGCTCGGCCGAGGCGACGCGCGCGAGGCGCTCGAGCTCCTTCCATACGTCGCGATCGGCGACCTCTTCGTGCAGCAGCCTCGCCGTGGCTTCGAGCGCCGCAGCGTAGTCTCCTAGCTGATCCTCGTGCAGCGTGGAGAGCCGCTTGAGAAGCTCGCTCCGCTCGCTCGGATCCTGGCTCGCCTCGAGGCGCGCCTCGAGCGTCAGGCGGAACTTCTCCCAGCTCGCCTGCTTTCTGTAGATCGGCTCGAGCATCTCGGCCGCGCGACCGCGCGCCTCGAGCGTCGCAGCGTCGGGCGTCGTGGCAGCACCCTCTTCGCCGGCGGGCGGCGTCAGGATGCCCTCGAGCTCGGCGATCGCCGCGGCATGCTCCGGATCTTGAGCGAGCGCTTCGGACAGCTCGTCGAAGGCCCGCGGCGAGTCCTCGAGCCGCTCGCGCGCCACGCGCGCGATCTTCACGCGCAGCGCCGCAGCTGCGGCTCCGCGAGCCTCGGGCGCCTCGAGCATGCGCTCGTAGAGCCCGACGAGATCCTGCCAGCGCCCTTCGTCGGAGTAGAGCGTCTCGAGCTGGCTGGTGGCTCGCTCGTCGACGTCGACCTCGAGCACCGCCTCGAGCACGCCGATCGCGCCCGGCTTGTCATCGAGCCGTGACTTGAGGAGCTCGGCCTCGCGGAAGAGGAGCTCCTTGCGCTCGTTGTCGTCCTCGGCGACTTCCGCTTGCTTGCGGAGGACGTCGAGGAGCGCCTGCCAGTCCTCGGCCTGCTTGTAGAGCTCTTCGAGCGCGAGCATCGCGCGCTTCTCGTCGGGCCGCGCCTCGAGCGCCTTCTTGTAGTACTCGATCGCGAGCTCTGGCTTCTCGAGCCGGTCCTTGGCGATGTCGCCGACGCGGAGGAGCATCGCCAGCTGAACGTCGCCGTCGAGGACGTCGGCGGCGACCGACCGGTAGAGCTCGCAGGTCTGGGCGTAGTGGCCGGTGGCCGCGGTGAGCCGCTCGAGCGTCTCCATCTGGCGACCGATCGACTCGTCCGACGCAGCCTCTTTCACCGCGCGGCGGGCGTAGTCGTACGCGGCCTCGGGGTTCGAGAGGGCGCCCTCGGCAGTGGCGAGCGCCTTCTCGAGCTTCTCGACACGCTCGGCGGGCCCCTCGGCGACCTCGGCCTCGATCTCGAGGACGCGAAGGAGCTTCTTGGCGTCGCCGTCGGTCTCGTACAGCGGGTGGAGGAGCTCTGCGGCGCCGCGCTTGGCTTCGCCTTCGAGCATCGCTTCGAGCGCTGTGCGCGCCGCGGCGTCCGAAGCGTCGAGCTGGAGCGCCTGCCGGTAGGCTTCGATGGCGCCTTCGAGCTCGGCGAGGTGGAGCCGGCGCACGTCGCCGAGGCGAACGTAGAGCCGTGTCCGTTCGTTCGCGTCGTCGGCGATCGCGAGGTCGGTCTCGATGATCTCGGCGAGGTCCTGGTACCGCTCGGCCTTCTCGTAGAGCTTCGCGAGCGCCGCGTGTGCCGTGCGATCGGCGCCGAAGGCGTCGAGGACTGCACGGTATGCCTGGGTCGCTTGCGGGACGTCATCGAGCGGGCCGGCCAACGTCTCGGCGGCCTTGGACATCGCGCGCTTTCGCTCGTCTCCGTCCTCGGCCGTCTCTTCGCGGCGGCGGAGGATGTCGACGAGATCGCGGTGGCGACCTTCGGCTTCGTAGAGCCTCTCGAGAGCGAGGAGCGCCGTGTCGTCGGTGTCGTCGTCGGAGAGGCGGCGCCGCCAGGCCTCGATGGCCTTGGGCCGGTTCGAGAGGACTCTCTCGTAGAGGTCGCCGAGGCGCTCGTAGATTCCCTTGCGCGTGTCGGGCGACTCTTCGAGCTTGGCTTCGATCTCGAGCGAGTCGGCGAGCGCTTCGTGGCGACCGCCTTCGGCTTGCAGGCGCGCGAGCGCCCTCGCCGCCGGGCCGGCGATCTCTGCGTCGTCGGGATCGATCGCGAGGATCTTGCGGTAAACGGCCTCTGCGCGGTCGGGAGCGCCGAGGGCGTTCTCGAGGACGCCGGCGACCTGGTTGTAGAGCTCGGCCTTGGTGGTCTTCGACGTCGCCTTCTCGGCGGCGGCGGAGAGCACCTCGGTCACTCGCTCGTGCTGGCCGAGTCGGCGGCCGATCTCGACCAGGCGTTCGCGGGTGCCCTCTTCGTCCGGAACGAACGGCAAGAGCTCGGAGAGCGCGGCGAACGCGCCGGCGTCGTCGTGGAGCTTCTCGTCGCGCAGCTCGCCGATCCGGCGGAGCAGCTCTTTGCGAAGCTCGGGGTCGGTGGCGGCGTCGAGCCGGATCTCGAGCATGCGCACGAGGCTGCGGTGCTCGCCGCGGCCCTCGTAGACGCCCTCGAGGAGCTCTGCGGTGCGAAGGCGAAGGCTGCCGATCTCGAGCAGGCGCTCGGCGAGCTCGCGCGCGTCGGCGTCTTCGTGGCGGCCGGAGAGGATCGCCTCGACGTGGCCGAGCGCACGATCCGGGACCAGGAGCTGCTCGAGGTAGAGCCGTCCGAGGTAGAGGCGGATGTCGATCGCCTCGTCGCCCTCGGAGCTCTCGAGCCTGCGCTCGAGGAGCGCGGCGAGATCGCCGAAGCGCTCTTCGTCCTCGTACAGCTTCTCGAGCGTGTCGAGCGACGACGCGTACTGCGGATCGATCTCGAGGATTCGCTCGTGGTAGCCGATCGCCTTCGCCGGAAGCTGGATGACCTCTTCCGCGAGCATCGCGACCTCTGCCAAGAGCGCGATCTTCTGCGAAGGATCCTCGGAGGCTTGCGCGGCTTGATCGAAGAGGTCCTCGATCTCGCCCCAGCGCTCGCCGGCGGTGAGGATCTGCTTGAGCCGTCCGAACGCCTTGGTGTTCGACGGCTCCATCGCGAGGATGCGCTTCAGGTACGGGAGCGCACCGTCCGGATCGCCGAGCTGCTCGTCGTGGAGCGTCGCCGCGCGATCGCAGAGCTCGAGCTCGATCTCACGCGACAGCTGGCGCGTCTCGGGATCGCTCGTCACGACGTGAGCGCGGTACGCCTCGGCCAGGTCGGTCGGGCGACCCGACTTGGAGGCGAGGTCGGCGGCGCGATCCCACAGAGAGACGTCTTGACCGTCGGGGCCGACGACCATCGCGCCGGGCGACTCGTTCAGCGCGCGGAGCACGATATCGAACGCGGCGCCCGGCGCGCCGAGCTTCTTCTCTTCGACGTCCGCCAGGGTGAGGTGCAGATCGAGCCTGCGCCCCTCGTCCTCTTCGCCCTCGAGGACGACGCGGAGCATCTGCGATTCGCGGCGTGCATCACCGAGATCGGCGTAGGCCACCGCGAGCTCGGTCGCTGCGCGGAAGCGCGTATCGGGCGAGTCCACGAGCCGCGCGAGGATCGCGATCGCGTCGGGATCGCGCGGACGCAGCTCGAGCGCTCGCATCGCCGCCTCGAGGGCGAGGACCGGCTGCCCCAGGTGATCGGCGTACTCGAACGCCAGCTCGACCTCACGCTGGGCGCGCTCCGCGCCGCTGGAGAGGTCGCGGTGCTTGATCAGGCTCTCGACGGCGCCGGCGTGATCGCCTGCCTGAAGAAGCAGGCGCGCGAGGGACTTCAGCGTCTCGCCGCGCGAGGGCTCGAGCTCGGCCGCCTTGCGGTAGAGAGCGACGGCCTCTTCTGCGTTGCCGAAGACGTCCTCTTCGAGCGTTGCCCACTCTTCGTAGATGCGGGCCTGCCCGCCTTCTGGGGCGCTCTTGACGCGCAGCTCGAAGAGCCAGCGCAGGTCGTCCTTGCGCTCCGACGCGCGAAGCAGCGCGTCGAACTCGCGGAGGGTCTCTTCGTCGGTGGGATCGGTCTCGACGAGCTGCCGATAGGCCGCGACCGCCTCATCGATCTTGCCGAGCTCGCGCGCGTAGGCGTTGGCGAGCTTGAGCCGCAGGTTTCGCTCGAGACGCGGGTCGTCGCCCTTCTTCTTCTTTTTCTTCGGAGCGGCGAGGCGCGCCTCGACAGCCTCGACGAACGGGCCCCACGAGGAGGCCGCGCGCGAGGCGCTCTCGAGCAGCTCGAGGTTCTCGTCGTCGGGGACGAGATCGTAGGCGCGGCGCGCGTAGCCGAGCGCGCCGGCGCGGTCGGCGAGCGGGCCGCCGCAGACCGACGCGAGCTTGCGCAGGATGGCGACGCGCTCGTCGTCGTCGTCCGACACGCTGAGGAGGACTTCATACAGGGCCGGCAAACGCGCCCAGCGCTCCTCTTTTTCGTAGATCGGAACGAGCGCACGCGCGGCCTTGGCGTTGCCCACGTCGGCCGACAGGACACGCTCGTACGAGCGCGTCGCGCGCTCGGGCGTGCTCAACCGGTTCTCGTAGACCGCCGCTGCGCGGAAGCTGAGATCGACCTTGAGCTCACGCTCGGGCGCCTTGTCCGCAGAGGACGAGAGGAAGTCGGCGAGGCCCTCGAAGTCGTTCTGGCTCGCATACAGCTCCTCGAGCGCGTCGTAGTCGGCGCCGGCGAGGTACGAATCGCGCAGCACGCGAAGCGCCTTCGCCTGGCCGGGCGAAATCTCGAGCACCTTGCGCCACGTGCGCGTCGCGCCGGCCGCATCCTTGAGGCGGTCGGCGTACACGGCGCCGAGCTTCTGCAGGATGGCGAGCTTCTGGGCCGGGTCGGACATCGCATCGGCGCGCCGCTCCAGCACCTCGGCCACCGTCGCGTAGTCCTTCTCGCGCTCGGCCTGCTTCTCGAGGGCGTCGTAGATGCTGACCGCCCCCGGGTCGAGGTCGAGGATCTGCTTCTGAAGCCGGATCGCGTCGGCGCCGCGATCGAGGCGCTCGGCCGCGAGCTTGGCCATCTCGCCGAGGATCTCGACGCGCTCGGCGCCTTCGGTTCCTTCGAGCGATGCCTCGAGCAGGGTGAAGAGCGGGCCCCAGGCGCGGCGCTTGGTGTAGAGCTCCTTGAGCTTCGTTCGCGCCTCTTCGTCGCGCGGCCGAACGCCGATTAGCCCTTCGTAGGCGGCGATGGCGTTCTGCACGTTCGAGAACTGATCGGCCCAGCGACGCGCGACGGCGCGGTAGAGCTCGACCTTCTCTTCTTCGTCCTGGGTGATGTCGGCGAGCTTCTGCTGGCAGGTGAGAAGATCGCGGAACCGCCCGAGCGTGCCGTAGATCCGCACCAGCTCGCGAAGCGACTCCTCGTCGGTCTCGTCGAGCTGCACGATCTGCTGGAGCGCCTGCACGAGCGCCTGCTCGTTCTTGAGCTTGTCTCGATAGACGCCGGCAATCTCGCGGAGCACGGCCGTCTTCTCGGCCTTTGCCTCGGCGGGGAAGCGCTCCGCCTCGTGCTTGAGGAGATCGACGAGCGCCGCGTAGTTGCCCGTCTGCGAGTACAGGCGCCGGAGCGCCGAATGCGCATTCGAGTCCGCGGGATCGGCGCGGAGGAGCGCCTTGTACTGCTCGATCGCCTTCTGCGCGTTGTCCTGCGCCTCTGCGGCGCGCGCGATCTCGGCGGCGAGCTCTTTCTTCTGGGCGGGGTCGTGGGACGCGCGCTGCGCGTCGGTGAGGACCGCGACGAGCTTCGCCTTGTCGCCTTTTTCTTCGCAGAGCTCACGGAAGAACGAGAGCATCCCGGCGTTGGTGGGATCGACGCGGCGAACGCGCTCGAAGTACGGCTCGGCCGCGTCGGGCGCCTTGCGCATTCGCCAGTGCACCATGGCGATCTGCAGGATGACGCCGAGCTCTGCTTCACCCCGGACGCTGCCGCCCTTGAGCTGATCTTCGTAGAGCGCGACGAGGTGATCCCACTGCTCGGCCTCTGTGTACGCCTCGGCCAAGTAGGCGAGCGCGTCGGGCTGCCCCGGCGCGAGATCGAGCACCTGCTCGTAGTCGGCGATCGCTTGCTCGGTCTCTTTGAGCGTGCGCGCGCGGACGCGGCCCGCCTTGAGACCGGCGGCGATGCGCTCGTCCTTTGCGCCGCCCTTGGTGAGAAGGATCTCGAGCGCCGCAGCCGCGCGCTCGGGGTGCGGACGCAATACGGCCTCGGCCACCGTCGCCGCGCGCTTGGTGCGCGGATCGAGCGTGATCGCTTTTTCGACCAAGTCGGGGAGCGAGCCGTTGCCGATCTGGCCGCCGCCGTAGCGGTACGCGACGTCTGCGGCGCTGAGGTAGAGCCCCGCGCGGAGCCCGTCGTCGGCGGCCTCTTCGGCCTCGGCCAGGTAGCGCTCGTAGAGGTCGCGCCACTTGGCGCGCTTGCCCTCGAACGCTTCGAGGAAGCTCGCAGCCTTCTCTTGCAGAACCTCCGGCGCGTCGAGCTCCAAGAGCCGGTCGTAGGCTTCCTTCGCCTTGTCGGCGTCGAGCAGCTCTTCGTCGTAGATGCGAGCGAGCTCCGCCTGCATCGCGACCTCTTCGGGCTGCCCCGAAGCGAACGAGATCTCGAGCTCGAGCAGCCGCGCGACGCTCAGCCACTCACGACGCTTCTCGTGGCGGGCGCGGGCTTGCTCGACGAGACGCACCGCTTCGGTTTCGGGGTGTTTGCCGGGCGCGGTGACGATCTCGGCCAGCTCTTCCCAGGCTTGTTCACTGTCTGGGTCTTCTTGCAAGCGGCCAAGAACGACGCGGATCGTGTCAACGCTCATCGGCTCCCCAGGTGGGTTTCACGAACTACTGCGAACATCGGTGTGATTGTCGCGGGCGAAGGCCCCGCGCCGTACTGAATCCCGCTCGATAACCGCGCAAAAATGCGCGGACGGGCTTCGGAATGTACGCTCCTACCGCGCGCCAGTTCAAGGGCTCCTCCGCGCAGGTGTCGGCCTTGTGAAAGATGGCGAAAGAACTGGCACACGGGCGCCTCCGACGGTTGTAAAAGGCACCTCCGATGAAGAGCGGAACCGTACAGAAGATGGCCGTCGTCGGCGCGGGGCAGATGGGCCGAGGCATCGCTCAGGTGGGCGCTGCGGCGGGCGTCTCGGTGCTCCTCTCCGACGTGAAAAAATCGCTGGCCCAGAAGGGCAAAGACTCGATCGGGGCGATCCTTACGAAGCAGGTCGAGAAGGGGAAGATGACCGCCGAGGACCGCGATGCGCTCCTCGCGCGGATCGAGCCTACCGAATCGGGCGAAGGCCTGGAGACCTGCGATCTCGCGGTCGAGGCCGCGACGGAGCACTTCGAGACCAAGATCGCCATTTTCAAGGCGATCGACGCGAAATTGCCGGCGGGTGCGATCCTCGCGTCGAACACGTCGAGCATCTCGATCACCAAGCTCGCCGCAGCGACGAGCCGTCCCGAACGAGTGATCGGCATGCACTTCATGAATCCCGTGCCGCTCATGAAGCTCGTCGAGATCGTGCGTGGCGTGCAGACTACACAAGAGACCTACACCGAGACCCGCGCGCTCGCCGAGCGCATGGGCAAGACGGTGGTCACCTCGAGCGACGCGCCGGGCTTCATGGTCAACCGCGTGCTCATCCCGATGCTCTGCGAGGCATGTTTTGCGCTCCAAGAAGGCGTCGGAACGGCGGCCGACATCGATACGGGCTGCAAGCTCGGCCTCAACCACCCGATGGGCCCGCTCGAGCTCGCCGATCTCATCGGGCTCGACACGGTGCTCGCCATCGCAGAGGTGCTCTACCGCGAGATCGGCGACTCGAAGTACCGCGCGCCGACGAACCTGCGGAACCTGGTCGCAGCCGGGTGGCTCGGAAAGAAGTCCGGTCGTGGCTTCTACGCCTACGACGACAAGGGTCAGAAGGTGGTCTCGTGAGCGTCACGATCGAACGCGACGGCGATATCGCCGTCGTCACGATCCGTCGTCCCGAGAAGCTGAACGCCCTCGATCCGGCCACCGTCGGCGCTCTCCTCGATGCCTTCACCGGCCTGTCGAGGAGCAATCCTCCGCGCGCCGCCGTCTTCACCGGCGAAGGCAAAGCGTTCATCGCGGGCGCCGACATCGCCGCGATGGCCTCGATGAGCCCGGTGGAAGCGCGACGCTTCGCGACGATGGGACACGCCCTCGGCGCGGCGATCGAGAACGCACCGTTTCCGGTCATCGCGGCCGTCAACGGCTTCGCGCTCGGCGGCGGCTGCGAGCTCGCGCTCGCGTGCGACTTCATCTACGCCTCCGAGAAAGCGAAGCTCGGCCAGCCCGAGGTGAAGCTCGGCGTGATCCCGGGCTTCGGCGGAACGCAGCGCCTCGCGCGTCGCGTCGGCATCGCGCAAGCGCGCGAGCTCGCGTACACCGGCGACATGATCGGAGCCGACGTCGCGCTCCGCATCGGCCTCGTCAACGCCGTCTTCGCGCCCGAAGAGCTGATGCCCAAGGCGCTCGAGTGCGCGAAGAAGATCGCTCAGAACGGTCCGCTCGCCGTCGAAGCAGCCAAGCGCGTCTTGCTCCGCGGCGAAGAGACGGATCTCGCGGCGGCCAACGAGCTCGAGGCGCAAGCCTTCGCGGCGCTCTTCGGCTCGGCAGATCAGCGCGAGGGCATGAAGGCCTTCGTCGAGAAGCGGCCGGCGACGTTCAAGGGGGACTGAGCCGAGGTCGCACCCTGTGCGCCGCTCCCGGCTGGCGCCGTGAACCAGGGTGATCCGCGATCCATCGCGACGGGCGCGGACCGCATTCGTGGCCCTGGGTGTCGCACCGCCCTCGAAAACCGGCGACAAGAAGTCGGCTCGTCGCGGTACGCACCTTGCTGACGCGGGCGCGATGCTTCTCCGTCAGGCCGCACCCTTCTTTCTGGCAGCGCTCGTCGGCTGCAATGATCCCGCGTCGCTGGACGACGGCGCAGGCGGCAGCGGCGAAGGCGCGGGGCGAGCCGATGCGACCGGGAGCGGCGCGGGGTCTGATGGCGGCGGCGATCCCGGCGAAGGTGGCAGCGTCCCGGCGGTCGAAGACCCGTTCGAGCCTCCGCCTGATCCGACGCCGCTCACAGACGATCAGCTCGCCGATCTGAAAGACGATATCGACAACGCGCTCGCAGGTGCCTCGGCCTCTTACTCAGCGCTGATCGTCGGCCTCGACACCGGGCAGGTCGTCTACGAGAAGAACCCCAACACGCTGAAGAAGCCTGCGTCCAACACCAAGCTCTTCACGACGGCGGCTGCGCTCGCGCTCCAGGGTGAATCGGGCCGGCCCGCGGCAGGCCTCTACGCTGCGGCGGTTCAAGGCGGCGTCGTGCAGGGTGATCTCGTGCTCTTGGCCGAGCACGATCCTTCTGCGACGCCGTGGTTCGGCGACACGTCACGCCAAGCGCTCGACGCCGCGGCAGAGGCGCTCGCCGCGTCGGGCGTCACCGGGGTCACCGGCGCAGCCGTCGCGAAGGGTGAGTTCCTCTACGAAGGCAATTCGCTGGGGACGATCGATTTTCCGAGCGAGCGCTCGCAAACGGCGACGGCCTTTCGCGCTGCGCTCGTAGCCGCGGGGATCGACGTCGCGGGCGGCGCGTCGACCCAGACGGGCTTCGATCCACCCGAGGGCTCGATGCTCGTCGGCGCGGTCCCGAGCGCATCGATCGACGTCATCTCGCACGCGATCAACGTGCCGAGCCACAACGAGATGGCCGACCTCTTGCTCCACCACATCGGCGTACTCGGCGGAGGCGCGAGCACCTACGCTGACGGATTTGTCACGATCCAGAGCACGCTCGACGATCTCGGCGTCGCGCACGAGGGCCTCGATCTCAATGACGGATCGGGACTGTCGCATGACAACCGCGTAAGTGCCCGGCACATCGTGGACTTGTTCCAGGCGATGGAGAGCCGGCCCGAGTGGTCGGCGTACGTCCACTCGATGGCGATCTCCGGCATCCGCGGGACGATCGCCAGCCGCATGACCGGCGAGAACACCTGGGGTCGGTTCTGGGGCAAGACCGGCACGCTGACAGGCGTCATCGCGCTGAGCGGCGTTCTCTTTCATCGCCACGACGGCCAGCGCTACGTCGCCTCGTTCCTCGCCAACGACGTGGGCAATTCGACCTCGGCGCGGGCAGCGCTCGACTCGGCGGTCGCGGCGCTCGGCGCCAACCGGAAAGGGGCGACCGGGCTCCCCGATACGCCGGCGCTCCTCCGCGTGAGCGACGACGAGAACGGCGAGACGGCGGTCGTCGAGCTCGGCGAGGTCGAAGGCGCGACCGGATATTTGATCTGGCGAAGCGCCGACGGGCGCACCTGGCGCCGCGAGGACGCACGCCTCGTGACCCACACGACCCACCGCACCTTCGCGTTCGACGGCCAGCTCTTCGTGCGCGTCACCGCGGTGAACGAAGTCGGCGAGAGCGCTCCGTCCGCGGTCTTGGGCGCGCGCCTGTCGGAGGGCGGCTCGCGCGCGCTCTTCGTCGATGGAAACGATCGCTACGCTGGCGCGCCCGTCCCCGAAAATCCGCTCGGGTGGGGTAGTGATGCCGTGGTCGCGCACGCGGCGGCGATCAGCGGCCCGTTCGAGAGCGCATCCCATGTGCTCGTCGAAGAGGGCGACGTCGAGCTCGGCGGCTACAGCTCGGTCCTCTGGGCCTTGGGGCGCGAGTCGAGCGACGACGAGACCTTCACGATCGCCGAGCAGCAGAAGGTGCGCGCCTTCGTCGAAGGGGGCGGTCGCTTCTTCGTTTCCGGGGCGGAGCTCGGCTACGACCTCGTCGACCAGGGCACCGCCGAAGACGCCTCGTTCGCGCGCGACGTGCTCGGGATCGACTACGCGGCCGACGACGCGGGGACCACGTTCATCATGGCAGCGGATGTCGACGTCGCCGTTCCTCTCGCGAGGTTCTCCAAGCTGGGCCGGCACGAGATCGCGTTCCCGGACGTCCTCACGCCGGCGTCGGGGGGTCTGGTCTGCCTCGACTACGTCGCCGGCGGCGGAGGCGCGGCGTGCGTCCTCACCGACACCTCGAGCGGCGGTCGCGTCATCGCGCTCGGCTTCCCGCTCGAAGCGCTCGACGATCCGGCTGCAGCCGCGGCGCTCGTTGGGCTGCTAGGAAGCTGACGGCTCACCACGAGAGCCGCAGGCGCACGTTGCCCGCGGGCTCGACGTCGAGCACCTCGACCGTGCCGGTGACGCGGGAGAGATCGAGTGTCGCCTCGAGACAGCCGGCGAGGCCCTCGACGTAGCAGATGAACCGGTAGCGATGGGCGGGGAACCCACTCAGCGAGAGGACGCCCCGGCGGTCGCGCTCGGACTCGAACGACAGCTCGCCCAGGTCCCGCGTGATGAGCACGTTGAGCTTCTCGGCACGGTTGAGCAGCGCCGTGGGTGTCACTCCGAAGATGCCGGTGGTCAGCGCGACGAAGCTCTTGAGGAGCGGACGGTCGAAGGCGTGCCGCATCGTCTCGCGCCAGACGGCGACGTTTCGTTCGGGCCCGACGACGTCACGAACGGCGTCGGAGATCCTCATGTGGAGCGACATCGGCAACCAAGCGACGGGGAGAAACGATTTCGCGAGCTCGATGTCTGCGGGGCCGATCGCGTTGGCGATCGCCTTCCCCTCGGCGGCCGGATGGCGACGTAAGGCCGCGAGCAGCGATTGGGTCTGTGCCGCCCGCATCTCGGGCTCGGAGCCGGTCACTGCGGGTCCGGTCAGTCCGACTTGAGGCGGGCCGAGGCGCTCTTCGTCTCGCCGGCCCCGACGTTCACCACGACCGACTTCTTGCCGTGCTCGGGGTGGATGAACGTCACCGTGTGCTTGCCGGGCGAGACCGAGACCTTGGTCTTCGGGGTTTCGCCGAGCGGTTGGCCGTCGAGCAGCACGCGGGAGGCAGGGATCGAGTTGATGTTGAGGAAGCCCGAGCCGCCGCCGGAGGGGGGCTCCGGGGGATCCGCCTTCGGCGGATCGGGGCGGGTCGGCGGATCCGGGCGCGCCGGCCCGGGATCGAAAGGCGTCGGCGGCGTGACCGCAGCGACCTCGGCCTCTTCCTTGGAGAGGCGAACCTCGATCGTCTTTTCGGCGACGCCGTCGGAGAAGTCGAGCGGGCGAACGAAGTCCGGTAGGCCCCGCTTCTTGGCGACGAGCTTCCACGAGCCGCTCTCGATCGGCACCTCGACCGCGCGCGGGAACGGGCCGTCGAGCGCCTTGGGTCGGGAGAGGTCGTCGGCTCTGACGAGCTCGATGCGCGCGCCCTCGGTCTTGAGGGTGACGAGCACGCGGCCCTTGGTCACCGTCAGGCGCGGGTTGCCGAGATCCACCGACTCGCCGGCGGCCACCTCGACGGTCTTCTCCCAGGTCTTGTAGCGCTCGCCCGAGAGCTTCACCTCGTGCTTGCCGGGTGACAGATCCGTCAGCTTCGCCGGGAGGGTTCCGCGGTCGGCGCCGTCGACGAAGATGCGCACGCCCACCTGGTCGTTGGCGACGATCAGCGTGCCGAGGCTCGGCTCGAGGGTGACGACGAGGCGAGCGACCTCACCGGCGCGAACGTCGGCGACGAGCGCTTCCTTGTCCTTGGCGACCGAGGGGCCGTCCGGCGTGAGGACGCGCACCGAGTGCCGACCGACCTCGACGTCGCTCACGAAGCACGGGGTGGCGTCGCAGACCTTCCGGCCGTCGACGAACACCTCTGCACGAGGGACGGAGCCGCCGTTCGCGTCCTTGACGTCGACCTCGATGCCGCCGGGCCGGCGCATGATGAAGAACGCGACGAGCCCGATGATCGACAAGAGCGCCGCAGCCCCCGCAGCGCCGAGGAGCCACTTGCGCGAGTCCGCTGGTGCGGTGACGTACGGCTGCGGAGCGATCGAGAGCGCGCCGCCGCGCTCGTGGTGCGAGGCAGCGGGCGCCGAGATGCCGATGCCGCCGGTAGGAAGCCCACCCTGCGCCATCCCGGGCGGCTGCACGCTCGGACGCTTGAGGCCGAGCTCGGTGGCCGTGTGCGGGTTGCCCGACGGAAGCCTGACGTACGGTTGATCGCGGACGATCTCGCCTTGATCGATCGGGCGCACCGGCTCGATGAGCGGCTTCGCCTGCGTGATGCTCGGAACCGGAGGCGGCGGAGGAAACGCGCCCGAGAGGGCCGGCGTGCCCTGGCGCAACGTCCCCGATCGCTCCGGCGCCTGCGGCGGCACCGAGGCCGGCGGGAACATCGGGCCCTGGCCCTGAAGCGTCGTCGGGTGACGCCCCCGCTCGGAATAACCAGCGTGCCCGTTCTGCGCCTCGAACGTGTCGAGCCGCATCGTGTCGGTGGTCGGCGGCTGGTTCATCGCGCCGGGCACCGAGTACGACTGCGGCGCGTGCGAGCCGTTCTGTCCCCATTGCGACGGCGGCTTCGACTGCGACGGGAGCGACGGCCGAACGAGCCGCGGTCCCGAGGGCCCCGGCTGCGACATGCGCGGGTGCGTCGGCGCGCTCATCGGCGGCGGCGGATGCGACGAATCGAAGACGTGCGTGCTCTCTTCTTCGTCGTCCCAATCGAGCGGCTCGGCCGCGGCTGCGCGACGCGGCTTCGCCTCGGTCGTCATCGCGAGGTCCATCGCGTCGCCACGCGAAGGAGCCCCAGCATCGCGAATCGTGTCGATCGGCGCAGGGCCGGCGACCGAGCCGCGCGGCTGGTTCAGCTTCGTCACCGAGTCGACGAGGCCCTCACCCGGAATGGAGGAGCGACGCGGCGGCGGCGAGACGTTCGGCAGCAGCGACTTCGATCGCGTCGGCGGCGGCGCGGTCACCTGCGGGAGCGGGCGGAAGTTCCCTGACGGCGGCGACGAGCCACCGGAGAGGCCGCGAAACACCGCCATCTCGGGGATGTTCTCGCTCTCGCTGTTGCGGTCAGCCCTCCCCCCTTCGGCCGGAGACGAAGGCGTACCCACCTTGCGCGGAGGCGGCGCGACGGGCGGCAGCTTGCGGTTCTGATCGGGGTCGAAACTCTGGCCCATCGCTGCCTGCCGTCCTTACTGCCGGCGCCCGTCCGTACGGGTCGGAGGGAGTCACCTATTGTACTCTCATTGGTCCCTTTTGACACCAGGTTGCCGCGACTTGGGAGCGAGCTCGACGACCGTGGAGCCGAGCCCGTCGGAGCCGAACCGGACGACGGCCGGGTGACGGGTGAGCAGGTCCTGGACGCGGCTCCGTTGGATGCCTTTGCCCCGGCCGTGGATGAGCCTGACCTCGGTGAATCCCAGCCGCCGGGCCTCGCGAAGGTACTCGTCGACGACGCTCAGGATGTCGCGGGGCGCGAAGAAATGAAGGTCGATCGAGTCCTCGATCGGAACGACGTGGACCTCGTCCTCGTCCCCGTGGCTCTCGTCCTTTCCCGCCATCTTCGACGCTCCGACTATGCCATGGTGCAGGCGTGCGCCCCAGGGTGGTCCTCTTCGATATCGACGGCAC
Source organism: Polyangiaceae bacterium (assembly GCA_041940405.1). Lineage (GTDB taxonomy): Bacteria > Myxococcota_A > Polyangia > Polyangiales > Polyangiaceae > Xiheicaenibacterium. The sequence goes on from JBGTSH010000125.1 coordinate 16,139, forward strand.
GCTGGTCGACTGCGCCGGCGCCGGACGCAGCTCGATGAACGCTGCCTTCGAGGTCGAGCTCTCGGCTCCGGGCGCGCTGGACGGCGTCTCGTTCGGCGGGATGACCGACCGCGCGATCGTCCGCGAGGGGCTCGCGCGGGCCGCGGTCGAGATCACCGAGGCGCTGATCGCCGCGGTGCTCGAGCGCTACGTGGAGCACCTCGCCGCGGCGCTCGAGCAGGCGACGACGTTCCGCGTCTTGCCCGGGGCTCGGGCTGCGGTCCTTCGCTCGCGTGACGAGCGCAGCGCCGTCGGCCTCGGCACCGGCAACGTCCGCGCAGGCGCGACGATGAAGCTCGCGCGCGGCGGCCTGGACGATCTGTTCGCCTTCGGCGGCTTCGGTTGCGATGCGGAGCTTCGCGCCGAGGTGCTCCGTCGTGGATGGGAGCGCGGCGCCGAAGCCCTCGGCGTCGCTGCGTCGTCCTGCGAGGTGTTGGTCGTCGGCGACACGCCGCGCGACATCGAAGCAGCGCGCGCGATCGGCGCGTCGTCGCTCGCCGTCGTCACGGGCGCGGCGTCGCAAACGGAGCTCGAAGCGGCGGGCCCCACATTCCTCGCGCCGACCCTCGAGCACCCGGAAGCGCTCGCCGTGCTCGGCCGTTGATCCGTTGGCCTACTTGGGAAGCTTGAACGAGGAGAGGCCGGTGATGACGACGGGCTTCGTTTGTCCGGCCTCTTTGTAGGGACAGTGGCGGCACTTGGAGTTGCAACAGTAGCCGCGCTTCGCGTGGTATTCCGCGGTGAAGACCAGCTTGTCGCCTTCCATGTAGTAATCGACGCCCTCGACCAACGGACCCTTCATGGTAGAAGACGTCGAGTCTAGCGCGCCTTTCATGCCGCAGCGACCCGGCGCCCGAGCCAAGCGATTGCAGAAAGCCAGTTCACTCCGGATAGCCCTGGTCGCGACCTTGTTCGCCGGGTGCGACGGCTGCCGCGACGACCGCCCCACGGTCCCGTTCTCGGTCTCGGCGAGCTCGACGCCGACCGCGTCGGCGGCCCCGACACCGTCCGCGCAAAGCTCGGCGTTCACGCCGGTCGAGGCGCAGCCTGCAGCGAGCGGCGGCGCCGTCTTCGAGCTCTCGGGCCGCCCGGTTCGAGCTCGCGCGGGCCGCGTCTTCAAGTCCGCGCTCGCCTTCGACGCCGACGGCGATCAGGTAGAGGACCTCGTCGCGCTCACCGAAGCCAGCGACGGACGCAAGGCCGAGGTCGCGTTCTTTCGCGGCAGCGAGCAGGCGGCGAGCGAGAGCGTGCTCGTCGGTCTGCCCTCGGATCTCGACGTGCATCGGTGCTCGAAGAAGACGCGCCTCGCACAGATCGCTCCCACGCTCGTCTCGCTCGAAGTCGAAGCGACCTGCGACAAGGGCCAGAAGGAGCAATGGCTCGCCGTGTTCAGGCTCGACGCCGCGCGCACCAAGTCGGCGCCGCGCGCCCCCGAGCTCAGGCTCGACGTCCGCGCGAAAGCGCCGCTCACGATCCGCATCACGTCCGAGGATCGCGATAGTGACGGTCACGCCGATCTGTTGGTCTTCGGCAAGCTCGGCACCGGTGCGAGCGCGGTCGAGGCGCCGATCGCGCTCCTCGATCGTCCGGCCGGCTACGCGCTCGATCCGTCCGAGCCCGAGGCGAGCCTCGGCAAGCTCGGCGAAAAGCTCGCCAACCAGGCCAAAACCGCGGACGTTCGGGAGCAAGCCATTCAGCTCGCGTCACTCGCGCGCGCGATCTGCGACGACTTGGGAGAAGCGACGCTCAAGTCGAGCTCCGGCGGCGCCAAGTGCGGTGACGCGAAGTTCCTCGCCGACGCGTTCTATGCGACCGGCCTCTCCTACGCGCGGACGGGCGATCTCGGCCGAGCGGCCGCTGCGCTCGAGGGGCTCGCGCTCCTCGAGCTCAAGACGGATCGCGGTCGCCGCGCCGGGCTCGAGGCCGCGCTCGACGCCAAGGCGAAGCCTGTCGAAGCGGTGGTCGTGCGCCGCGTGACGGCCAGGCCGTCGACGAAGCCCGGCATCCTCGCTCCGTTTGCTTGGACCGACGCGGATCACTTGCTCGTCGCAGGCGACACGTCGGTGACCAAGGTCGACGTGAACGTGGGCAACGAGAGCGTCGACCCCGATGCCATCGCGTGGCCGCGGACCGTGGGCTGGCGTGCACCGGACTCTTCGATCGAGATCCTCGGCGCCGCCAAGGTGTGCGATCCACCCGAGCGCCGCGTCCTCGCCACCGCGCGCTCTGCAAAGACCCACGTAAGGGTACCGAGCGTGCTCGATCTCTTGCCGCGCGGCACCGGCAAGGCCTCGTGCAAGCCCGGTCCCCTCGCGCTCACCGCGCTCGCGGTCGACGGCGCGGGCGCCACGGTCACCGTCGGGACAGAGGTCTACCGGCTCACGTTCGGCGAGGGCGGTCTCACGGCGACGGCCGTCGCGCTCCCGCTCGACATCGTCGCGCTCTCGCCCCCCGGCTCGGCGCGCTCTGCGGACGGCAAAGCCTACGTCCTCGCCCTGACCGAAGGTTTGCTCGTCGCCAAGGGCGACGCCGCGCAACGCTGGAAGGGGCCCGACACCAAGGGCCTCGGCATGTGCGCGATCTCGCCCGACGGCGCGCGCGTCGCGTGCCTCTCCAACGGCACCGTCGTCATCCTCGGAAAGAAGTAGATCCCGCGAACAACCCATCTCCCCCCTCACGCAGTGAGGGGGGCCGGGGGGGTGAATCCACAGCGACCAACGCCTCAGCTGGCGCCGGCCTCCCCAATCATTTCTTATTCACCCGCTCGACGTACTTGCCGGTCGTCGTGTCGACGCGGACCCACTCGCCCTCGTTCACGAAGAGCGGGACCTGCACGACGGCGCCGGTCGAGAGCGTCGCGGGCTTGGTGGCGCCGCTCGCCGTGTCGCCCTTGATGCCGGGCTCGCTGGACGTGATCTGGAGCGTCACCGACGACGGAAGGTTGATGCCGATCGGCTGGCCGTTCCAGAGGGTGACGTCGACGGTCATGCCGTCGCTCAGCCACTTCGCCTCATCCTGCATCTTGTCGCCCTGAACGATCACCTGCTCGCCGGTCGACTCGTGCATGAACACGAAGTTGTCGCCTTCGGGGTAGATGTACTGCATCTGGCGATCTTCGACGTCCGCCCTCTCGAGCTTCTCACCCGATTTGTACGTTCGCTCGAGCACGGCGCCGTCGGTCAGGCTCTTTATCTTCACGCGAGTGAAGGCCTGACCCTTGCCCGGCTTGACGAACTGGAAGTCGACGACGACGAACGGCTTGCCGTCGACCATCATCTTCACGCCCTTGCGAATTTCGCTCGTATCCATGTTGTTTTTCTTGGCCGGAGGGGCGAGCGGTCATTACCACACCAAGGCTGAGGAAGAGCGGGTTTTTGGTCGCGCGCCATGGATGACATCGACGAAGAACTGCGTGAAATCAAACGCGAAATTGTCGAGTCGCGGGGCCTCGTCATCAAGACGAACAACCTCACGAGCGGGCTCGCGGCCGACCTCAAGACCATCACGAAGAGGCAGCAGAGCTTCGAGCGGATGGCCTTCTTCAACTCGGCCTTCGCGTTCCTCATCTTCGTGGCCGTGGTGATCGGCGCGGTCTACGTCGCGTGGAACGCCCGCATCGAGTCGGCGACGCGCGAGACCAAGCGCTCCGAGGACAAAGCGGCGAAGGCGGACAAGGAGCTCGAGACGCTCAAGGACCAGCTGCGCGAGCGCGCGAACTCGGAGCTCGCGGCGGTCACCTTCTACGAGCTCGTGCGAACCGGCCGGCGCAAAGAGGTGATCGAGGGCTTCGGCAAGCTGCGCGAAGAGCAGCTCTCGCGAGCCGAGCTCGCCTTCTTCACCGACGCGGTCGAGCGCGCGAAGAGCGAGCTCAGCGTCGAGGCGTACCAAGCGGGGCTCGAGCACGCGCGGGCCGGACGCCTCAGCGAAGCGGCGACGCAGCTCGAGCAGTCGGTCAAGCTCGCGGCCGAGGGAGCGCACGCGCCGAGCGCGAAGCTCGAGCTCGCGCGCGTGTACAAGCGGCTCAACCGCCAGCGCGAAGCGATCCCGATCCTCTCGCAGCTCAGCGAGACGTCGCCCAACCCGGACGTGCTCGATGACGCGACGCTGCTCCTCGCCGAGTGCCTCGTCGACATCCAGGCGTACAACGACGCCAAGGCGACGTTGCGATCGTTCATCCGGCGCTTCCCCGATAGCCCGCTGGTGAACGACGCCAAGATGGCGCTCGCCAACCTGAACCTCAAGCGCTGAGCGCGCGTCAGTCGACGTCGAACGGGATGCGCGCGAGACCGATCTGCTGGCCGGTCGTCGCGTCGTGCACGCTGACGTCGAGGGTGACGCGCGACTCGCCGCTCGATACCGGCTGGAAGTAGACGTTGCCCCTCATCGCCTCGCCAGGTTGGATCACGCCCTCGCGCAGCGCGTCCTGAATCATCGAGACCGTGGGGAGCGGAACCGTCTCGCGGCGGTACGCCGTCTCTGGATCCGAGTAGAGCGTGTCGGCGGCAAACGGCACCGGTGCGGTGTGGATGCTCGGCGAGTCGATGTCGTCCTCGAACCGCGTCGGACGATAGAGCGGGGCTTGGAAATCGCGGACGAGCGTCACTGCCTCACCGCGGATCTTCCACGGGGCCATTGCGGCGTAGCGCTTTCCGCTCGAGGTCGTGAGGCGGAAGCTCGAGTACGAGATCTTCACCGGCCGATCGCCGCCGTTGACGAGCGTCAGCTCGACCGGCGTCGTGTGGTCGAGCACGCCTGCCTCACCGCGCCACCCGCCACGTGCGCGGATTTCCACGGGGCCGGCGCTCGCCACGGCGACGTCGCCATCGACGGTCTTTGCATCTCTGGCCGGCTCGAGCTCGGCCGCGCAACCCCAGAAAAACGCCGAAAACACGAGCAGCCCTGGGAGGCACGACGAAACCTTTGCCATGCCACCAGGGCTGCAAGCCGAGTGCCGAGTGCCTCAGTTCTGAGGGTCGGGCTCGATCTCCGGCTGTTCGAGGACGGTGACCGGGACTTCGTAGTAGCCGTCGGCATCCTCGGCCGTCACGACGAGCACACCGCTACCAACACGCGTCGCGACGAGGACGTACTTGCCGGGCTCGTCCTCGAGCGGCCACACCTCGACCGCACCTTCGCCGGCGACCCCGACCTCATCGGGCTCCTCGGCGTTGTCGTACTTGGTGCAGGACTGGCTGCAGTCCGCGCCGCAGCACTCGACCTGCGGATCGTCGGGAGACTCGGTGAAGGCCTGCAGCTGGAAGCCGATCGAGGTCCCTTCGTAGAGCTCGATCCGCGAGTCGCGGACGATCGCCGGAATCGGCGGCTCGCTGAGCTGGTCGATGACCACCGTCTCGATCTCGGGGGTGCAGCCGATCGCGACGAGCGCGAGGGGGGCGAAGGCGAGGGCCAGGTTCTTCGAGCTCATCACTGACCTCCTCCTTGTCCGCCGCCGCCTTCGGTCGAGCCGCCACCTCCGCCGTCTCCACCACCGCCACCTCCGCCGCCGTTGCCCTCGACGGTGAGGCTGATGTCGACGGTTTGGTCAGCGCCGACCTTGGCCGACAGCGTGACGAGGCCGTTCTTGATCGGCTTGACGGTCACGATGTTGTTGCCGCTCTTCGGCGTGATCTCGACGACGCCCTCGGGGTCGGAGGACCACTCGATCGGCAGACCGCCTGCGAGCGGGTTGCCCTCGCCGTCGTACGGCGCGACGCGGAGCTCGCGATCGTCGTCGATCGTCATCGTCGTGTCGGCGAGCTTGAAGTCGTCGCCGGAGCTGGCGCGCTCCGACAGCTCGACCTTGGCGACCGGCATGACGAGGACGTGGATGATGTCGACTGCCTCTTCGTCGTAGGTGCGGCTCATGATCGAGGTCCATCCCTCGACCTTGGCGGTGAACGAGCGAACGCCGTCGAGCGACTGCTCCTCGGTCACGCGGTCGTTGACCGCGCGCGGCTCGGTCGTGACGCCCTCTGTATCCATGCCGAACGTGGAGCCGAGCGCGATGCGCGGCATCCCGTAGAGCGGCTCCGTCTCGAGGTCCGCGCCGTCGCACATGGCATCGGCGTCGACCACGCACTCGTAGAAGAAGCGGTCGTTTCCGAGCTCTCCGCGCTTGCCCGGCTCGTTGCCGAAGTTGCACGCTGCGAGGAGTGTGAACAGGGGGAGTAAGCGTCCGGATCGGATTGTCATGGGTCAGCCCTCAGCGCGACATAAGTAAACGGGTTCCACCACGGGCCCTCGGTGCTTCCTGGCGTCGGCCCAACTCCCAACAAGACAACATTCGTGCCGTTTTGAAAATCCTCAGCGGAAAGACCGCCGTTTTCCATCGCCTCGCCGAGCAGGATCTCGTCGTTCACGGTGCCGCCGGGGTCGAGGTAGGTGCGAATCGCAGCTCCGGCCGGGTCCCCGATCTCGGACGATGACAAGCCTCGATACGGGGGAAACGGCGAGAGCTCTCCAAAGGTCACATCGTCGCCGACGGTCCGCTCGGAGACCGTGCCCGCGGGTACGACCCCCGTATCGATGGTCAGCACCGTGCCGCCGATTGCGTGCGCAGCCTGCAGGCCGACCGCGCTGAAGTCGACGACGCGCGACATCGGACCGACGAGGACGTTGGGCGCCGGCGTGTCGGGCGCATACGCGGGGCCACAGATGGCAGGCGTGAGCGCGTCGTCGTGGCCCATCGCGAAGCAACCTGTGGGAACCAGGAGAAGGCTCCGCTCCATCGCGAGCGCGTCCTCGGGGATCACGCCGAGCGATTGCACGATGAGATCGGGAACCGCGAGCGGATCGTCGGCGAGCTCTCTGCATCCGAGCGAGCCGGCGGCCGACAGATCGCCGGTGAGCACCACGACCTCGACGTTGCCCGCCCCGGGGATCGGATCCGAAGGAAGCGCAAAGGCGATCGACTTCGCGTAGGCGAGCGGCGCTTCGGGAAACGGCGTCGCAGCATCACCAGGATCGGCAGGGCTCACGAGGAAGCAGAATTGGATCGCCGGCTGATCGATCACGCCGTTCACCAGCGTCAGCTTCGGTGGAAGGTCCGGCTCCACGACCGTCGGGCCGCCGCCCTCGTTCCCTGCCCCGGCGCCGGTGCTCGAAGACGCGGTGGCAGCGACGGTCGACGCGGCGGTCGTCGGCTCGACGCCGAGATCCGTGTGGCTGCCTTCGCACGCCAACATGACCGTGCCGAGGAGACAGCTGGTCAGCAGGTAGAACCGCACGAACGGCATCGTACGGCTTTTGGTGCGAGTCTGGCGAACGGGGCTTTGACAGCTGAGAGGAAGGAGCGCACGCTCCGTTCATGAGCTCGCCGACGACCCCGACCGATGACGCCTTCGAGGCATCGGCGTGGATCGCGCACGACGATGAGCTTCGGGCAAGGGCGCGGCGTTTGGCCGAGAAGCATGGTCGCGATCCCGAGGACCTCTACAAAGCCTTGCGGCAGCTCGAACGCTCACCTTCCGAACGATTGGCTTTGGGTTTGCGGCATGGCCGACTCCGACGCGCTGACGCCCGCTGAGCGGAAGCTTCTAGAGGAGCTGCTTCAGCGCGGCGTGCGCTTCATGTTGGTCGGAATGAGCGCGGCGCTGCTCCAAGGTGCGCGCGGCTCGACAGAGGACGTCGACCTGTGGTTCGAGGACGTCACCGATCCTCGCATCGCTGATGCGGTGAAGGCCGCCGGCGGGATCTGGGTTTCCGGGAGCTTCGGAATGGCGCCTCCTCGGATCGGAGGGGACGCGCTCGGCGACCGGTTCGATGTCGTCATCCACATGGACGGACTCGGAAAGTTCGCCGACGAGGTTGCCCACGCAATTTTCTGCGAGGTCGACGGCCTGAGCCTGCCCGTGCTGGATCTCCGCCGAATCCTCGCGAGCAAGAAGGCCGCGAATCGGGCCAAGGACCGGCTCGCCGTGCACCTGATCGAAGACACGCTCGCGGCTCAGGCAGACAGCAGCGACGACGACCCCGCCGTACGCTGATCCGGAGCTGTGGTAACGGCTTTCGGCGATGCGTCTCGTGGTCGAGGAGCGAGCAGCCGCGGCGGTCCGGCGGGGACACCCCTGGATCTATCGAGAGGGGCTCGTCCGAGGAAAGACGCCCAAGACGGGAGACCCCGTCGATCTGGTCGACGCCAAGGGCGAGGCGCTCGGCGTCGGCCTCTACGACGAGAAGTCGCCCATCGCGGTGCGCGTCTATGCGCGGTCCGGTCGTCTCGATGGCGCGACCATCGCAGCGAGCATCGAGCACGCGGTGGCGATGCGAGACCGGTTGTACGACCCGACGAGGACGACGGCGCTTCGCCTCTGCCACGGTGAAGGCGATCGCGTTCCGGGCGTCGTGCTCGATCGCTACGCGTCGGTCGCCGTGCTGCGAACCGACGGCGACGCCATCGCGCGCTGGGTCGACGATCTGGTTCCACGCCTCGCGCGCATGCTCGCGCCGCGCGGGATCGAGACCCTCTTGGTGCGGCTCATGGGCGGCGGCGCGGAGGGAGACAAGACGCGGCTCGCTTGGGGCAAGCCCGCGCCCGAGACGGTCGACGTGCTCGAGCATGGCATGACGATGGAGGTCGACGTGCTGCGCGGGCAGAAGACCGGCGCGTTCCTCGATCAGCGCGACAACCGGTCGCGTGTCCGCGAGATCTCGAAGGGCCGGCGCCGCGTGCTCAACCTCTTCTCTTATGCGGGCGGCTTCTCGGTCGCGGCTGCCCTCGGCGGCGCGACGGAGGTGACGAGCGTGGATATCGCGGCCAAGGCGCATGCCACCGCGCAGCGCACCTTCAAGAAGAACGGCATCGAGCTGGCCCCCCATCGGTTCGTCACAGCCGACGCGCTCGTCTACGTCGAAGAGCTCGCGAAGCGACGTGAGCAATTTAATGTGGTCATCAGCGATCCACCCAGCTTCGCGCCCAATGAACGCGCGGTGGCCAGAGCGCTTTCTTCCTACGTGAAGCTGCACCGTGCGTGCGCGAGACTGCTCGCGCCCGGTGGCCTGCTTTGTGCCAGCTCTTGCTCGAGCCACGTATCGATGGAGCGTTTCTTCGGGACACTCGACGACGCGGCCCTCGAGCGGAGCGATCTTCGCATCCTCGAGATGCGCGGCGCGGGCGAGGACCACCCGACAATCGCCGCGTTCCCCGAAGGCAGGTACCTGAAGTTTGTGCTCCTAGGATAAGGAGCCGCGACGCAAAGCCGATTGTTGCAAAATGCACCTTGGAGCCGCACGTCACCCTGAAGTAGATGGAAGGATGAAAAGACCTTCCACACTACAAGCTTTGATGATCGCGGGAGCGCTGACCGCCGCATGCGGCGATGACAGCGGCGAGGGCGGCGGCGGTGAGGGTGGAGCGGGCGGCCGCGACACCACGTAGCCGTTGTGCGCGATGTTGTGGGGGTGGTCCGCCTTCTGGCCGGCGAACGCGGCCCGTTCGCTCCGGTGGACCGGTGTCAGCCCGATCCTGCCAATCCGGGTTTCCAGCCGGGCCTGCTCGATGTTGCCTGCTGGGCCGACGGTGCAGTGGATCTGAGCACCAACAACGATTTTGCGAACATGCGGCATCTGGACATGGTGCTTTTCGCCTTGGAAACCCAGGCACATCCCAGAAGCTCAGGTGAAATTGCGTTGGTAGAGCTGCTGCGGCTTACCCGCGAGCTCATTGACGATCCAGACGACTTTGCCCGTGGTTATGCAGCACCCGGTGCCCCGTTCCCGCCTGACAGCAGCGAGATCCAGCAATCGGTGCTGGGCACTCTTTCGCCCGTTCTTGTGAAACTGGTGCAGAACGAAGTGCTGGAAGACGTTCTGTTGGCAGCTTCTGACCTGATCAATCCGCGCAACGAGAATACGCTCATGGCGCGCACCTTTAACGGGGACCTGGTCGACTATGACGAGGCGGTTTACAACCAGATTCGTGATGACTATCTGGATTTTTCCGCCCGGTTGGGGTTTGGCGACCTGCACTTTCTGCCCCTATCAGCCCTCAAGGGCGATAACGTGGTCGATCGTAGCGAGGCCATGCCCTGGTATCAGGGTCCGCCGCTGCTGGCTCACCTGGAGAGCGTACAGATCGATGGTGACCGCAACCTGGTGGATTTCCGCTTGCCGGTGCAATACGTCAACCGTCCCAATCTCGATTTTCGCGGCTTCGCCGGCACCATCGCCTCCGGCGTGGTTCGCCCCGGCGATGAAATCATGGTGCTGCCCTCCAAAAAGCGCAGCCGGGTTAAGGCTATTGTCACTGCTGAAGGTGAGCTATCCCAGGCCTTTGCCCCCCAGGCGGTGACGATAACGCTGGAAGATGAAATCGACGCCAGCCGCGGCGATATGCTGGTTCACCTCAACAATTTACCCCACGTCGGCC
>JBGTSH010000126.1:0-26486 GCA_041940405.1 Polyangiaceae bacterium
AGCGGCAGATTATCTGAATAGTGGGGGTTGTCTGGTGGTCGCCCGGCAACGTCACGCTGTTCGGCCAGTCCGGCGGCGGCGCGAAGATCGCCTGCCTGATGGCGATGCCATCGGCGCAGGGCCTCTTCCACCGCGTCTGGACGATGAGCGGCCAGCAGGTGACGGTGCAGGGCCCGCGCGCCGCCACGCTGCGCGCCCGCGCCGCGATGGAGCATATCGGCGCCAGCCTCGACCAGATCGTCCCCGGCCTCTACGAGGCTGGTCAGGATCGCGCGAGGGTGTGCGCCGCCTGCTTCGCTGGCCGCCAAGCATGTCGCAGGTCCGGCGCGGTCCCCGAGCAACACACGAAGCGCCGCCTGGTAGCCGGCCGCGAACGCGAAGCCGAGCCGGTCGGCCAGAAGGCCCGCGACGAGCGCGCGGTCCGCCTCGGTCGCCAGCGCGCTCGTGTGCTCGTCTGCGGCTGCGAGGAACTCTCGCACCGTGCTCGCGGGGATCGGCGCGTCGCCGCCGAGGAGTCGGGACAGCACCTCGGAAGTGCTCATGCCCTACGCGTAGCAGACCCACGCGCCCCTGGCGTCAGGGGACCTCGAACGTCACCTTCGCCGCGCGCTTGCCCGGGGATCGAAAGCGAAGCTTCGCGATCGTCTCGACGATGCAGTCGGCGGCCGCCTCGCCCGCTTCGCTGGGCGGCGCGACGCCGGCGCTCTTCACCCGCCCATCGGGACGCAGGTACGCCGTCGCGATGAAGCTGCCGTCGAGTCCCTTGCGGCACCTCCACAGCGTGTCTGCCGCAGCGCGGACGGTTCCCGTTACGCGCTTCGCCTCGAGCTCGACGGGCTCGGTGCCGGCGTCGATCTCGAAGCTGCGCGACGCGAGCCCTTCGCCGCCTACAGGCTTCGGCCATGACCGATCCTTCACCAGATCGAGCACGCACTTTTCGGTGTCGCGATCGCCGAGGGTCGACTCGCTGAGGTACGCCCAGCGCGGGTTTCCGCTTCGGTCGACGCGCATCGAGAGCACGAAGCGACCGCCGATCTCGCGCACGCGCTCCGACCCCTGTCGCACGCACCCGGCGACGTCCTCTTGAAGCGCGTCGAAGGCGACCCCGACGGCCTCTTCGTTCATGCCGCCGATCTCGCCCTCCATCGAGGTGGGCCCGCGATCGATCTTCTCTCGCTCGGGCGCCGGCGGCGCGTCGGCGACAGGAGGCGGTGCGGCGGAGCAACCTGCGAGGGCAAGCAAGACACCCAAGAACGCAAATCTCGTCATCAGCGCGGCCAGGAGTAGCACGCCTCGCGCCATCGTCGGATTAGGTGAAATTCGTCGCTGAAACGCCCCGTCGGCTGGGGCGTCCGGATCGTGCTGGATCCAGGTCGACCGCCCCCGCATACAGCGCACCTACATTGGGCGAACCGCGCGCGCCGCCGAGGTCACGGCTAGCATCGGCGGGTCTTGCGGCACCTTCGAGGGCTCGCGTCGCTCGGGCTGGCGTCGATGACGACACTGTCGGCGACCGCGCTCGCGCAGCCGGCGGACCCTCCGGAGCCCGCACCGTCCACGCGGGGCGGTCCGGCGCCGCCACCTCGTCCGGCGGAGCTCGAGCCGCTCGAGAAGGAGCCCCCGCCCGGCGAAAAGCGCGAGCCGCAGGACTACGACGGTCGGCCCGAAACGAGCAGCGTCGCAGAGGACGCGCTCTGGATTCCGCGCATCGTTCTCTTCCCGCTCTGGGTCGTCACCGAATACGTCGTCCGCGTTCCGCTTTCTGCGCTGGGCCATGCGATCGAGAGCGATCCCGAGGTCGGCGGCGTCATCAAGTCGATCCTCTTCGCCCCGAGCACGATCGGCGTCATCCCAACTGCGTTCGTCGAGTTCGGCTTTCGGCCGAGCGTCGGGCTCGTCTTTTTCTGGAACGACTTTCTCGCTCACGGAAATGACTTTCGCGCGAGCTTCGGCTTCGGCGGGCCGCGCTACTGGAAGGTGGGCGCGGCCGACCGCATCCCGCTCGTTTCGCCGATGGGTACCGAGCGGAGCAAGTCGTTCATCCAGCTCGAAGCGGATTTTCTCACGCGCAGCGATCTCCTCTTCTGGGGGATCGGCCCGCGAACGCTCGACGAGGACGAGACCGGGTACGGGATTCGCACCTGGGGCGGCGGCGGACGCATCCACGTCGAGCCGTGGCGCGGATCCTTCTTCGAAGGTTGGGTCACAGGTCGCGACACGATCACCGGCGCGGGCGAGTGCGCCGACCCGGTCACGGCGATCGATCCGAACCAGCCGGGATACAGCGCAGTCCGCCGGTCGTGCGATCCGCCGACGATTCGCAACCGCGCGCTCCAGGGTGTCAGACCGCCACCGAGCTACGGGCGTCCGTACGTCACCGTGAAGAGCGGCCTCAGGTTCGTCATCGACTCACGCCTCGAGCGGCCCGCGCCCGGTACCGGCATCGCCGTCGACCTTTCGGGAGAGCAGGTGTCCGAGATCGACGAGCCCGACCGAGCGGGTTGGTTCAACCTCGCCGGGTCGCTCGCAGGCTTCCTCGATCTGACGGGGACGCAGCGCGTGCTCTCGCTCACCTTCACCGCGCGAATGATCCAGCCCGTCCGCGGTGGAGAGGACTACGTGCTCCCGTTCACCGAGCTGCTCGGCTCCGGGCGCAAAGAGGACGTCCCCGACCTCGAGCTGATGAAAGGCTTCCGGCCCGGGCGCCTCGTCGGAAGGAGCGCCACCGCGGTGACCCTCGAATATCGGTGGCCGGTCTGGGCGTTTCTCGACGGCGTGATTCAGAACGCCGTCGGCAACGTGTGGGACGAGTACCACTTCGAAGACTTCGAGCCCGAGCTCCTCCGGTACTCGTTTCTCGCCGGAATTCGGTCGACGAACCACCGCGATCACTCCTTCAACCTGCTCTTCGGCGTCGGCACCGAGACCTTCGAGCAAGGCGCCGCGCCGAACGCCGCACGCATCCTCATCGGCGGCACGACCGGCTTCTGATCGGCTCAGCGCTGCGCGCTGGCGAGAAGCGTGATCAGCAGCGTCTCGAGCGCGTCCAGGCCGCCCTCGAGGTCGAACTTCGGATCGATGAGCTTCTGAAGGATGAGGCCGTCGATGGCCGGGATGATCACCGAAGCCAGACCGCCGTGCGTCGGCCCGAGCTTCACTCCGACCTTCAGCTCGGCGTCGGCGACGAGGCTCGCTGTGTGATCGCGCACCTCACGCTTCAGCTCCGATACCTCACGCGCGAGGTCGGCGTCGCGCAGGGCGAGCGCGTCGAGATCGACCATGAGCCGGTACCACTCGGGCATTTCGAGCCCACGCCGCTTCGACCAGGCGAGCAGGGCCTTGGTTCGCTCGAGCGGATCTTCGGGCAGCTCGAGAGCCGCCATCTCCTCGCGGTACGAGGTGCACGCCGCACGGACGACCTCGAGCAAGAGCTCGCCCTTCGACGCGAAGTAATAGTGAACGAGCCCCGGCGCGACGCCGGCAGCCCGCGCGATCTCCTTGATGGAGCTGTCGTGGCTGCCACGTTCGGCGAGGACGGTGAACGCGGCAGCGACGATCTTTTCACGGGCCGAGCGATCGGCCTGTGGCGACGACTTGGCTAGGGCTCGTTGAGACAGGCTTCGATCTCCGCTTGGCACTCGGTCATCGGATCGGCTTTGGTCATCAGGCAGCGTACGCCATCCGAGACGACCTCGCTCGACTCCGGTCGCGAAGCGAGCACGCAATCGGTGAGCCCGTGCAAAAAGCCGAAGAAGCCCTCGCCCTCGATCTGCTGGATGCAGACCAGCGTCTCGGTGCAGTTGGCCGTTCCCTGGCCGACCCAGTCCGCGTTGAGGTTCTGCGTGTTCTGCACATCGTTCGGATCGACGGCGCAGTTCGAGACCTCGGGCTTCGCCGGCCAGTACGAAGAGATGAACATGCACATCTCGTCGGACGACTTCGGTCCCTGGTAGACGGTGCGAGCCTCGGTGTTCTGGTAGCCGCAGAAGTACTCGATGCGGCTGCCGCCGGCGACCGTGTAGCCCGGCTCCCACTCCTTGACCGGCACGCCCTCCCACGCGGTGTTTTCGTAGATGAGCTCGCGCGAGCTGTCGGGCGCGATGCGAACCGCTTCGTAGTCGACGCCGCGGCGATGCATGTGCGACTGCGCGTTGCCGAGCGTGATGTCGTGCGGAACGGGGCAGCTCATCTTGGCGAGGCCGGTCCCCATCGGATCGACGCGAATGAGCGGGTTGAACCAGAAGAGGATGCCGCCCTCGGTCTTCACCTGCTCGTCGGGGATCGAATAGACGTTGATCCGCACCTCGGGCTCGATCGCCTCCGGCTGCGCGTTGACGTAGTGGACGTTCATCAAGAGGACCGCGTTCGGCGGAACCTTCATCGCGACGTCGCTGGGAAAGTTGACGACCGACTCACCGGTCGCGTTCTGCGAGCCGGCGATGAGGTTCGACACCTTCCAGTCGAAGATGACGCCCTCGGAGCAATCGAAGACCTTCGTCGTGTCGACGGGCGTGCCCTGCTCGTTCGCCACCGGGATGTCGGTGTACGGCGTCAGGTAGAGGAGGACGTGGTGGCTGCCTTGCGTGAACTTGATCTCGTCGCGGTTGACGTTCAGCCCCTCGGCGGGAGCGCGCACGAACTGGCAGTGCTCGACCTCGGACCCCGCCGCGATCGAGGTCGTCATCTTGAACTGCACGCCCTGACCTTCGGGCGGGGGCGCGAGCAGCTCGTCCGTCGGCTCAGGCTTCGTCTCGCTCTCGTCGTCGGAGCAGCCAACAGCGAGGGGCGCGAGGACCAAAAGCGGGAAAAGGCGGCGAACAAGCATGCAGGAGCTCCTTGGTTGAGCGACCAACCAGCTTTCTAGCGACTCCCGCGACGACGTCAAGGGTTCGGGCGGAAGAAAGCTGCTCGCATTTCGCACCCGTCAGAGTGCGAAACAGAAAGCATCGGTCACGCGCCGAGGCCGCGCACGAAGGGAAGCAGCGCCGTGGCGATCGCCGATGCGTCGGCCGAGAGGCGCGGCGGATTGAACCAGGCGAACGGCTCGAACAGTCGCGAGGGGCGGAGGCCACGACCGCCGCGCGAGCACTCGACGAGCAGCGAGAGCGCGCCGTGCCTCGTGTGGAACCAGTCGAGCTCGAGCCCGCCCGCGGTGATGCCGCGCGCCCACCGGGCGCAGCTCTTGGCAGCGTAGGGACGGCGCGCGTCGATCGCGTGCGCGATGCGGCGCGCCCAGGTCTCGTGCTCGTCCTCGTCGTGGATCGGCCTCGTGCTCGACGCGAGCGGGTAGAGCACCGCACCCCCGTAGCTGTGCAGCGAGACGGCGCGCTCGACGCGACACGGCGACAGATGATGCGCGATCGCCTCGACCTCGGGCTCGCTCGCGGGTCGCGGCCCCGGATAGAAGATGCTGCGGAGCATCCGCTGGATGATGCCGAGCTTGCCCCAGCGCTCGTCGAAGTTGCGGTTCAGATCGACGCCGCGGGCGTTGTGGCGGACGAACCGGTGGCGGCCGGCGCGCAGGTTGCGATCCACGCGGCGGATGCCGTCTGGGTTCACCACAGGAATCGCAATGACGGATCTGTCACCGAGATCGACGGCGAGGAGCTGCTCGAGGAGCGCGAAGCACGTCTCGACGCCGATCCACTCGTTCGGGTGGACGCCCGCGAGAATGACGCTCGTTCGGTAGAGCGTGCTGCGAGGCTCGGCGTTCGCGAGGTGGCGTGACGAGAAGGGCTCGCGCCCGAGGTGCAGGGCGATGAGCGGCTCACCCTCGACGCTGCGTCCGATCGAAAAGGGCCGGTATCCCTTGTCGACGAGCGCCCGCATCGTCTCGAGCATCTCGACGTAGCCGCGGTAGGGACCGAGACCACGGGCGACGAGAGCGGGTGCGAGCGGCGGGGCGCGGTGGCGCGCGATCGCTTGCTCGAGCAGCGCGATCGCGACGGCCGGCGCGGGCTCTCGGGGCGTTTCCGGGTTTGACATCGTCACGACCGGACCTCCCCTCTACACTTGGATTGCTCGGGCGGACAGCGCTTCGATGGATGACCCTCGGTACGACGAGAACGGCTGGCGGATCGACCTCGTCCGGCCCCTTGCGCACGCTGGCGCGTTCACGCTCTTTGCGACCGACGCATCGGTTCGGCTCGAGCCCGCCGTCCTGGAGCCCGCAGCCCGCGCGGTCGGGCTCGAGCTGGTCGTCGATCCGCCGAAGAGGTATCCGCGAGACACTGCCCCGCTGTCCGATGCCGCCACGCTCCGCGCCGTCCTCGAAGGCGCATCGTTCGCGATCGACCTTCGAACCTTCCCGGTCGATCGGGCGCCCGCGCTGCGAAGCGAAGCCATCGCCATCGCGGCGTCGAAGGGGGGCGCAGGCATGGACTCGCTGATCAAGCGTGCGCGGCGCGTCTGGCAGATCGACACGGCGCCGAACGAGCGCGCCGCGCTCGCGATCGCCGCCGTGCTCTCGTCCTTGCGGCTCGCGGCGATCATGCCGCCCGACGACGGTCCCATCTTCGGCCCGAAGACCGCTCGCGAGAGGCTGAAGCCTTGAGCGCCCAAACGAGCGACGATGGTCGGGTGCGAGCACTCGCTCGGATCGCGATCTTCGTTGTCTCGCTCGGTTGCGGCGGTGGCCGCGTCGACCCGGGCTTCTACGGCCCGCTCCCGAGCGAGACGCCGAGCGGACAGCGAGCCTCCGCCGGCGGACGCGGATCCGACGCGCGACCCACTCGCTTCGAGCGGCCGAAGCTCGTCTTGATCCGGGCGGATTGGTGCGGCGTCTGTCACGAGGTCGAGCCCGGGATCATCACGGGCTACGCCGCGTACGAGGACAAGGTAGACCTCCTCGTCCTCGACGTGACCGACGCCCGCGCCATCGCACGATCGGCAGAGGTCGCTCGGCGCGAGGGGGTGAGCGAGTTCTTCGACGAGTTCGCGGGCCGAACACCGACGCTCGGCGTGTTCACGCGGCCCGAGCAGGCCCGCCTCATTCGCGGGCCCATCGGCGATCCCGCGCTCGTCCGTCGTGAGCTCGAGGCCGCCGTGGAGCGCATGAGCGAGCCGTACTGACGGTCACAGGATCCCGACGAGGGCTTGCGCGAGCCGCCTGTCGTCACGCTCGCCATCGGTCGCGACCGCTACCACGAGGGCACCTCGAGGCACGAATCCAGGATCGGTCACGGCGGTGAGCACGATCTGTCCCGGGTGCTCTCCGCAGGTGACGACGAACTTCGCGCGCGGAAGCGGCGCCGAAGACGTCGTTCGCGGAAGGCGCGGCGGGTTTGGGATGCGCAGCCCGTTGCGACCGATGCCATAGAGCGACTCGCGCGGCGGCGGCTTGGTCGGGATCGACGAACGCCTCGGTGGTGCGGCGGGGGACTCGGCAGAAGGTCGCGGAGGCGGAAGCGGCGGCGGCACCACGGGCGTGACGCGCGACTGCCGCCGCGGGAGCGGTGGCGGCACGCGCCGCAGATTGGTCATCGTGGAGAGCGAAGGTGGGAGCGACGAAGGCGAGCTCGGAGGCGGCGGCGGCACCGCGTTGCGAGAAAGCGGAGGCGGCGGCGGCGGAAGCGAGCGGCTGGGCTGTGGCCGGTGCAGCACGGCTCGCGGCGCCGCCGTGAGGGGGCGCGCATCGCTCGCCTGTGGCGCCGCTGACTCCGGGCTTCCGTCCAAGGGCAAGGCTCGTTGCGTCATCGGATCCTCCTCCCGCTTGCGCGATCCGTCGAAAGGACACCGGTCGTTGCAGGGATCGCGCCCGCACGACGAGCTCTGGAGGGCACAGATCGACGTCCAGGTGTGTGCCGGCGAGAGATGCGCCCGCGCGGGGATGGTGTAAGAAACCATCTCCCTATGGTGACGTTCCCTACGACATCCGCCGCCGCATGCGCGACGAGGCGCAGAGCTCTCTCATCGCGCTTCACCGGCGCGGCGCTGTTCGCCGCAGGGCTGCCGGTCGCGCGAAACTATCCGGCGAACCAATATCCGTTCCGCGCAGCGAGCCACTTCCTCTATCTCGTCGGCGCGTCGATGCCGGGCGCGGCGCTGCTCGTCGAGAACGGGCGGTCGACGCTCTTCGCCGAGCCACCGGATCGCGACGATGCGCTCTGGCATGGGCCACGTCCCGAGCTCGCCGAGATCGTGCGCGAGCGCGGCGTCGACGAGGTGCGGCCGATCGCAGAGCTGGCGGATGCGGTGCGCTCGCTCGAGAGCGTGGCGACGCTACCTCCTCAGGACCACGCCACAGCCGCGTGGCTTTCCCGAATCCTTGGCCGCGCGATCGATGCGGGCAGCGGTGCGACGCTCGACTCGGCGAAGGACGCCGACCTCGCGGATGCGATGATCGCGACGCGGCTCGTTCATGACGACGCGGCGATCGCGCAGCTTCGTGCGGCGGGCCAGGCGTCGTCGAACGCGCACATCGCCGGGATGCGCGCGACGCGTACCGCCCGGACCGAGACCGAAGTGTGCGCCGCCATGATCGCCGAGCTCCGCAGGGCAGGGATGGAGGACGCATACGGGCCCATCGTCAGCGTCCGCGGTGAGGTGCTCCACAACCATCACCACGATGGACCTCTCGCGCCCGGCGATCTCCTTTTGTGCGACGTCGGTGGCGAGTCGCCCGAAGGTTGGGCGAGCGACATCACGCGGACGTGGCCGGTGTCCGGCGAGTTCTCCGCGACCCAGCGCGCGATCTATGACGTCGTCCTCGAATCGCAGCGGCGTGCGATCGACAAGGTGCGTCCCGGCGTGCGCTACCGCGACGTCCATGAGACGGCGAAGCGCGCCATCGTCGAGGGACTCTCTTCGCTCGGCATCCTGCGCGGCTCGGTCGACGGGCTCCTCGAGCGCGGGGCTGCGGCGCTCTTCTTCCCGCATGGGGTCGGGCACCTCCTCGGTCTGGACGTCCACGACATGGAGGACCTCGGCGATCGCGCCGGCTACGCGCCCGGACGAACGCGGAGCACGCGATTCGGAGACCGCTACCTCCGCCTCGATCGCGATCTGATCCCCGGCATGGCCGTCACGATCGAGCCCGGGTTCTATCAAGTCCCCGGCATCCTCTCGGATGACGCGCTCACCGGACCGATCGGCGCCGACCTCGATCGCTCGGTGCTCGCTCGCTTCGCCGACGTCCGCGGAATCCGCATCGAGGATGACGTCCTCTGCACCGACGGCGCGCCCGAGGTGCTCACCTCCTCGTGTCCCAAAGACCCGGCCGACGTCGAGCGCGTCGTCCGCACGGCGGCATGACGGCCGAGCGCGCTGCGGCGGCATTTCCGATCACGGCCGCGGGCCTGTCCGACCTCGCGGACTTCAGCGCGCACGTCGTTCGTCACATCGGCGAGTCCGAGACCAAAGGCGGGATCCACTTCTCTCCCGTCTGGGACGTCGAGCGCTCCGACGTCATGCGCGAGACCGAGCGCCGATGGCGAACGCCGCCTCACCAACCCGGATGGGGCCGAGCGTGGCTTCTGTGGACGCACGTATGGAACGACCCTTCGGACCCGCGACCCCAGGTCGTCGGCCACGTCGAGCTGCGTGGCGGGGTGGTCCCATCGGCGCTCCATCGCGTCGAGCTGTCTGTCGGAATCGAAGCGCCCTATCGCGGGCGAGGGGCCGGCCGCGCGCTCATGACCTCGGCCATCGCGTGGACTCGCGAGCTCGCGAGCGTCGCCTTCGTCGACCTCCGCGTGTTCGCTGCGAACGCCGCCGCGCGCGCCCTCTATCGCAAGCTCGGCTTCGAAGAGATCGGCGTCGTGCGCGACGCGTACCGCATGCGCGACGGGACGAGCATCGACGACGTCTTCATGACGCTGCCTCTCCGCGCGACATAGGTGCTTCCGTAAGCGATCGCATCGTTCGCACCTTTCTTGGGTGGGCTTCGCGCCCTGTGGCAAATAGCGCCGAGATATGGCTGACGGCTCTGTCGGAGTTGCCTTAGAGTCTCTTTCGAAGCGTGTTTGGGGCTTCGATTGGCGAGCCGAGCTTCCTTGGAACTTCGACGGGGTGACCGCCGAGGCGGGTAGTTTCGATCAGGCGCTCGATTTTGTCGCCGAGCACTACGGCAAGATCTTTCAGAAGAGCGGCGCCGCGCCGCGCTTCCTCGACGATCCACTCACGAATGCCAAGAGGCGCTTCTGCGCCGAGATGGACGTCGTCGTCTATCGCGATGGCGGCCGGGTGATCGGCGTTTGGATGGGTCACCCGATCGATTGGAGCACCTACTACGTCCGCAGCGTCGCGCTCCTGCCGGAGTACCGCGACCGCCGCGTGATGACCGAGTTCGTCAAGCGCACCTACGCACCGCTCGCCGCTGCAGGCGTCGAGAGAATCGAGTGCGAGTGCTCTCCGGCTAACATTCCGATGATGAAGATCATGGCGAGCCTGGGCTTTATCGTAGTCGCCACCGCGAACTCGGAGCGCTGGGGAGCCACCGTGCGGTTTTCGAAGTTCCTGCGTCCGGACGCGGAGCACGTTTTTACCCGGCAGTTCTGCGCAATGGCTGTTGGGGGGGTAACCCAACACGCGCCTGGCGGCGCCCCACCAACCGGAGAGTCCCCGTGAAGAAATTCGCCACCGCGACGCTGTGAACTGATTGAGATCGGCACGCCGGGGGGCGTGCCGGTTCTGTATTCGCATTCTTGCTCTTCGACAGTTCAAGGAGACTCAGATGATCGGAGATGCGCTCCGGCTCGAGGTCGAGCGCTACGCTTCGCGGGCGCGTCGGACCAATGCGCTGTACGTCCGAGCTCAAGAGGGAACCCTCGAGCCTCGGCACCTTGCAGCGTATCTGACGGGGATCCATTACCTCGTCCTTCATACTCCCATCCATCTCAACCTCGCGATGGCTCTCGCAACGGAACGCGGTGACGCGGATTTGGCACGCCACTACGCTCACAAGCTCGAAGAAGAGCAGGGGCACCACGCTTGGGCGGAGAACGATATCGAGCGACTGTCGCGGACGTCGCTCAAGGCTCCTTCGGCCGGTGTGCATCCGTCGATGACGGAGCTCGTCGCGTACATCGAGACATTGATCCACGAGGATCCCACGCTGTACCTCGCGTATATCCTGTTCGCGGAGTACCTCACCGTAATCCTGGGACCGGAATGGTTGGAACTCTTGGAATCGCGCTGCGGGATTCCCCGGACGTCGATGTCCGTCGTCGATAACCACGCGACGCTGGATCAGGAGCACGTCGGCGAGGGTTTGGTGGTCATCGACGCATTGGTCGGCGATCCCAGGAAGCTTCCGAGGATGCGAGAAGCGCTCGTGTGTGCGACGAAACGGTTCGATGTCTTTTGCCGGGGGACTCTGGAGCTTTCAGATGTGCCCGACCGGGTCGACATTACCGACGATGTCGCACGTGCTCCCGCTGCTTGATGGTTGGTCCCTGCCCGAGGTGGTGGATGACGTCATCACCGCGGACGGAATCGAGTTGCGCCGGGCAGGGATGGCGAGCAGAAGGGCCGATGGCACCGAGCTGACCGGCTCGGCGGCGTCGGTCGACGACGCCCCCGTCGAGCGAGCTCGGTACGAACTGCTCGAGCGAATGGCGACGATCGACGCGATCTCGAGTGCCCTCGAGATTTGGCAGGTCTGGTCGGGCGAGGGAGCACCGATTTCCGTCGTTTCGTCGGCGGACGCCTTCCCCGAGAGCAACCGCCCCGAGCGTTGGCGCTTCGCGCGCTCCAACGGGGTTGCGTTGCACTGCGACTGGGACTCGGCGTGCAAAGCGGCGCGCGAGGAGCTCGCCGAACGGGATCGTGTCCTGAGATCCTGGTACGGCGAGACGTTGCCGGCGCCCGTCGAGGCTCCCGCGCAGCTCGGTGTTGCCTCCTCCTACGAGTGGAGCGCGTTTCTCTTGCCGGCACCGGAACGCAGCTGGAGCGAGGACGTCGTCGTGGCGGGCGTGATCGGTTTTCCGCGTTGCGACGTCCCGCTGGTGCTCGGCTACGGCGCGGGGACCGCAGCCGATGTCGCCCTGAGGAAAGCGGTCGGTGAGGCTCTGCAATCGCTTGCGTTCCTCTGGGGCGAGCCGGCACCTCAGGCCGAGCCTGAGCTGTCGCCTTCGGCGCTCGGCCACCTCGAGTGGTGGCTCTACCCGGGGCACCACGATCAGCTCAAGCGGTGGCTCGACGGCCAGCACGCGCGCTACGCAACCAACGAGCGCACCCAGACCGTGACGCAGCGGGAGACCACGTACCTGGACCTCACGCCCAAGGGGCTCGATCGGCATCGGGTCGTCAAAGCCATGTCACCGGCTGCGCTGCCGCTCGCGTTCGGCGCATGCCCCTTCGGGGAGCATTTGCCTTCGTCGCTCCGCGTCCACCCCATCGTCTAGCTCCTGGCGTATCCTGGCCGGACCTTGCTGGTATCGGTGTCCATTCCGCGGCTGACCGTGGGGGTCGAGCTCGGTCATGGAGCGAACTCGGTCGTGTATCGCGCCGAGCTCGAGGGGACCCCGTGCGCCCTCAAGCTCCCGCGCGTGCGGGGACCTTGGACGCGCTGGGTATACCGGGAAGCCGTTGCGCTCGCGCGCGTTCACGATCCCGGTCTGCCGGCCGTGCTCGAGGTGGGCGAGGTGGACGGGCTGCCCTACCTCGCGATGGAGCTGGTCGAGGGCGAGACGCTGGCCGAGCGGCTTCAGCGCGGGCGTCTGACCGAACAGCGAGCGTTCGAGGTCGCCTCCACCACCTTGCGCGCCCTCGATCGCGTGCACGCCGCGGGGCTCGTTCACCGCGACGTAAAGCCACGAAACCTGGTCATCGGAACGGGGGAGCGTGTCCGGCTCGTCGACTTCGGCTTCGCGACGCCGATCGAACGTGGCGCCGAGAGCGATCCGGAGATCGCGGGTACGCCCGCGTACGCCGCTCCCGAACAGCTGCGCGCGCCGGCTCGCATCGATGGTCGCGCGGACCTCTACGCCGTCGGCGTGGTCTTGTTCGAGTGCTTGACCGGGAGGCTGCCGACCTCCGGAGAGCGTCTCGACGCTCCCGGCTCTCCGCTCTCTGCCGTGGCGCGACCCATCCTCGAAGGGCTCCTTGCCCGGGATCCGGAGCGGCGGTATCCGAGCGCCCGCGCCGTGCTCCTCGATCTCGAGCGTGCGGGATCCAGTCGCGCACCGCTCGGTCCGAGCGCCTACGGGCCCCCGTCGACCAGCTCGCCCTTCGTCGGCCGCAACAATGAGCTCTCGCGGGTGCTCGAACGATTCGAGGGCCTCGGGTTGGGCGGCACCGTGGTTCTGCTCCGCGGCCAGCGAGGCATGGGCAAGAGCCGGTTCATCGCCGCCGCACAGGCCGCGTGGCGAGGCGCCGGCCGCGTTCGGCCGCTGGCAGCGACCTGCCGAGATGGCGATGGACCGTGGGCTGCGCTCCGCAGGCTGTTCGAGGCTTACCTCGATGCAGCTCGCCGCGCGCCGTCGCCGGACCGCGACGCCATGCACGACGCGCTTCGAGCGGCAGCAGAGGGACACCTCGGTGCGCTCGCGGTCGTCGTCAGTCCTTCACTCTCCGAGGTGCTCGGATCGCCGCCCCCGGTCGCCCCGACGTCCCTCTCCGAAGGCTTGGCCGAGCTCCTGGTGCGGCTGGTTCGCCGCGTCGGGCCGCTCCTCGTCAGCATCGATGACATCCAGTGGATCGATCCGGCGAGCCGCGAAGTGTTCGCGCGTGTCGCTCACCGCGTCCTCGAAGTGCCGCTCGCCCTCATCCTCGCGTCGCGCGTCGACGCGTCCGGTGACACGCCGGTAGAGCGCTTTCGGGCATCCGAGCTTCAACGCGCAGAGGTCGTGGACCTCGGAAATTTCGGGACCGACGAGATCGAGAGCCTCGTGAGCTCGTATCTCGACGCGGTCGAGATCGACGCCGATGTCGTGGCGCGCGTCGCCATGCTGTCGGATGGCTCGCCGCTCGGTGCGCTAGAGGTGCTCGGTGCATTTCTCGACTCCGGCGCGCTACGGCCGAGCCGTGGCACGTGGCAGCTCGATCGCAAGGCCGCCGATCATGTCGCGCTCCCCGTCGCCTCGATGAACGTCCTCGGCCGGCGGCTCGCCGATCTTCCTCCGGCGACGATCCGTGTGCTCGAGCAAGCCTCGGTGCTCGGCGCCGGCTTCGAGGACGAGCTTCTTGCCGACGTCATCGGGCTCGAAGCGGGCGACGTCGGCTTCGCTCTCGCGCAAGCACGGCGCGCCGGCGTCCTGGTCGCAGACGGCGCGACGCGGCACCGCTTCCTCCACGACGGCATTCACGAGATCCTCGTTGCCCGCATGGGCGAGGCGGCAGTTCGCGCCGCTCACCAGCGTGCCGCCGAAGCGTTGATGGCCAGGCCTCTGGCCAACGTGGACGATCTTTTCGCGACCGCTCTTCACTACGCGTCTGGTGAGCTCGACGCCTCCCCTGCGCGAGCCTACGCGGCGACGCGCCGGGCGGCTCTTGCGGCGATCGAGCAGTACGACAACGAGAGTGCGCTCCGATTCCTCGATGTCGCTGCCGACATCGCGCGCTCCGCCGGCATCAAGTTCGATGCGGCGTTCCATCGTGCGTTTGGCGAGGTTCATCTGCGTCTCGGCGCGCTCGACGCGAGCCTCCGCGCCTTCACTTCGGCGCTCGAGCTCGCGGCGGATCGCCACGAGACGGCGACCATCCTCGGTCGGCTTTCGTGGGTACACGAGACGAAGGCCGAGCCCGAGCAGGCGTGGGCTCGCCTCGAAGAGGCCTATCAAGCGGTCGGCGTCCGCCTACCCACGGAGAGCGCACGAAGCGCGGCCACCACGATCGGTCAGCTGGCCAGGCTGGGCCTTCGAGCGCTGACCCCCAAGAGCACCGCGCCCGCGGTTGCGGAGCAAGACGTCCAGCTGCTTTGCGATCTGCACTACCAGAACGCCCGGCTGGGGCTCGAGTACGGCAAGCCGCTCCGTTTGGTTCAGAGCACCATTCAGGCATTCGAGCTGAGCGCGCTGCTCGGCCCGTCGCGCGCGCATGCTCGGACCATGGCGCTACGAGGATTCGTGATGACGGCCTTGGGCCGGCGCGCCGCCGGCGCCGCGGATCTCGCGACTGCCAAGCGCATGGCCGAAGACGTCGGCGATCCGTCTTCTGCAGCGTTTGCGTTGCAGCTGCAAGTCATGGCGGCCTGCTTCGCCGGCGACGTCCAGTCCGCCTTGAAGCTCGAGCACGATCTGATTGAGAGGAGCGGTCACTGGCTCGAGCTGCACGAGTACTGTCTCAACATCGCCAACGCGGACATGATCGAATCGATCCGCGGCCGGGTGAACGAGAGCCTCGCCTGGCTCGAAAAGATCGTTCTCCGCGTGTCGCGCAGCAAGCGATCCACGCCGGCGTTCGATCAGTTGATGGTTCATCGGCTTCTTGCGTCTCAGGCCGCCGCGGGGAAGACCGACGACCCCTTGCGCAGCGTCGCTTCGAACGCGAAAGGCTTCCTAGGAACGCTCGCGTGGGGACCGCGGATCCGCCAGTTCGTCGAGCAGGGCGACCTCGGACCCAGCTTCGACGCGCTCGTTCGCGAATTCGACGCCGAGGGCCACAATCCCAAGACGACCCACCTCGCGCTCGGCGAATACTACGTCGCCCTCGCGCATGCTCGTGTGCATCGAGCCTTGCGCGCACCCGCCGCCGAGCACGCGGCCCACCTTCCCGGTTTGCGGCGCGCGTTCCAAGACCTGGGTGCGGCGTCGCGGATCCCGCTCCTAAAGATGCATCACGTCCTCATGGAAGCGTACGAGCCCTTCTTCGCCGGACGCGTCGAGGAGGCGATTCGGAAGAGCGCAGAAGCCGACACGATCGGCCGCCTGGAGAGCTCGCCCTGGGTCCTTTATGGTGCTGCACGCCTGCGCGCTCACGCGTTCCGCGCAACCGGGCGCCAGGACCTCGCCGTCGACGAGGCGCGGATGGCCGAGACGATCGCCCTCTCGCACGGCGCCGTGTGTCGGGCGCGCTTCATTCGCGAAGAGCTCGGCCTCAACGCCTCGCGCGCTCCGGACGTCGGCTCCGGGGCGACGAGCGGACGCAGCGACGCAGGCGGCACACGCTACCTCTCCGCCCTCGTCCAGGTAGCCCGCGCGGGCCTCAAAGATCTGCGCCTCACACCGCAAGCGATCGCGATCCTCGACGAGCTGCTCCGCGACGCGGACGCGTCCCGCGGGTTCCTCTGGCTCCGGATCGACCCCTCACGGGCAGCGTTCGGCGCGATCGGCAGAACACGTGACGGCAAGTCGATCGATGACAGCGGGGGAAAGCTCGAAGCCCTTTTCCGGAGCGTCATGGAAGCGCAGACCGAGTGGCCACCCGATGACGACGGGAAGTCTTCGGTCCGCGCGTCTGCAGGCTGGATGCCGGGCCTCGACCCCCGGCGCACGCTGGCGCTTCCGTTGATGCTCGCGGATCGCCCTGTGGGGGCGCTCCTCCTGTCGCGAAGCGCCGATCAGCCGGCATTCTCGTTCGGGCTTCGCCGCATGCTTTCCATGCTGATGCACCAGGTGGCGCTCGCCCTCGAGCTCTCGCGCGTCTTCGAAGAGCGCGATCGACTCCAGCGTTCGCTCCAGCGAGCGCAAAAGATGGAAGCCGTCGGTCGGCTCGCGGCCAGCGTTGCCCACGACATGAACAACATGCTCCAGGTGACACAGGCCTCGCTGGAGCGGCTGCGGGCCGCCAAGTCCGATGCGGACATCGACGAGGATGTTCGGCTCTTGTCCGATGGGACCGAGCGCGCACAAGGCCTCGTCAAGCAGCTGCTGACATTTTCGCGCGTCCGGTCCGCGACGCGCGAGCGGCTGCACCTGCACGAGCTCATCTTGCGGAACGAGCCGCTGATGCGGACGCTGCTCGGCAAGGCGGCGACTCTGGAGCTGCGTCTCGAGGCGCTCGGGCCGTGGGTGCACGTCGACACGACGCTCCTCGAGCAATCGCTCTTCAACCTCGTCATCAACGCGCGCGACGCGATCGGTGAGGCGGGCGGGACGTTGACGATCGCGACCGAGACGGTGCGAATCCAAGACGGCAGCCCCGGTGGACCGGTGGCGGGCGAGCACATCCTCCTGACGGTGCGCGACACCGGTCACGGTATGTCCGAAGACGTCGCCGCGCGAATCTTCGAGCCGTTCTTCACGACGAAGGGCGAGGGCTCCGGGACCGGCCTCGGTCTTTCGACCGTCTACGGCTTCGTGCAGAGCGCCGGCGGGCACATCGACGTGACGAGCGCTCCCGGAAAAGGAGCGACGTTCTCGATCCACCTGCCGACGCAAGCGGCGGCTCGGCCCGCGCCGTCCGCGACGAAGCGCAGGAGCGTGCTGGTCGTCGATGACGAGGAGATCGTTGCAAACTCGCTTCGCCGGGTGCTCGAGGCCGCAGGCCATCCGGTGCTCGTCGCCCTGAACGCGACCGACGCGCTCGCGGTGGCTCGAAGGCACCAGCCCGACATCGCGCTCGCGCTCGTCGACGTCCGACTCGCCGACACGACCGGTCCGCAGCTCGTGCAGAAGCTCTGGGAGCTCGAGGTGCCGCGCAAGGTCATCTACATGTCCGGCCACCTACCCGAGGACGTGCTCCGAGAGCTCGGCGACGCGCCGGTCGTGGACAAGCCGTTCAGCTCGACCGAGCTGCTTCGCCGCATCGAGCTGATGAAAAACTCCTAGGGGCGCATTTTTCGTGCGCCTCTCCACGAGGACCGCCGTTCTCCCGGTGAAAGGAGAGGTTCATGAGCGATCGGGCGTCGAGGCGGTCTCTGGTGATGGCCATCGGAGGGTTGGTGCTGGGGTCGGTACCCCTCGTCGGATGCGGCTCCGACCGAAGACGCGAGGTGGCCAGCGCGCGGCCGCAACCGAGAAATCCCATTCGGCTCGCGCCGGCGGCGCCCTATGACGCACGCTACGGCGCGTCGGCCGCTTCCACCTGCGCCCCGACCGAGGCCAACATCGAGGGGCCCTACTACCGGGCCGGCGCGCCGCAGCGGAACGACCTCCGCCCCTACGGAGCCGAGGGAATCCCGCTCGAGATCTCGGGCTGCGTTCGAAGCCTCGACTGCCGCTCGATGCTCGGCGGTGCCGTGCTCGACGTCTGGCACGCGGACGCGCGCGGTCGCTATGACAACGACGGCCACCTGAGGGACGCTCCCTTCCTCTATCGCGGGCTCGTCGCCGCGGACGATCGCGGCGAGTTCCGGATTCGTACGATCGTGCCCGGACGCTACTTGAACGGCCGGACGTACAGGCCGGCCCACGTCCACGTGAAGATCACCGCGCCCGGGCACGTGCCCCTGACCACGCAGCTCTACTTTCCGGGCGATCCCTTCAACGCCGACGATCCGTTCATCCGCCCCTCGCTCGTGATGGACCTCGCCACCGAGCATGGATCGCAGCGCGGACGATACGAGTTCGTCCTTTCGCCCAAAGCATGACGGTGCTGTCGTATTACTTCGGGAGTGCCTTCGCAGCTTCGCACGCCTTGGGCTCGCCCGCGTTGCACCCCTTGTCGAAGTACGCCGCTGCTTGCTTCGTGTCCTTGGCGACGCCCACGCCTTCCTTGTACGCGTTGCCTAGGTTCAAGCAGCCGAGGCCCTCGTCCAGGTTGCAGGCCTTCTCGTAGAATGCGATCGCCTTCTCGGGCTCTTTCTTGGTGCCGGCGCCGTAGCCCATCGCGTAGCCGACGGCGTTGCAACCGCCGGCATCGCCGAGCTCGCACGCGCGCTGGAAGAGTCCGAACGCCCTGGTGGGGTCCTTTGGAGGGAGCACGCCGTCACGTACGAGCACGCCGTAGTTCTTGCATGCCTCGCCGCTCTTCTTCTCGCACGCCGTCTCGAGGAGCTTCTTGCCCTTCTCCACGTCCTTTGGCTCGGCCACGATGAGGTACAGGCCCTGGGTGCCGCAGGCGACGTCGTCGCCCATCCCGCAGGCCTTGGTAAAGAGCTCGACGCCCTTGGCCTGGTCGCGGGGGACGCCACGCCCCTCCAGATAAGAGCGGCCGAGCTCGTAACAGCCGAACGCGTGGTTCAGATCGCAGGCCCGCTGGTATGCCTGTGCCGCGGCGTCGTGGTCCGCCGGCACCTGCTTGCTGCGGGCGATGCCGAGGTTTCTGCACGCGTTACCCATCTTGGCGTCGCACGCCTTGGCGAATCGAGTCGCCGCGCCCGCCGCGTCGACCGGGCCGCCGCGCCCTTCGACGAGCATGACACCGAGATCATTGCACGCCCCGGCGTGGCCTCCGTCACATCCCTCCGTATAGAAGTGGCGCGCTGCTTCCATGGCGCCGTTCTTCGCCGCGGCGCTTCCCATCCGGAAGCAGACCTCGGGCGCACTCGTTTCGCAGACCGGCTCCTTGGCTTGGTCGCCGGTGCAGCCATAGAACTTCGTGATGTTCGTCTTGCCGACGCTCTTCTTGACCGAGATCGATCCGGTGCAGGGCTTACCGTCCTTCTTGGCCTCGAAGGTGAAGCCGTCCTCGCCCTTGGTGAGGACGATGTCCGAGAAGCCGTCCTTCTCCAGCTCTTCGCGCGCCCCTGCCTCGGATTGGCATCCGGCGGCCAGCACGGCGAGTAGAGCGAGTCGACGCTTCACGGCGGCGGTGCCATCAGCCGCTGGCGCAGCCCGGGATCGATCCGTCCGCCCGTCTCGGTTGCGCGGACCGGCAGGGCGTCGAGCGCTGCGCCGCCGCCGAGCAGGGTCGCCGGATCCTTCGCTTCGTGGGGAAGGCGATTGGGGGCCGAGGCGCTCGCGGCTGCGGTCGTGGTCGCGCTGCTCTTCGGGGGTGTCGGCGCGGTTCCGACAGCGGTCTCGTGCTCGCCGGTGCCGCTCGTAATCGGCGGCGCGGGATCCGCGCTGCAACCGAAGAGGAGCAAGAGCCCCGCGGTGGAAAGGGCGCGGCTCATTGGCCCACCTTCTTGCCGTCGGCTGTCGGCCTCAGCAGCTCGAGCATTGCCGACGCGGCGGCGCGCTTTGCTTCGGGAACGCCGCGCTTCGGTAGGAAGACGACGTCGCCGTAGCGCTGGCGCGAGACCTTCTGATCCTCGAACGGCTGAACGGCATACTCGGCGCCGCCGATGAGCTTGTCTTCTTCGGGCCCCAGGACGCCTTTGAGTCGCTCTCCTGCGACGCGCTCCTTGGTCATTCCCTCCGAGAACGGTTTGACCCAGACGGCGCGGCCTTGCTCCTCGGTGAGGGCGACGGGCACGAGCGGCTCCGGCGACGCGACCCAGAGCCCGACGTCGCGTTCGTTCGTGGAGCTCTTGTGCGAAGGCTCGCGGTACGGGTAGTAGGCGAGCGGCGTCTTGAACGAGATGCGGACCGTCTCTGCGCGCGGCTGGCCGTTGTCTTTCTGCTCCTTCGATGGCTCGTACCGGAACGCGACGTAATAGAACTTCTTCTCGACGTAGCCCTGGAGCCACGCATCGTTCTCGGGCGAAGACGAGAGGCCGTTGTCTTTGAGCCACTTGGCGAGCGCAGTCGAGTCGTTCGCGGCGAGCACGAATGCGGTGAAGCTTCCGACCTTCTTGATGTCCAAGATGGTGACCTTCGGCGCTCCGCCTCCCGGCGCGGCGCCCGGCGCACTCTTGTTCGAGCCGTCACGCATGCTCTGCGGCGGCGGCGCATAGGGGAAGTCACGCTCGAGCTTGTCGAACGGCGACTCGGTCACCTTGAAGACGTCCGGCCTGGTCGGCGTCGGCACGACGAACCCGAAGGTCTCCTTGCTTCCGCGGAACGTCACCTCGCGGATGAAATGCTCGACCTCTTTCTCGGGGTCGAACACGATGAGAACGCGCTCGACCGAGAGCGACGGGCGGCGCTCGATAGGTACGGCCGGCTTCGCGAAGAAGGCGCCGCAGGCGAGGGCGTCCTCGCGCGGGGCGGCCGCGAGCACCACGCCAGCTGCGGCAAGTGTCAGAACGAGCGAGAGGCCTTGCTTCATCATCGGTCTGCGAGTCTACTCCATCTTCTATGGCCTCCTTTCGCGTCGACCTCGTCGCTTGCTCTTCTTGTGGATGTCACCACCGCGCCGACTCGGCGGAGTGCCCGCATTGCGGCGCCGCAAATGGTGGAGCGACCCGTGCTCGCACGGCATCGGCCGTGCTGCTCGGCTTGACCCTCGCGACCGGGGCCGCGACAGTTTCCGGCTGCGGCGACGACACCACCGGCAGCGGGGGTGAGGGCGGCGGCACGACCACCCAGTCGAGCGTTGCTTCGGCGTACGGGACCGGCCCCACCACGACCGGCATGAGCACGACGACCACGACGAACACGTCGACGTCGACGCAGACGACCTCGAGCGTTGCGTCCGCCTACGGCACCGGGCCGACGAGCACCGGCGTCGGCGGCGGCGACGGCTGACGGTCCTCAGGCCGGGTCGACCCAGGGCTCTTCGACGAGCTCGAAGCGGCCGTGGTCGTACGGCTTGCCGGGCGCCTTCTCGACCGGGATGAGCCGCTCGCGAATGCCCTTTTTCCGGAGCTGCGTCACGCGGTGGTAGCAAAAGGGATTGTTGCCGCGCCTGCCCAGCGTCGAGTGCGCCGTCCAGTTGCAGCCTGCATGACAGACGTCGGCGTAGTAGCAGGTCTTGCAGAAGCCCCAGAGCGACTCGACGGTGCGGTCGCGCGCGAAGCGCATGAGCTCGCCCTGCTCCCAGAGATCCTCGAGCTTCATCGTCCGGACGTTGCCCGCTTGATAGGACGCGGTCGGTAGCGTCGGGCAGGCCTTCACCGTGCCGTCCGACTCGATGCCCATCGAGTAGATCCCTGCGACGCAGCCACCCCAATGCGTCTCGGCTTGGAGCGGCGTGCTCCGAAGGAGCTGCTCGTGCGGCCCGAAGTAGCCGATGTTGTTGTTGGCGAAGACGTTGAAGGGAACGCTCCTCTGATCGCCCGCGCGCCACTCGACCATTGCCTCGGTCTGGATCGCCGCGAGGGTGTCGATGATCGGAACGACCTGCCACGGCTCGACGATCCACTCCGGGCGATCGGCGGCCTTTCCGAGGGGTCCGGTCAGCTGCACCTGCCACGTCTGGACGCCCTCTTCGCGGAGCGTTCGCGAGAACGGCAAGAGATGGTCGCAGTTCAGTCGGTTGATCTGCGTGTTGGCGCCCAGCGCGAACCCGGCTTCGCGAGCGTTCCGGAGTGCCTTGATCGCCGCGGTGTAGCTGCCCAGGTTGCCGCGCAGCTTGTCGTGGATCTGCGCCGGGCCGTCGATCGAGACGCCGACGCCGTCGAGGCCCGCGTCGCGGAATGCCTTCGCCCGCTCGAGCGTGAATGCCCGCCCGCCGGTCTGCATCGTCGGCCGGATCCCGAGGTCCTTGAGCGTCCGGATGATGAGCGCACAGTCCGGATGAAGGTACGCCTCGCCGCCGATCAGCGTCACCTCGCGCGCGCCGAGGCGCGCCAGGCTCCTCGCCACGTCGAGGAGCTCTTCGGTGCCGAGCTCGGCGTCGCGTTTCGGACCCGCGCGCGTGCCGCAGTGCTGGCACGGCTGATCGCACTTCATCGTGATCTCCCAGACCACGTAGATCGGAAACGCGCGCTCCCGGTCCTCGTCGCGAAGACCACGAACCGGGGCGTCGAAGGAAGGGTCCGAGGCAGTCACGCAGCGAAGCGTACTAGGATTCGCCCGTGAACGCTCCGAAGCCCTCGCTCGATCCCGAAGACTGGCCGAAGGTGCGCGCTCTCGCCCACCGTATGCTCGACGGGATCTTGGATCACGTTGCGGGCGTCGCGAACGGGCCCGTTTGGACGCGGATGCCGGACGAGCTTCGCAAGGACCTCGACGCGCCGCTCCCGAAGGATGCGTCGAGCCTCGAGAGCGTGTACGAGACCTTCGTTCGCCGGGTTTTGCCGTTCGCGGCGGGCAACCTCCACCCGAGGTTCTTCGGCTGGGTGCACGGAGGAGGGAACGTCGCGGGGATGCTCGGCGAGATGCTCGCTGCAGGGCTCGACGCCAACCTCGGCGGACGCGATCACGCGCCCGTCCTGATCGAGCGCCAGGTGGTGCGGTGGGCGCGCGAGATCTTCCGCTTTCCCGAGACCGCTACCGGGATCCTCGTCACCGGCAGCTCGATCGCGAACTTCATGGCCGTGGTCGTCGCGAAGACCGCGCGGCTCGGGGTCGAGACGCGGAAGACGGGGCTCTCGGGCCATCGCCTCGTGGCGTACACGTCGTCGGCCGCCCACGGCTGCGTGGTCCGCGCGATGGAGCTGTCGGGGCTGGGCTCGGACGCGCTTCGCATCCTGCCCGTCGACGCCTCGCACCGGCTGCCCGTGGAGGAGCTCGCGGCGGCGATCGCGCGCGACCGCGCCGCCGGTTTCGAGCCGTTCCTTCTCGTGGCCAGCGCAGGCACCGTCGACACCGGCGCGATCGACGATCTCGAAGCGCTCGCGGACCTGGCGGCCCGCGAAAAGCTCTGGCTCCACGTCGATGGCGCGCTCGGTAGCTTGGGCGTTCTGTCGGCGAGGATTGCGCCGCGGCTCGCCGGCCTCGAGCGCGCCGACTCGATCGCGCTCGATTTTCACAAATGGCTCCAGGTCCCTTACGACGCCGGATTTCTGCTGGTTCGTGACGGTGAGGCGCATCGTGCTGCCTTCGCGCAGCGTCCGGCGTACCTCGCGCGAGCCAAGCGTGGGCTCGCTGCCGGCGAGCCCTGGTTCACCGACTTCGGTCCCGATCTGTCGCGTGGTTTTCGCGCGCTGAAGGTGTGGTTCACGATCGCGACGTACGGCGCCGAGCAGCTGGGAGCCGCCATCGAGCGGACCTGCGCCCTCGCAGCTCGTCTCGGCGAGCGCGTCGCTCCGGAGCCCGAGCTCGAGCTTCTCGCGCCCGTGTATCTCAACGTCGTCTGCTTTCGGGTCCGGCATCCGGACGCCGATCGCGTCAATGACGATATCGTGATCGATCTTCAGGAGAGCGGCTTCGCCGTCACCTCGACCACGCGCATCGACGGCAAGCTCGCGATACGAGCCGCCGTGGTCAACCACCGGACGACCGAGCGCGACATCGACGCGCTCGTCGATGAGGTCCTGCGCCTGTCGCTTGCGCGATAGCCGGATCCGCGAGGCTCAGCCCTTTTCGGTCGCGAGCCCTGCGGCGGTCCACGCCTTGAGGCCGCCCTTGATGCTCCGAACCTTTTGATGGCCGAGCGCCTTGAGGAGGAGCATGCCGTAGAGCGACCGCTCGCCGACCTTGCACACGGTAAGAATCGGAGCCGTCGTGTCCTCGGGAAGGCCGCTCGCGTAGCCGCCCGCGAGGTCGGGCAGGGGGACGTTGATCGCGCGGGGGGCGTGTTCGCCGGCGTATTCGTCTTCGGATCGGACATCGATCAAGATCGGGGGCGCGCCGGAGTCGAGGAGGGCCTTCGCCTCGGCGACGTCGATGACGTCCTTCGAGCCGCGCGCGAAGTCGAGGATGTTCTCGAAGTTGGAGTCGCCAGCCGCGCCCTCGGGCTTGGCGCCTGCGAAGAGCTCCGGCAGGTGCTTGCGCATCGACGAGGAGTACTTGAACGCGTTGTCGGGGAACATGACGACGCAGATGACGCCAGGCTCGTCGGGGACCATCTTGAACGCGCCGGCGAGGGCCATGCCCGAGCTCGGTCCGGCGATGATGCTCTCCTCCTGGTTGATGCGCTTGCAGAGCTCGAACGCCTCTTCGTTGTGGACGTCGACGAGACCGTCATACTCCTTGGGGCTGAAGAGCGCGGTCTGCTCGAGCTGGCGGATGCTCCGCACGCCGGGAATGTCGTGCCCCTCGACCGGGTGGACGCCGAGCACCTTGATGTTCTGGCGCTGCTTCTTCAAGAAGCGTCCGGTGCCGGTGATCGTGCCGCACGTGCCGAGGCCCGCTACGAAGTGGGTGATCGCGCCGTCGGTCTGCCGCCAGATCTCGGGGCCGGTCGTCCGGAAGTGAGCGTCCGGGTTCGCCGGGTTCTTGTACTGATTCAGGTTGTGACTGCCCGCCTTCTCACCGAGCTCGGCAGCCAGTGCGATTGCGCCTTCGGGCGCACCGGGGGCGGGACAGAGATCGTCGTCGAGCTCGATCAGCTCCGTGCCGAAGAGGCGCAGGCTCGCGCGCTTCTCGACCGGGATCTTGCGCGAGAGCGTCGCCTGGAACTTGTAGCCCTTCGCATTTGCGAGCATCGCGAGACCGATGCCGGTGTTGCCCGACGTCGGCTCGACGAGCTTCATGTCCGGCCTGATCGTGCCGCTCTCTTCGGCGTCGCGGATCAGATTGGCCGCGACTCGATCCTTTACCGCACCGAACGGGTTGTACCACTCGAGCTTGGCGTAGAACTTGGCGTGCTTGTGCGGCACGACGCGGTTCAGCCGGACGAGAGGCGTCGGGTTGTCGGCGTTCGAGAGAAGCTCGAGGATGGAGTCGTAGACGCGGGTCTGATGGTTCACGGCGTTTGATCTCTGGTGTCGAAGGCGCGAAAAAGAAGCACTCCTACCACGGCCGCAGCGGAGAATGCGGCCGCGGGAACGACGCCGGCGCCGAGGCTCACGACCGCAGGCCCGGGGCAGATCCCCGAGAGGCCCCAGCCGGCGCCGAAGATCGCGGCGCCCGCGAGCAGGCGGCCGTCGACGGCCGTCTGCTGCGGGATTCGGAAACGCTCGGCCATGAGGGGCCTCTTGAGCTTGGAGATGAACCGGAAGGCCGCGAGGTGCACACCGATCGCGGAGACCATGACGAATGCCAGGCTCGGGTCCCACGCACCGGCGACGTCGAGGAAGGCGCGCACCTTGTTCGGATCGGCCATGCCCGCCACGAGCAGCCCGACGCCGAAGATCAGCCCGGCCGCGAACGAGAGCGAGCCCCTCACGATGCGCTCCCCGAGACGGTCGTGACGAGATAGGTGACGAGCCCGGCGACGAACATGAAAGTGAACGTCGCGACGAGCGAGCGCCAGGAGAACCGGCTGAGCCCGCACACGCCGTGTCCGCTCGTGCATCCGCTGCCGAGCCGCGTTCCGAAACCGACCAGGAGGCCCGCAATCACCAATACGGGGATCGACGCCACGGGTGCCGTCGCGCGGAGCGATGGGGAAACGAGGGTCGCGATGAGCCCTGCGGCAAAGAGGCCGGCGAGAAACCAGAGCGCGTCGCGCCGATCGCCGGAGCGCGGATTGAGCGCGTCCTCGACCATTCCGCTGATGCCCACCGGCGCACCCCGGAAGAGGAGATAGAGCGACGCCGCGGCGCCGATGAGCGTTCCACCGGCGAGCGCGCGAAGGATGCTGACGACGTCCATGACTGCTCCCGATCCTATCGGGCTGGCTCAGCGGTTGGGCTGGGGCGTCAACCGGAGGTAGGGGCGCACGGCGCGGTAGCCCTTGGGAAACCGCTTCTCGATCTCGGCGGGATCCTGGAGCGACGGGACGATGACGACATCGTCACCGTCCTTCCAGTTCACCGGCGTCGCGACCGAGTGGCTGTCGGTGAGCTGGAGCGAGTCGATGAGGCGCAAGATCTCGTCGAAGTTGCGGCCGGTGCTCGCCGGGTAGGTGAT
>JBGTSH010000127.1:0-26432 GCA_041940405.1 Polyangiaceae bacterium
ACGGGCGCTTGGCTCGGCACTGTGAAACCGGAAGTGCCGAGCGGCGAAGCTCTTATCGCTCGGCCTAGGTGGTGTCAAGCAGGCCTTTGCGGACTACACTTACGAGCCATGACCGCCCGAGCTGACGTCTACTCCGGGGCCTCCAGCAAGAACACGCTGGCCGATCTGGTCCGGCACCGCGCGACGCGCGACGAGATCGCCTCCCACCTCGACGCGCTCGCGCCGGGCGAGCGGCTCGAGCAGGTCACGGCGCTCGGCGGCAGCGCGGTAGGCAGGCTCTACGACGCCGTCGGTGGCGGCGCGCCGCTCACGCTCGAGGACTTCGTCCCCGAGGGCGAGACGCGCACGGTGATCTTCGAGGGCAAGAACTCGCTGCCCGCGTTCTCGCGCTTCCAGAAGCGCTTCGCGCGCGCGGGCGGTTTGGTCGTCGGTTACAACCACCAGCTCATGTCGTTCGCGACGGGTCCGGGGTACTTCGTCGTCCGTCCGCCGACGCCGGGTGAAGCGCATCCTGACGAGCTCTACTTCGACTACACGAGCGAGCCTTCGGTGTTCCCCACCGGGTGGCCTTCGTTCAAGCCGAACACGAGCGGCCTCTCGCGTGCGGTCTACATGAACATGAAGGACTTCTGCCGGCGCGTGGCGAAGGGCGTCCTCGTCGGCAAGGCGTACAAGCTCGGCGTCTCGCAGAACGCGTACTTCACGCTGACGAAGGCGTACTGAGCCGTTCGGTCCGCACGCGGCCACTCTAGGCGAAGCAACGACGAGCGTCGGCGGGCCCGCCGCGAAACGTGTTGCTACACTCTCGCCATGCGTCTTCTTTCCTTCTTTGCTTTGGGTGTGCTCGGCTTCGCGGCTGCGGCGGCCGGGTGCGAAACCGAAACCGTGAGCGACGATGACGGCGATGGCGCCGGCGCCGCGGGCGCCGGACCGAGCACGCCTCGTCCTCTTTACGAGGCCGGCTCGCGTTTGACGCCGCGTGTGATCAGCGGCGGCGACGGCGCCGACGTGCTCGTCGGCTTCTTCGACAACGAGCTGCAGATCGATTGCAGCTTCATGGAGACCGACGCCGGCGAGCTCCGCTGCCTGCCCGAGAACTCCGAGGTCGGCGTTGCTCTCTACTCCGACGACGCGTGCACGGTTCCCGCGATCCTCGAGACGCCTTGCGTGAGCGCGCCCTATGCGACGCGCTTCGCGCAGGATCCTTGTCACGGCTACGAGCCCGTCGAGGTCTTCCGCAGGATCGACGGATCGCCGACATCGACCGCCTACAACCTCACCTCGACCGGCTGCTTCGAGTTTCCGGAGCAGCCCGGTGGCGAGCTCCGGGCCGCCGAGTCGGTGCCGTTCTCGGAGTTCGTGCTCGGCACGATCGAGAAGGCGAACATCGAGGGAGAGCTCGCCGTGCACCGCATCGTCGCAGAGGACGGAGCTTCCTTCGTCCAGACGTTGATCCGCGACGACTACGCTTGCGAGCCGCGCGCCTTCGCCGGCGTCGATCGATGCGTCGACATCGGGGCAGCGCCGATGGCGCTCCAGGACGGAACGCCGCTCTGGGCGAGCTCGACGTGCTCGGGTCTGCGGGCGGCGTACTACGGAAACCCGGAATGCCTGGCGAGCGGTCGAATGCCGGGACCGCTGCAGACCCTGATGAAGCCGGGCGTCGCCTTCGAATGCGACAACGACGACTGCTCGTCACAGAGCTTCTACGAGCTCGACGTCGACATCGCGCAGATCTTCACGAACGAAGGCACGTGTACCGAGTACCTCGCCCAAGAGCTGCACAAGGCGGGCGTCGGCGATCCGTTCGCGATCGAGGGGTTCCCGGCCGTCGAGACGGTAGAGGTCGGCACCGGTCGCTTGCGCGCGCTCGCGTGGGGCAACGAGGGCCAAGCGGTGATGGGCCGGTCGATCTTCCACGACACGACGCTCGGCATCGACTGCACGCCCGCGGTCGTCGACGGTGGCAACATGCGGTGCCTCCCCCAAGGGACCTTCGCGCTCTACTACGCCGATGCTGCGTGCACGGTCCCGCTCCTTCAGGGAACGACCGACGAGACGCGCTTCTTGCTGATCGAGGAGACGAGCACGCCGCCCTCGACGTGTGCCGCCGAGATCGCCGAGGTGCTCGAGCGCGGCGCCGCGCACGCGGGCGCGGCGTACACCTACAACGATTCTCTGCCCGGCTGCGAAGCTGCGACGAATCCGGGCGACCTCTTCGCCGGCACATCGAGGCCACTTACGGACTTCGCCGAGCTCACGACGAACTGAGGGGACTCGCCATGAAAATTCAGCGTTGCGTCTTGGTGGTCGCGACCGCGGCAGTCATCTCGTGCACTTCCGAGCCGTCGTTGATTCAGTGCGACGGCGCCACGCCCCGCGCCGACGGGCTCTACGAGTGCAACGAGGTGCTCGTTCGCAAGGAAGCTCCGTCGTGTCCAGTCGCGCCTCCCGTGGGACCCGGCAACAGCCCCGCGTGCACGTCGGACGCGGACTGCGCGGCCGGCTCGGCCTGCTATTGCGGCGAGCTCATCCACGAAGCGGAGCGAGACCCGTCACAGGGGCTCTGTGTTCCGGCGGGCTGCCGCACGAACGCCGAATGCGAGGAGGGCGAGTATTGCGTCGTGGTCTACCTCAACGAGGTGAACTACGAATCCGAAGCCGACCACGAGTTTCGCTGCACGACGTCGAAGGACGAATGTCACCAGAGCGACGACTGCGTTGGCGGCAGCGACATCTGCGTCTTCAGCCCGACGGCGAACCACCTGATCTGTGAAGAGGCGGTTCTCGACGGCTGATCACCGAGGCGAGCCGGGCTTCAGCCCGCCCTTTTGTCGTGGCTGCTCCGCCCCGGCCAGACGACGCACTGTAGACCTTCGGGCTGTAGCTGCCGGCTGAGCTTCATGACCTGTTGCATGACCCGGTCGTGCTCACCTGCCGCGAGCCCCAGGTAGCTCAGCGCGAGAGCCGCTCGGTCGGGCGCGAACGACTTGATCCCCGGATTGAACCATGACAGCGCCGTCACGATTCCGCGAATCACCGGGCTCGCAGTGACGACGGCCGTCTTTACGACCATTCCTTCGAGGGCGTCGTTCAGGCGGCCTCGCTGCAGGGTGGTGGGCCCCCCGCCGTCCGTGAAGACGATGACCCGCGGGGCGCGCTTTGCTCGATAGTGGGCGAGCATCGCGTCCCACTCCTCGTCCGTCGGCGCATCGGCCGTGTGGACCATCGTCATGGTCTCGTCGAACTGTCCGTGGAGCATCCCCGCCATGGTGTGCGCCTACCCGCTGGTGATCTTGATCCAGCGGTAGACCGCGAACCCGAGCGCTCCGAAGAAGAGCGGGAGGCTCAGCCAGCTCAGGCTGTAGCGCGATCCGGTCATCTTGCTGGCGACGACGACGCCGACGCTCAGGACGATCGCGGCTGCCATGGCTATCATCGGTCCGCGCATCGGCTTGATCCACGTCGACGGGTCGTCGAGGCGTACTTCCGTCTTGTCGACCTCGACGGCTTTTCGCGCGAGCGACTTCGCCGTGCTTGCCGCTGCAGCAGCACCTGCGACGGCGGCCTTCGCCGCGACGCCGCCGGCCACGGCAGCTGCCTTTTGCAAACGTTCGCGCGCGCCCGGGCCCGCAGGCTGACCGAGCTCGGGGTGCGCCTCCGGCCCGGGGAACGAGCCAGGTGGTGTCGGGATGTGCTGCCCGTGCGCCTGCCCCGAGTACGAGGGAGGCGGCGGAGGCATCGCCGGACCGCTCACGGTCGGGCCGGGTCGCGCAGGATCGTCGGCGAGATCGAACGCCGACGGATCGAGCGCGTCCATCCCCGTATCGGCTTGAAGCGCCTGCGGAGCAAGCGCGTGCTGCGGTGCTTGAACGAGCTGCGTAGGAACGTGCAGCGCCGGCGGAGGCGGCGGCGCGGGCGCACCGAGATCGAGATCGCCGAGCGCGAACGTGCCGGACGGCACTTTGGGCGCCGCCGGCGCGGGCGGAGCCGTGGGGGGTGGCGGAGCAGCCGGCGGCTGACCGGGCAGGTCGAGGTCCAACGACGGAAGCATCGGAACGCCGCGAGCGGGCGTAGAGGTGGCAGACTCGGCTGGCGGACCGCTCGGAATACGCGACGAGTCTTCTTCCATGCTCCATCCCGCCGGCAGCGCCGGCAACTCGGCAGGCATCGAGCTTCGCGACGAGCCGAGAACCGGCGCGAGATGGAGCGCTCGCTCCAGATCCCCCCAAAATGCTTCCACGCTTTGATAACGGGCCTTCGGATCGACGGCGAGCGCCTTGGCGAAGATCGCGTCGATGTGCGCCGGCAGATCGAGCCCGAGCTGCCGCGGCGTCGGCCGCTTCTTCGGATCCATGCACTGTGCGAGCATCGCCGCCGGCGGTCCGTCGATCGCGGGGCGTTGCGTCACG
Source organism: Polyangiaceae bacterium (assembly GCA_041940405.1). Taxonomy (GTDB): domain Bacteria; phylum Myxococcota_A; class Polyangia; order Polyangiales; family Polyangiaceae; genus Xiheicaenibacterium. The sequence goes on from JBGTSH010000127.1 coordinate 4,413, forward strand.
ACCTCGGTCAGGGTGAGCGCGAGCGCGAAGACGTCGGTCCACGCGCCCGTCTGTCCGTATTTGTCCGGCGCCCACTGTTCGGGCGCGGCATACGCGGGCGTGAACATGCTCGAGGCCGCGTCGGCGACAGTGGCTCCGCCGGCGACCCGGGTCGCGGCACGACGCACCTTGGCGATCCCGAAGTCGAAGATCTTGAAGACCTCACCGCCGTCGGCCTTCGCGACGAAGAGGTTGTCGGGCTTCAAATCGCAGTGAAGGATCGCGAGCGCGCCCTCGGCGCCCGGGAAGTGATGGGCCCGCGCGAGCGCGCGAGCGACCTGCGTCAGGACGATCACCGCGCGTGGCAGCGACATCGGCCGCTTGCCCTCGGTGATGCGCTTTACGATGACGTCCTTGAGCGTCTCGCCCTCGAGCCACTCGAGCGCAATGAAGGGAACGAACCGGCCGTCCTCGAGCCGCAGAGCATCGACGTGGATGGGACGAACGACCTCGGGGATCGTCCCCGAGAGCCGGAACATCACCTCACCCTCGGCGCGGAACCGCTCGAAGAACTCGTTCCGTTGATCCGGGCTGAGCGCGGCCGGGATCTTGAGGCACTTGAGCGCCACCGCCGCCCGGAAGCGGCTGTGGTTCGCCTTGTAGATCACGCCGAAGCCGCCGTGCGCGACCACGCGCTCGACCTGGAACACCTCTGCCTGGGTCGTACCAACGATGCCGAAGGGATCGCGCATCGACTGGGCGGCCGACGGCGGAGACGCGGTCGAGGCGGCGGCCCCGGCGAGGACCGGCTTCGACACGCCGGACTGCTTGCGGCGGGGATCCGAGAGCTCGGCCATCACCTCTTCGATGCCGGGACGAGCGCCGCGACCGCTCGGCGAAGCAGGGGCGGCCCCGGCCGGGGTCGGAGGATGTGTCTCCTCCGATCGCGGGTCGCGGAACGAGCCGCGCAACTCCTTGATCCCGCCTTTCGACATCGAGCGACCCTCGAAGCTACAGGACCGCCAGGTGCATGCCTAGGCCTAGGGGAGCCCCGAGGTCACCGCGTCGAGGACCCCTTCGGGGTCGTCGACCTGCACCCAGTGCGCGGCTTTGGGGAGCACCCTCACCTCGAGCGCAGGATTGTCGTCCTGCGCCGCTTTCGCTCGCGCCATCTTCTTGTCACCGAATACTTGGGAACGGCCGCCGATCACGAGGACGAGCCGCTCGGCGCTGTTCGGATCCTCGACGACCGGCCAGAGGTCGCGCTGCCAATAATCGGTCAGCATCGCGCGGATCCCTGGCAGGTCGAGGCGCAGCCCGAACGCTTCGCCCTCGCGGCGGACGTTCATGGCGAGCCACTCGATCAGGGAGGTTTCGTACCCACGACCGCGCAGGATCGCCTTGAATTCCTCACGCGAGGCGAGGGGGACCGGCAGCGACTCGAGCGTCTCGAGGACGCCGGCGACCGTGTCATTCTCAACGCCGTTAGGCGTTGAAACAGAGGAATTGTCTGGGGCGGCGACGCGTGCTCCGGGCATCGAATCGAGGATGAACGCGGCCTGCATTTCTTTCGGGTGGCGCTCGAGCCATGCGAGCGCGACCTTGCCCCCGAACGAGTGACCCAGGATCGCGCGGACAGGCAGGCCGAGCGAGGCGATCAAGCGATCGAGATCGGTGACCGTGGCCGCGAGATCGTTGGGAGGGGCGAACCCCTGCGACGCCCCGTGCCCGCGAAGATCCACGAGCACGACGCCCCACTCGGGCCTTTTGTCGGTCAGCGCCCGCGCGAGCGTTCGGAAGTTCTGACCCATGCCGAAAATCCCGTGAAGGCCGAGGAGCCAGCGCGCGGGCGTGCCGCCTTCTTTCGCGATCAGCTGATGGTTGAGGATGGGATCGGTCGCCAAGGCGACAAGCGGCTTGGCACGTGAGAAAAGGAGCCGCAAGCTACGCTTCATGGCGACGGCGAAGCGGGCTCCGAGGACGAAGTCGAACGGTGGCCCCAAGCAGGACGCGAAGCCCAAGAGCAAAGCGCGCGTCTTCGAAGAAGAGAGCCTCGAGCGGGCCGCGTTCCGCGACGTGACGCTGAAGAACGCGAAGTTTTCCGACGTGACGCTCGCAGGCGTCACCATCGACGACGCCGACGCCTCGGCGTCCTCGTGGAACAACATCAAGCTCGACGAGATGCTCCTTCGCGACGCATCCGTAAAGCGCGCGCGCATCGAGAACGCTTCGTTCGAGCGCGCGACGTTCGACGACTGCGATCTCTCCGGTGCGCGCATCGAGAACGTCACGTTCCAGGGCGCGCGGCTTCGCGACGTCGATCTGCGAAACGTCGCGATCGAGGACGCTGACATCCGCGGCCTGACGATCAACGGCGTGCGGGTCGACGAGCTCCTGGCGCGGGCCCAAAAAGCCAAGGCTGCGGGCCGCAGGTAGCGGCGCAGCCCTAGAAGCCGGCTTCTGCTACCGTCCCGGAACATGGCTGCCCGCGAGCTTGGTTCCGAAGAGTGCCGTCGCTTCGTCGACGAGAGCATTTTTGCGTTCGCTTCGACCGATGAAGTCGAGCCTGTCTCGGGGGTGCTCGCTCAAGAGCGCGCGCTCGAGGCGCTCGAGTTCGGCCTCGAGGTCAGGCAGCCTCGCTTCCACGTCGTCGTCGTGGGCAGCTCGGGTGCGGGCCGTACGTTCAGCGCCCGGAGGATGGCGGAGCGGGTCGCGCGCACCCTGCCGACCCCCGACGATCTCCTCCTCCTACCGAACCCGCGCCGGCCTTCCGAGCCGTCCGCGCTGTTCCTCCCGGCGGGCGAGGGCCGCGCCTTCAGCGACGCGATGGCCTCGCTCTACAGCCGCCTCGTCGAGTCGCTGCACGCAGCCACCGAGGGTGAACGTTTCAAGCAAGCGCAGACGCGCGCGCAACGCAAAGCGCGCCGCGCCGAAGGCGAGCTCGAAGCCACGCTCACCGCGCGCGCTCGGGACCTCGGCTACCGCCTCGAGCGGAGCGGGGACGAGATCGAGATCACCGCGCTCACCGAGGAAGAAGAGGGCACGCCCCCCGAGAGCCTGCCGCCGAAGAGCCAGGATCCGCTCGAGCTGGTGAAGATCGCCGTCGAAGAGTTCGAGGCGCGCCTGGCCGACGTCCACGAGGAGGCAGAGTCGGAGCTCCGCGCGAGCCTGAAGGCGTTCCTCGGTGAGGCTATCAAGGGCCACTTCGTCCCTGTCATCGCGAAGTACGCGCAGCGCTCGGACGTCAGCGAGTTTTTGACCGAGCTCGAAGGCGCGGTCACCACGCAGATCCACCGCCTCATCGACGAGCCCCGCGGCGAAGATGCGCCGATCCTCTCGCGCGGGTTCATCGTTCCCACCCTGCTCACCGAGCACGAGCCCGGGAGCGGCGCGCCGGTGGTAGAGGTCGCGCATCCGACGCTGACGTCGCTCTTCGGCCGCAGCCATTCGCCGCCCGACGAGGCGTTTCCCCCGGAGCCGGGCTTCGCGGTCGCCGGAGCGCTCCACGAGGCAAATGGCGGCTTCTTGGTCCTTCCGGCGACGGCACTCTTGAAGAACGAGGCGCTCTACGAGCAGCTCAAAGCATGCCTGCTCTCCGGCAAGTTCGTCGTTCCGGAGCAGAACCCGTCGTACTACCGCGGCACGAGCGAGGAGCTCCTCTTTCCCTCGATCCCGATCGACGTGAAGGTCATCCTGGTCGCGGGGCCCGGCCTCTTCCAAGAGCTCCACGCCGCCGATCCGGAGTTTTCGCAGCTCTTCAAGGTGCAGGCCCGGTTCGAGTCGACCCTCGCGTTCGAAGAGGCGGTGCGCACCTATCCCGCCTTCCTCGCCGGGCTCTGCAAGGCGCGCGGCCTGTTGCCCCTCACGCGAGGCGCCGTTGCCGAGCTCCTGTTCTTCGGCGGACGCGCCGCCGAGAGCCAGACCAAGGTGACGAGCGTCCTCGGCACCATCGCCGAGGTCGCGACCGAAGCTTCGTTCCTGGCGGTGAAGCGCGGCGCAACGATCGTCGACGCCGAAGCCATCCGCAGCGCGATCGGGTTCGCCCAGCGGCGCGGCGCGCAGTTCCGCGACGAGCTCCACGACCTCTTGCGCCGCGGTCTCATCCGCATCGAGACGCAGGGCGCGATCCTCGGCCAGGTGAACGCGATCAGCGTGCTCAGCGACGGCCCCGTCTCGTTCGGAAGGCCGTGCCGTGTCACCGCTGTCGTCTATCCCGGCCAAGAAGGGCCGATGAACATCGCGCGCGAGGTCGAGATGAGCGGCCCCTTGCACGCTAAGGGTGTCCTCGTCCTCAAGGGCTTCCTCGCGTCGCGGTTCGCGCAAACCCGTCCGCTGAGCTTCAGCGCGTCGCTCGTCTTCGAGCAAACCTACGAAGCGATCGACGGCGACAGCGCATCGTCGAGCGAGCTCTACGCGCTCCTCTCGGCGCTGAGCGGCCTGCCGATCCGACAAGACCTCGCGGTCACCGGCAGCGTCGATCAATGGGGGAGCATCCAACCGGTGGGCGGCCTCAACGAGAAGATCGAGGCCTTCTTCGACATCTGCACGGCGAAGGGCGGCCTCACCGGAACGCAAGGCGTGCTCATCCCGTGGAACAACGTCGACGCGCTGATGCTCCGGCAAGACGTGGCAGACGCGATCCGCGACAAGCGTTTCCACGTCCATGCAGTCAGCACCGTCGAAGAGGGGATCGAGCTTCTCACGGGCGTCGCCGCGGGCCTGCCGGCCGCCGACGGCGTGTACTCGCCGACCTCGGTCTACGGCCGCGCCGAAGCGAGGCTCCAGAAGTTCCACGACGCGCTCGTGGTGCGTCGCGAGGCGCGGTAGCCAAAAGGGCGGTCGATGCTGGCTCGTCGGCTAGGCCTCCTCGACGTCCTCGCGATCGGGGTCAACGCCATCGTCGGCTCGGGCGTCTTCTCGATGCCCGACGACATGCAGCGCAAGATGGGCGGCTTCTCGCCGCTCGCGTATCTCTTGTGCGCGCTCGTCCTGATCCCCGTCGCGCTCTGCTTCGCCGAGCTCTCGACCCGCGACGACAAGAACGGCGGCCCGTACCTCTACGCGCGGCGAGCATTCGGCGCGCAGATAGGCTTCGTCGTCGGCTGGGCGTGCTATCTCAACGCGTTCATCAGCTTCGCGGCGAACGCCACGCAGTTCGTCGACTTCGCGGGGCTGGGATCGAGCTGGCTGTTTCGCCCGGTGGTCGTTGCGACGGTGCTGGGTCTCGGCGCCATCAACTACATCGGCGTGCGGCCCGGCGCTCTCGTCGTCCGGTTGATGACCGTCGGCAAGCTCGTCGCGATCTTCGCGTTCGTCGGCGTCGCGGTGATGTCGTTCGATGCTTCGCGGCTCGGCGGCGCCCTTCCCCACGGCACCGCGGGCGTCGCCAACGGCGTCTACCTCGCCCTCTTTCCGTTGCAAGGCTTCGAGGTCGTCTGCGTTCCCGCGGGCGAGACCGCGAAGCCCAAGCGCAACGTTCCCATCGCCACGGTCGGCTCGCTCCTCTTCGCGGCGCTGCTCTACGTCGTCGTGCAGGCGGTCCTCGTCGGCGCGTACCCCAACCTCGGCGCAGAGTCGGGCACGCCGCTCGTCGACGCCGCGAAGTACCTCGCCCCCGTGCTGGGGGTCATCGTCCTCGTCGGCAGCATCGTTTCGGTCGGCGGCTTCACCGCAGGCTCTGCGCTCGGAACGCCGCGGTACGGTCAAGCCATGGCCGACGCCGGAGAGCTGCCTCAGGCGATGGCGCGCACCCATCCGCGGTTCGAGACACCGCACGTCGCCATTCTGGTGACGACCGTACTCACGGCATGCCTAGGAGCCATCTTCACGTACAAGGAGCTCGTCAGCTTCTCGAACGTGACCGTCGTCTTCCAGTACGCGATCACCTGCCTCGCGGTCCCGATGCTCCGAAAGAAGGAGCCCGGCCACGAAGGCTTCCGAGTCCCGCTCGGCCCCGTCCTTCCCGTTCTGGGCGCGCTCGGATCGATTGCGCTCCTCTATGGGTGCGAGCTCCAAGAGCTCTACCTCGCCGCCGGGGGCATCGCGCTCGGCGTCGTCGTGCGGACGATCACCCGCCGGCTCGAGGCGCCGGCGAAGCCGGCGATGCAATAGGCCACTCGAGCTCCATCGCCGCGCCGTGCGGCGTGGCTCGCCAATGACCCACGAGCCGGCGCATGCGCTCTTTCACCCTCTGGACCAGCTCCTCGGTCAGCCATTCGGGCAGCGTCGCATCGAGAGCGCTCGCGAACCGGTTCATCCCGGCGACGAGCTCGTCAGCGGGAACGTCCTTGGTCACCCCGTGCAACGCACCCACCAGTTGCTCGATCGCCTCGAGCTCCGCGCTGGCGATGCCCTGCGCCTTGCCCGTCCTGTCGTTCATGTCCGCGAGCGTCCTGCCCGCTTCGAGCTGACCCCAGAAGCCTGACGCCAACCCCGCTTCGGACTCGACGGCGTAGTGAAGGAGGTCGTGCATCAGCAGGCTGCGCGTCTCGCACTCGGTGCTCTCGATCTGCCCGCCTGCGCGAATGATTGCCAGGCGGTGCCGCTCCTCGGAGAGCTTTCGCAGCTGGATGCGCATGAGCGCATTTTGGCCGCATTGGCGAGCTTGACCAGCTGATAGCTTGCCCCGATGCGCGTCGCGCTCCCGATGTTCCTCCTCGTCTCGTCGTTGGTCGCCTGCTCACCCGCCCGCGCACCACAGCCCGAGCCGGAGCCGTCCACGACGATCCACGCGCCTTCGGCATCGCCCTCCGAGGACCCGCCGAGCGCAGCACCCGCCGCGAGCGCCAGCGCCGCCGCCGTGCCGCCCACGCCGGTCACCACGATCGACCGCCCCGCTGGCTGCGTCGGAACGGGGTTCGATCTCGACGAGCTCTTCACCAATGCGCTCCCCAAAGGAAAGAAGAGCGCAAGCGGAGGCAAGCTCGCGGGCACGTGCGACTACAAGGGGCCGACGGAGCCGCTCGTCGCGCTCGCCGGGACCGATGCGATCGACGTCTCGCTCGCCGTAACGCCGTCGCCGCTCTCGCCCGGGGCGACCGGCACGCTCGTCGCGACGTTCACCAACAAGACCAAGGCGCCGCGCAGCATCGTGTTCATCCGCCAATGCGAAGACCCGCTGCTCTCGGGGACCGCATACACGACCGAAGGAGACCGCGCCGACCTGGTTCCGACCAACCTCGGGTGCGGAGCGTCGCGCGGGTGCTTGCAGCAACAAATGGTCGCGCTGACGCTCGAGCCGAACGGAACGGCAACGGCGTCCGGCACCTACACGGCGCGCATGTCGAGGCTCGACGAGAAGCTCTGCGAAGAGAAACCGACAGGGACATCGGTGAAGGCCGGCAGCTACGAGCTCCACGTGTGGACACCGCTGCAATTTCCGGACAGCCCCAAGGTGGCGGCCGGTTCGAGGAAAATGGTGAAGATCCCGCTCGAGATCGGGAAGCCGAAGTAACTCTTCCTGCCGGGTTCCTACGCGCCCAAGAGTTTGCGCATCGCCACCCGGTGCTCCGGCGCCGGGAGGCAGCCTCGTTGCTCTTCGAGATGATGGAGCACGCCGGGCGAGCACTCGGAATCGGGGACCACGACGAAGCCTTCGCGCTCGTAAAAGGCGCGATTGAAGGTCAGGTGGCCGTAGGTCGTGAGGTAGAGCGCGTCGCCGAGATCCTTCGACCAGGCGAGCGCGTGATGAAGGAGCGTTCGCCCGACGCCCCGACGCATCGCCGCCATGCGGACCGAGAGCTGATCGAGGTACGGAGCCCCGTCGAGGATGTCGAGCGCCGCGAATCCGACGCGGTCACCTCCTTCGTCGACGGCGAAGAAGAGCCTGCCGAGCTCGATGGATCGGCGCCAGCGCGCCTGCTCTGCGACCGCAAATGGATGGTCGGCGGTGAGGCCCAGAGCCAACCCCGCCGCCGCGTACAGGTTGCTCGCGTCGTCATCGATGGAGATGGCATCACCGAGGGCATCGAGCGGTGCGGGTGCGACGGAGATCACGTCTCCTCATCGACGAGCTTGGCGACGGTGTGACCGAGATCCGGAAGACTGAACGGTTTGCGCAAGACCGGATGACCGTCCTCTTGCGCCGCCCGCAGCGCTTCGGGTGGAAAGTAACCGGTCATGAAGATCACGCGGAGGTCGGGGCGGCGTAGCGAGAGGCGCCGGGCGAGCTCCAACCCATCCATATCGGGCATGACCAGATCGGTCACGAGAAGCTGGATCTGCACCGACGGATCCTCGGCGAAGACCAACGCCTCGCCGGCATGCGCCGCGGTCCGCACCTGGTAGCCGAGCTGCCGGAGGTAACGCCCCGCGAGATCGCGAATCTGCGGTTCGTCGTCGACCAACAGGATGTTGCCGCGGCGGTTGCCGCGGAGGGCCGGGGGGCTCGGGGGCGGGGCGGAGAGCGGCTCGTCGATGCTGGGGAGCAGCACCTCGAAGGTCGAGCCTTCACCGGGCTTGCTACGCACCACCATGGCGCCGTGAACCTGCCGGACGATTCCATAGCTCGTCGCCAGCCCGAGGCCGGTGCCGGCGCCGGACTCTTTTGTCGTGAAGAACGGCTCGAACAGACGCTCGCGAACCTCCGGCTCGAGCCCCACGCCCGTGTCGGTCACACGGATCGCGACGAATGCGCCGGGACGAACGCCCGCCTCACCCGCCGCGGCCTCGTCGAGATCGACGTGGCCGACCGACACGCTGAGCATGCCGCCGCGAGGCATCGCATCCCGCCCGTTCAACGCGAGGTTGACGACGACACGTTCGAGCTCGTGGGGCGAGATGCGCACGACCGCCGGGGATTCGCTGGTCGTGAGAGAGAAGTCGACCTCACTCCCCAAGAGACGCCCGAGCATCTTGTCGAGGTTCGAGAGGAGCTCGTTCACGTCGACGAGCGAGGGCATCTCGGCGCTCGATCGGCTGAACGCGAGGAGCTGTCGGGTCAGGCTCGCGCCGCGCTTCGCAGCGGCCTGCACCTCTCGCAAATCCGCGAGGACGGGGGCGTTGCTCTCGAGCTGCATCGCGATCACTTCCGAGAACCCGAGGATGGCGGTGAGCAGGTTGTTGAAGTCGTGAGCGACGCCGTTCGCCAGCCGCCCGACGGCCTCGAGCTTCGCGGCCTGCGCGAGCTGCTCGTTCCGTCGTCTGAGCTCTTCTTCCTGGCGCCGGTTCTCGGTGATGTCGCGAACTCCGCCGACGAGCCGGGTGATCCGTCCGCCGGTAGCGATGGGCCGGATTCGATCGCGGAGCCAGCGAACGCTGCCGTCGGGGTGCACGATCCGATACTCGATGACGACCGGCTCCGCGGCTTGGATGGCCTTCGAGACGCCCTCGACACGCTCGCGGTCGTCCGGATGAACGATCGAGAGCCAGCCGCCGCGCGTGGCGAGCTGCTCGAGGCTGAAGCCCGTCGTTTGCTCGAACGAGCCCGCGACCATGGTCGGAGCGAGCGGCTGGACCTGGAGATCGACCGTGTAGACGTAGTCGGACGCGAGCTCGGTGAAGAGGCGCAACGTGTCCTCTTGCTCGCGCAGCGCTACCTCGGCGTTGTGACGAACGGTGATGTCGCGGGCAAAACCTACGGTGCCGACCGTCCGCCCGCTCCGGTCGCGCACGGCGGTCTTGTAGGTCTCGAAGATCCTGACCTCGTCCGGGCCGGCGATCGGCTCCTCGACGAGGCGAGCCTCGCCCGTGGAAAGGACGGTATCGTCATCGGCCCGATAGCGCGTCGCGAGCTCCTTCGGCCACACGTCGTAGTCGGTCAGTCCGATCAGCTCTTCGGGGGTGCTGCGACCGCACGCGTCCGAGAAGGCGCGATTGACGGCGAGGAAGCGTCCTTGCGCATCCTTGTGCCAAGCCACGAACGGTAAGTGGTCGATCAGGATCGCGTTCGGATCCTCGGCTCGGTCCTTTACCCCCATCGGAGTTTCTTATCCCGGCGGGCGCCGCTCTCCAAGCGTGGCCTCGCAATCAAACGCTCAGGGAAGAGCGCCCGAGAAGGTCGTGCTCGACGCGCCGCCGAGCTCGCTCTACTGCGTCACCAGCAGCACCGTCCGCAGAAACGGCGTCGTCGGCGTCTCCTGCTCGGTCGCGACGACGTAGATCCCATCCGGGGTCCACGCCGGGCATGTCCGCTCCAGCGGTCCTCCCGCGGTGAGCGTGCGAAGCGCGCGGCTCTCGAGGTCGAGCGCGAAGAGCCTCCTTCGCCCGTAACGGATCCCGTACTGCATCGAGTCTCGAACCGACTCGCTGAGGAACGCGATCGCCTTCCCGTCCGGGGACCAGGTCGGGCAGCTGACGTTTCCCTTTCCGCGCGTGAGAAGCTCGCCCTTCGTTGCCGACACATCAGGCAGGAGCGCGAGCTGAAAGCGATCGTCGACGAGCGCGGTGACCGCGACCGTGCTCGCGGCGGGAGCGACGGCGGCTTCCCGGACGTCCTCCTGAAGGATCGGAGCGCGACCGTCCTCGACGCTTCGAAGTCGAAGGTGCCCCTGCCGCGAGGCGCGGGTCGTCACGAAGAAGCTGGCCTCGCGCCCGGCGGAGAGAGCGACCGCGTGCGGATCGGCGAGCGCAGCCCAAGGCTGAATCGCTTGCGCGTCGCCACGATCGTCGAACCGCTCGAGCCCGCGCGAGGAGAGCGTCGCAAGGTACGGTGCATTGCGCGCCCAGAGCGCGGGCGCTGCCGCCAGCCTCAGCCACGGCTTCGATTCGCCGAGCCTTGTCACTCGGGTCGACGCGTCCGTCATCGCAACGACGTCGACGCGCGCGCCGTCGGATGCCAAGACGAGGCGCGGCTCTTCGAACCGCGCGACGCGGGCGATCGCACGTGCGTCCGGTCCGGCCTCTACCGGATCGGGAGAGAAGGCTTCCCGAACTTGCTCGAAGGGCACCTCTGTCGCCTTCAATCGATCCAGCGCCAAAGGTGAAAACGCTACGCTCCAGACGAGCCCCGTCGCCAACAGCGCGATCGCGATGGCGAAGAGGATGCTCGACGCCGTCTTGCGCCGAGAGGCGGTGGCAAGAACGTCGTGGGGGCTCTGTTGTTCGCTCGGGCCCACCAGCGCCGCGTGCTCTCGCGCATCGACGAGGCGAACGTTGGTGGTGCGGCAGTAGACGCACGTCACGAGCGAGGCGCCCGGCGCCGGCTCGACGAGCGGACCGCCGCACTCTCGGCATGCGAAGGGATCGCCGGCGCGCGCCGGCGCTTCCGCAGCGAAGCCGAGGGTAACGAGCCGCAGCGCACCCCGCGTGGCGAGCAGTCTGATGGAGAGCCCGACGACGAGGAGGCAGACGCCCATGAGGATGGGACCGACGCCGTGCATACGCGGCATCCCCGCCTCCAGCCCGTCGACGAACGCCAGGCCCAGGCTGACGAGCGCCGTCACGATCGCGCCGGAGAGGAGCAGGGATCCACCGCCGAATGCGACAGCGTTCGCGGCCCAAGCTCCGGGCTGGCGGATCAGCGCGGCCAGGCGGGCTTCGTCCCGCGCACGCTCCTTGGTCACCGACGACAGCGCCCGCACGCGCTCCACGATCGAAGCCGGCAACGTCGCCTCGGTGCCGCAATGCCGGCACGCCGTCGTCGTCTCGGCGCTCGGAGCGAGCGCAGCACCGCACGCCGCGCATCGCACCAGATCCGGCGGCTCGCGATGCGGGCGCTCGGCCCTCGCGCCACGGCTGATCGCGGCCAAGGTCTCGTACAGCGCATGGAGCGAGGCTCGCTCCTGCTGGTCGCGCGGCGTCGGAACGCGCAGCGTCCTGCCGGGGAGGACGACCGAGAGCCCTTCTTGCTCGCTCCAGCCGATCGTCGCCCCGGCGATCTCTTGCCGGGATGCACGAAAGCCGTGCGCCGTCCCGCCTGCGATGCCGAGCCCGTCGTCGTCGAGGATCACGTCGCACGCGCGCGACTTGACGGCGTCGATGCAGAGCTTCACCGCCGCGCGAAACCAGGCGATGAACGCGAGCGGCGAGATGAATAGGATGACCGCGGTGACCGGACCGAGGTAGCCGACCTTCCTCCAGGTCTCGCCGTTCGCGAGGTCGGGACCCTCGAGGTAGATCGTCTGGAAGAACGCGCTGACGAGGAGGATCGTGGCAGACGGGAGCGCCAGCGTGCGAAACGCTCCGCTCCCGACGAGGAGGGGGAAGCGGTGCGATGCACGAGACGAGGGTTGCGGCTTCGCGGCGGTCAACGCGAGGTGGTATCCTACGCGACGCTCCACCTTTCGCGTCCGCGGAGGCGGTGGTACGAGCGGCGCATGAGCACTCTCCGCGCCGCGCTCGCAGCCAGTCTGTTCCTCGTCGCCTGCGGCGAGAAGTTTCCCGAGAGCTACAAGGAGTACGACTTCACCCGCGACGGGATGTTCAGCGCGTTCGACGACGACAAGGGCATGACCGCGCTCTACGACGAGAAGCAGGACGTCCAGAAGCTCATCGCCGACTGGGACACCAAGCTCAAGGCCAAGGGCTACAAGGTCGTCTGCGAGAAGACCTTCGACGACAAATCGGTCCTGCGCGGCTACGTCGGTGACAAGCGCTTCCTCTTCAGCGGAGGCAAGCTCGGCCAGCAGTCGGAGCTCCACCTGACCGTGGTTCCGTCCCACGTGAAGGAAGAGAACATCTGCCCGCCCGCGGACAAGTAGTCTCCCAGCCCTGCGCGCGGGGCCCCAGCCCCGCTTGCTCTCACAAGACGCGCATTCGGCGCATGACGATGAGCAGCGTCGAAGCCAGGGTGAGCACGATCACCCAGAAGAAGAGATACCCGTGCTCCCACTTCAGCTCGGGCAATACCTCGAAGTTCATCCCGTAGACGCCGCACAAGAACGAGAGCGGCAGGAAGATGACGCTCACCACGGTCAGCCGGTTCATCACACGGTTGGTGCGGTGGCCCATCATCGACATGTAGAGGTTCAGCGAGTCGCTGAGGATGTCGCGGTCGCTCATCAAGTCCTGAAGGACGCGCTCGAGCGTGCCGACCATGTTCGCGAGGAATGGCTGGGTAGCCTCGCTCACGAAGATGGACTTTCGTGTCGACAGATCCGTCAGGACGGCGCGGGCCGGGATCAGCACCTTGCGGAAATGGAGGAGGTCGGCGCCGATCTCGGAGACCTGTCCGAAGACGCGCTCGTCGACCTCACCGATGAGGCGGGTCTGAAGCTCCTCGACCCGCTCTTCCAGCTTCTTCTGCGTGTTGACGTAGCTGTCGATGAGGTGATCCCACAGCTCGTAGAGGAGAAAGCTCGGGCTCTTGGCGAAGCGCTGGAAGTCGTCCTTGTACTCGCGCTTCACCGAGTCCAGGAACGTGACCTTGCCCGTGTGGATCGTGATGAGGAACTTCTCGGCGATGATCGCGTCGACCCGCTGGAGGTTCACGCCGCCCTTGGTGAGCACGCAGCCCGTGAGCACGAGGTGGATGTAGCTCGGGTACCGGGCCTGCTGGGTACCGGGCTCACCCGAGAAGGCGTCGTCGAGCACCTCGGGCGCGATCACGCCGAGCTTCTCCAGGAGCTCGCGCGCAGGGCCGCGATCCTGCGCGTCGACGTCGAGCCAGACATACTTGCCCGCGTCCATCGACGCACGCATCTCCGAGCACTCGATTCGGCGCTCCTTCCGCTCGGCGAAGTCCAGCTCGACGACGGTGGCCATGCCTTCGCTCGCCGGGATGTCTTTGCTCGGCGGCGGATCGCTGGTGCGCCCGTCGGACTCGGCCATGGGGGGCAATTGTCACAAAGGCCGGACCACGAAGCCAGCGAGGAAGTACCCGTCGGTCGCGTGCTCCTGGGGGAGGAGCCGAGCCGCCGTTCGCCCGCGTAGGACCTCGGGAACGCCGTCGCCCTCGAAGGGAGCCGGCACGAGCGCGAAGGGCCCCGACGGCTCCGAGAGCGCACGCACGACGCTCTCGCATTCGGGCTCGAGCACGCTGCAGACGGCGTACACGAAGCGAGCTCCGGGCTTCGCGCGTGACGCCGCGCCACGTGCGATTGCGATCTGCTGCGCGGCGAGCTCGGTGAGGTCTGCCTCGCGGAGCCGGCGCAGGATGTCCGGGCGACGCCGCAGCGTCCCGGTGCCCGAGCACGGTGCGTCGACGAGGACCCGATCCGCGCCGTCGGGGACCTCGCCGGTGCCGATCGTCCAGTCGACGGCGAACGCTGACGCGTTCGGGATCCGCTCGGTGAGCTTCGCGAGCTTCGAAGGGTGGAGATCGCAAGCAACGACGCGCCCAGCGGGGCCGGCGAGCTCTGCGAGGAGCCAGGTCTTGTTGCCGCGGCCTGCGCACGCATCGAGCACGTACGATCCCGGCGAGGCGTCGAGCGCCAGGGCGAGCGCCTGAGCCCCCTCTTCCTGGACGATCCAATCCTCTTCGAAGCCCGGCAGCTTCTTGGGGTTCCCGGCGCCTGTCAGAAGGATCGCGTGCCTCGAGACGGTGCCCGCTCGCACGGTCGCGCCGGCGGGTGCCGCGGCGGTGATCCGCTCGATCCAAGCGTCGCGCGCGCTCGGATCGCGGACGGCGACGGCGACGGGCGGAGGGATCGGACCGGCTGCGAGGTACGCCGCAGCGCCCTCATCGCCGAGCGAGCGCGCGAGCGCCGAGCGGAGCCACTCGGGCACCGAGCGCACCGCCGCTTCGCCGAGCGACGGGCGCGACCCCGCTGCTTCGAGGCTCCGCGCGTAGCTCCGGAGCAGAGCGTTCGCGAACTTGCTCGGCCCTTCGCCTACCTCACGCCGGACGCCACTCACCGCTTCGGAGACGACGGCGTGCGGCGGGAGTCGATCCAGGAACGCGAGCGAGTAGAGCCCGATGAGCAAGTGGCCGCGCGCGATCGGCTCGTCGGGGAGCCTGCCGCGCGCTGCGAGCGCTTCGCCCGTTTCGACGAGCCAGCCTTCGGTGCGGAGCACGCCGTAGGTCAGCTCCGTCGCGAGGCGCGCGTCGCGCGGGTCGAGGCTCGCTCGCTGGATCTCGGCGTCGAGCGCGGCGGCAGCGAACGCGCCGTCGCGCGTCACACGAGCGAGGACACGTGCGGCGACGTCGCGCGCCCCCCGTCCTGCGTGGGATGGCGGCGTCAAGGAACGAGCTCCCGCACCTGCCCTCGGATGACGTCCCAACGACGCTCGACGTCGTTCTTGAACGCGATCCCCATGAGGCCCACGAGCAGCACCATGCCGACGAGGCTGGCGATCTCGCGGACGCGGAGCGGAAGCGGCCGGCGCAGCAGCGCCTCGAACCCGAAGAAGACGAGGTGTCCGCCGTCGAGCACCGGAATCGGGAGGAGGTTGATGAGGCCGAGGTTGATCGAAATGATCGCCATCGCCCAGATGAAGTAGCTGACGCCCTTCGCGCTCTGCTCGCCGACGACGTCGTACACGCTGATCGGGCCGCCGAGGGTCGAGATGCCGATCTTTCCTTCGGCGATGCGCACGACGCCGACCATGATGAATCGCGCGACGTCGTAGGTCTCTTGGACGGCCGAGACGAACGCCGTGCGCACGTGGTGGGGGCTCTCGACCAATGGCTCGGGCACGAGCGGGGCCCAGTTGCGAGCGCGCAGCACGTACCTCGACTGCTCACCGCCGTACTCGTCGACGTAGAGCTCACGCCGCAGCTGGATGATGCCGCTCCTTCGCTGGCCTTGCCGATCGAACGTGATCGTGTGCGGCTGATCGGGCTTGGCGCGGAGGAGCTCTTCGAAGGTCACCCACGCGGTGACCTCTTGGTTGTCGACCGCGAGGATGCGATCGCCCGGCCGCAGATCTGCTTTGTGCTCTGCCGAGCCTTCGGGCACGTCGAACACGTAGAGATCGGCCGGCTCCATCCCCGTCCTGGTGAGGAAGGTCGCCTGCGCGGCGTCGGGCGTGAGCGCGGCGACGCCGGGCTCGTACACCGCGAGATCGGCCATCGCGCCGAGCGCGTTCGGGACATGAATGGGCCGGAGGTACGTGACGGGCACCGTCTCGCCGCGGTTTTCGGCGAGCGCTTCCTCGAGATCGACGAAGCGCTTGATCGGGCGGCCGCGCACTTCGATGACGACGTCGAAGGTGCGAAGCCCGGCGCGGTACGCAGCCGAGTCGGTCCTCGGCACGCCGATCACCGCTGCAGGTTGGCTCGGTCCGATCCCGAGCGTGCCTACGGTGTCGACGATCTCGAAGGGCTTCTCGACCCGCACCTCTTGCGGCGTCACGCTCACCTCGACGCGAGCGTTCTTGCGAAAGACGGTGAGCGTCAGCTCCTTGTTCGGGCTGTGCTGAATCTCGCGACGGAGCTCGGCGAACGTGTAGACCGGCTCGCCGCCGACCTCGAGCACGCGATCGCCGGGGAAGAGCTTGCCGTCGGCGGGGTGGCCGGGCGCGACGGTTCCGATCGTCGGTGGCGCCGCTGGTCCCTCGCCGAGGAGCACGACGAAGTAGAGCAGCACCGGGAAGAGGACGTTCATCGCCGGTCCGGCGAGGACGATGATGACGCGCTTGTAGAGCGACTGCGCTTCGAAGGTTCGCGATCGATCTTCGGGCAAGACGGACTCTTGTCGCGTCTCGCCGAGCATCTTCACGAAGCCGCCGAGCGGCAAGAGGCCGATGCAGTACTCGGTCTCGCGCCCTCGGAGCCGGAGGATCTTCGGGCCGAACCCGATCGAGAAGGTGAGGACCTTGACCCCGAAGATCTTCGCCCAGACGAAATGCCCGAGCTCGTGCACGAAGATGAGCACGGAGCAGAGAAGCGCGAAGTAGACGAGATCCACGCGGACGGAGGCCTAACGCGTCATCGGTCGCGAGGCCACGTCAGGATCCACTTTGCCTGGTGAGCTGCCGATCCAGGAGGGCTCGAAATCCCCTGAAATGCAGTAAGTCCGGCGTGGCACCGCGTTTGCGAAGTTGGCGCCTCTGGTGCTTCGAAGCTGCCTTTCGTCCCTGTTGCTCACCCTCGCGATCGGTTGCGACGGCGGATCCAGCCCGTCCGACGGAGAAGGAGGGGAGAGCGGCGAGGGTGCTGCCGGCAGCGGCCCGACATCCACCTCGACCGGCGGCGAGCCGAGTACGGCCGCCTCGACGACCAGCAGCTCGACCTCGACCGGTGTCGGGGGCGGCGTCGAGAGCGGCGCGAGCCTCTTCGACGTGCAGCAGAAGTCGTCGCACAACAGCTACGAGAGGCTCGAGCCGCTGTTCGACCAGATGGCGTACCACCGCGTGCGCAGCCTCGAGCTCGACATCCACGTCGACAAGGGCTCCTCGTGGCCTCCGGTTCCCGGCGATTGGTACGTCTATCACGCCGGCCCCGGCGATCCGACGACGTGCCATCGCCTCTCCGATTGCCTGCGCGAGCTTCGCGCGTTTCACGACGCGGTGCCGGATCACGAGCTCATCACGATCTTCGTCGACCTGAAGACGGACTGGGCGGCGGGCGGACATGAGCCCGAGGACTTCGACGCGCGTGTCGCCGCCACGTTTTCACCTGACGAGCTCGTCACGCCGAGCTCTCTGATGGACGCCTGTCCGGGCGCCGCCGACCTGCGCGACGCGGTGGCCGGGCGATGCTCGTGGCCGGCGCTCGCGTCGATGCGCGGCCGCTTCGCCTTCGCGCTGACCGGCGGCGGAGGGTGCGCCGCCACGGCGAAGCTTCCGAAATACGTGGAGGGCGGCGACACGGCGCTCGATCGCAGCGCCTTCATCGCGCCGACACCCACGAGCGGCTGCGACCTGCCGGACTACGAGGCCGGAAAGCGCCACGTCATCATCTTCAACTTCCCGCCCGAAGAAGCGAGCAAGGCAGCGAGCGCGCGCGCCGGCGGCGTCTTGTCCCGTGTCTGGGATCTCGATGACCAAGGTCTCTGGTCCGAGGCGCTCGGCGCCGGCGCGCACTTCCTCGGCACGAACAAGTGAACCTGCACCAGGATCCCTGGGCGACGACGCACGGCGCGGGCGGCTATCCGTTCCGGTGCTTCTCCAACTGTGCGCTTCCCACCGCAGAGACCGCCGACCTGTTCGGCGTCGAGGTCGCGAGCGGCGACATGTGGGAGGGCAGCGATTCGATGACGCTTCTGTCAGAAGATGTCGGCTCTCAAGCCACCGAGACGACCGCCTTCGTCTCGGTCGCGAGCTCTCATGTCGAGCCCTGGGCGAAGGGCTGCCTCGTCGCGCGCGCGGGCGCGGGCGCCGGCAGCGCGAGCTTCGCCGTATGCCGACCTGCCGACGAGCACGTGATCCGTGTTCAGGTGCGCGCATCGAACGGAGCGAGCACCGACGCCTACGAGGTGCCGATCAATGCATCCGACACGATCGACGACGACGCCGCGGCGTACGTCCGCCTCGTGGTCGAGCCGAGCGGCAACGGAGCGACAGCGCGCGGCTACGCATCGCAGGACGGAGCTACGTGGAAGCTCATCCGGACCCAGAGCTTCGGCGTCGCGCTCCCTATCCAAGGCGTCGCTGCATCGGGTCATGGCAGCTCCAGCCCTGTCCGGTTCCTCTTCGGCAGCGTGACCCGTTCGGTCGACGGCGCCGCGCCCGCGCTCGTCGATCTCGGACAGTTGGCGAAGAGCGAGCTGGGTGGTGCGTCGAGCACGACGTTCTCGGGCGCTCTTCCCTGAGCTCGCGTGAAGCCCGCCGGCTTGGCGTAGGTGGTTCGCTCACCGCGCGCCTGGCGGCGCGCCGCGCTCGCTCGCTTTGTGCTTCTCCATTCGGTGGTGCTCCTGCGAGATCAGCGCAACGCCCCCCAGCACGACGACGAATCCGGCGAGATGAATCCATCGAAACGGCTCGCCGAGCAGCGCGTAGGACAACACCAGCGCCGAACAGGGCATGACCCCCATGAACGCCGCAGCGACTGCTCCCTGTGCCGCTCGTACGCCCGAGTACCAGAGCCACGTGCCGAGCCCGAGTATTCCGGCGCCATACCAGGCCAGCGCGACCCAGGTGCCGGTGCTCACCTGGCTGGGCTTGAAGTCGGACCACTGCCAGACGGCGAAAGGGATGAAGAGAGGCAGCGCCATCGACGCCGCGAGGCAGGCGACGCGTGTGGGGGCTACTCGCTCGGCGGCCTTCTTGCCGACCAGGGTGTAGATCGCTTCGCAAACGACTGCGCCGAACACGAGCGCCATGCCCAGGATCGGCCGGGTGCCGTCGTCGTCCGAAGACGACGTGCCCAGGTGCAGAATGACCACACCGGACACGGCCAGCGCAACCGCCACCAGCTTTCGCCAGGTAGGCCGATCTTTCAAGAACAGCATCGAGCCTGCGGCCGTCACCGCGGGCGACGTGCTCATCACGATCGCGCCCGCCACCCCGGAGATCTCTTTCATCCCGTACAGCATCAAGGTGGAGAAGCCGAACATGCCGAACACCGCGATCACCGCCACGAGCGCCCAGTCGCGCCATTCGAGGCGCGCCGCGCGGTCCTGTTGGGTCAGGACGAACGGCGCCAGCACAAGCGCCCCGAGGGCGACGCGCAGCGCCGAGGCGACAAAGACCGGCATCGCGCCGGTCACGATCTTGCTGACGGGCGTCGCGGAGCCGAATGTCGCCATGCCCAGCGCCAAGCGCCCGAGCACGCTCGCCCGATTCGGCTCGGATGACGCATCGGTGCGAGGTGCCATGCTCGATCTCGCAAGGAAGCACCGTGCCAGGCGCTCGCGTGGAAAACGCAGAGAACGGGTGGGTCTGTTGGGGCCTGTCGAGGCTTGAGGCTACTCCGCCGAGGATGAAGCGATAGAGTGTGCTGCGGACATGACGACGATCCCGCCCCACGCTTTTCGGCGCGATGTGCTCGCGGAAAAGACGGACAACACGCGCGAGTTTTTGGAGTCACTCCCCGACTTGATTCCGGACCGGCCCGACCTTTTGCCGACGTACGCACGGCGTGCGCAAGAGCTAGCGGCGGGGATTGTTGCGATACCGCTCGCCGAGGATGGTGTGGTGTGGCTGCGCCGGTCGGCTCGTGCGAGCGCGCTTCTCTTTGCAAACCGGATGCGCCGAGGGCGCGCGTGCTCGATCGATCTCGGTGACTCGGAAGTGATGACGGTCGAGGGTGAGAACGATCCGACCTATGTCACCGCGCCGGGCTGGACATCGGCGATGTGGGACGCGTTCGCATGCAACGACGCGCTTTCGCAGAGCTGGCTTTGCGCGGTCGACGAGGCGGTGCTCTCTCCGGAAGGCGTGTCCTTCAACGGTTATCATATCCCGTACTTCCGGTTTCTGCGGTCGCTCATCCAGCTCGACGGCGAGCACGCTCGTCACCTCGAGGATGCGATCGAGCGCTGTGACGCCGACACGCTCGAGGTGCCGGAGGCGCTCGAGGAGATGGACGCCTTCGACTACCCGATGCTCCGCGCTTGCTATCAATGGCTCGCAGGTGACGCGGCCGGCTTCGAGGCGTCGGTCCAAGACGTGCTCGAGCGTCACAAACGCTACTGGGTGAAACAGCCCATGGCGGTCGGTGGGTTGATCTCGACACAAGCGTGTGCGCTGCGGCGTCTGGCCGCCGCACGCGGATTTCCGGTTCGATGGGCGTCCCCGCTGATGCCTCCGGCGATCTGGCAAGCCGCGCCGCACCCGCCGGTGCCCTGCTGTCCGTACTGCGTGATGCCGATGCCCGACGGCGCACCGAGCTGCGCTTGGTGCACGCGCGACGGTGGACGGGATGCGCCGCTCCAGCTCTCGGCGGACCAGCTCCGGTCGGATCCGAAGAAGCCTTGCTCCGCCTGCGGGCTGAGGGTGCATCACCTCGCGGTGTGTTGTCCGCGCTGCGCGGGTTGAAGCGCCGAGCTCGCGTAGCCCGACTGCGTGCGTTACGGCGCCGCCGTGACCTCGCTGTCCGCTGCCTCCAACCTCGCCATCGCGTTCGCCTCCAGCCACGCGCGCACAGCCACCAGTTGGCCCACCTCCTCACGCCGCGCCGCCTGAAAGCGGTCCGCGAGACCTTCGAACCCGGCGAGCCTGCACAGAGAGAGCAGCGCCTCCCATCCCTCTGCGTCGACGAGCTCGGCGACGAGGATCGCTTGCAGCGCTTCGAGCATCGAGGTGCTCGGATCGCGGACCTTTCGGGTCATCGCGTTGACCGCGGCGCACGACGGTTGGTTGCATGCATGGTCGCCGGAAGGATCACCGCCGAAGGCGAAGAGCGCGGCGGCGAGGAGCTGAAAGTGGTTGAGCTCGGCACGCGCGAAGAGGGCGAGCTGGTCGCGCGTGGGGCCGCCGTCGAACGATCCCTTTTCGATCACCTTGGCCAGCACGGCTTCGTACAGGCGCACGGTGGCTCGCTCGAAGGCGCACCGCTCTTCGAGCCTCTCGAGCAGGACCCGCGGACGGGGACCGGGTTGGCCGAGCTTCTTGTTCGCTGCGAGCTGCGTCGCGACGTGCGCGTTCGCTTCACGCGCGACGACCGCCACGCCTTCCGAATCCACCCCGATCATGTGGCCCACCCTTTCGGTCCGGCGATTGCCGGAGCTGGCCGAATCTGCAATCGGCGGACCGTGGCGGCGCGCCGCGACTCGCGCAGCAAATTGCGCGTCCGCATCGCTCTCGAACCGGCGCGCTATGCCACGTTGTCACACACGCCAGGTCAGATCGTCCCGGGGTCTCGATGAATCAGGGTGACAAGCGCGTCATGAATGTGGCCGTTGGTCGCCGCGATGTGGCCAGACCGATAGCGAGGAGCGCTCCCATCGAGCGCAGTGATGCGCCCGCCCGCGGCCAGGACCAACGCAGCAGCAGCTGCTGCGTCCCAAATGTGAAGACGTCGTTCCCAGTAGCCGTCGTACGTCCCGTCGGCGACGAAGGCGATGTCGATCGCGGCGGCGCCGCATCGACGCACGGCTTGGACGTTCCGCTTCACCGAGACGAACGACGCGAAGTTGTTGTCGGGGCTCTTCGATCGATCGGGAGGAAACCCGGTCGCGCAGAGCGCTCGCTCGATCGCGCTCGTCTCGCTCACCCTGCAAGCTTCGCCATTGCGAAACGCTTCGCCGCGCTCGCCCTCGCGGTGCCCATGCCACCGCGTCGAGAGACAGGGCGCGATGACCGCACCGGCCAGCGGCTCGCCGTCGTAGAGCACGCCGA